>NZ_JAURXB010000001.1 GCF_030654605.1 Bradyrhizobium sp.
CCGCCCACAACGCCTCCGCTTCGCCTGACCTCAGACGTGCACGAATATCTTTTCCGCCAATAAACGGCGGATTGCCGACAATGTACTCTGCCGTCGGCCACTCCGGCCGCCGCGCGTTGGGATAGGTTTCCTTGCCATCGACGATCTTCGGAATCGGGTCGCCGTCCCACGTCAGCACGGCGTTCTTGACCTTAATGTTCTTGAAGGCACGCAGAATCGGCTCTTCCGGGGCCGCACCCTTGGTGCGGAAATGCCATTGCAGATAGCCAATCCACAATACCAGTTCGGCAATCGCCGCGGCGCGCGGATTGATTTCGAGCCCGAGGAACTGATGCGGATCGACGCTGTGCGAGCCGAGCCCGCGCAGGGCTTCCTGGCCGCCGAGGTCGAGCAGCGCTTCCAGCACCTCGCCTTCCAGCCGCTTCATCAATTCCAGCGAGACGTAGAGGAAGTTACCGGTACCGCAGGCAGGATCGAGCACCCGCGTTTCGCAGAGCTTCTCGTGAAACGCCTGCACCTCGGCCGCCGCACCCTTGAGGTCGCCGGATGCGCGTTTGGTTTCGGCGGTGGCCTGCACGTTGCGCCAGTCCTCGCGCAGGGGTTCGATGATGGTGGCGACCACCAGCCGCTCGACATAGGCGCGCGGCGTATAATGCGCGCCGAGACGCTTGCGCTCTTCCGGATCGAGCGCCTGTTCGACCAGCGTGCCGAAGATCGAGGGATCGACCTCGTTCCAGTTATAGGTCGCCGCCTGTCGCAGTTCGCCGATTTCCTCGCGGCCGAGCGGCAGCGCGGCATGATTGCGGAAGAATTCGCCGTTGAATTTCTTCACCTTGGTTTTCAGCACATGCGCCCAGGTGCCGAGGTCCATCGCTTCCCAGAGCTGGCCGACGTCATGCGTAAACGCTTCCGGATTCTTCTCGCATTCCTCCAGCACGTCCTTGAAGGATTTTTCCGGCAGCAGGCCGACGTCCTCGGCGAACATCGTGAACAGGCAGCGCATCAGGAACATCGCGACGTCCTGCGCGGGATAGTTCTTCTTCTCCAGCGCCAGCGAAACCTGCGCGAGGCGTCTGGCGATATCGCGCGTGACCCTGGCCGAGGCCTGCGCCGGATCGAGCGTTTCCGGAGCGAGCCAGATTTTGCGCAGGCGTTCGCGGACATCTTCGATGCGCAGGTCTTCCAGATAAATGCGAAAAGTCTGGCGGTCCGGGAACTGGGTGTAGTTCTTGCCCTGTCCGGAAAAATCCGCATAGACCTCGATGCAGTGGCCGACATCGCAGACGAGGATGAACGGCGGCCAGCCGTGCGAGGTCGGCAGCGCGCGGGCGTATTCTTCCGCCTGCCGCTTGGCGTTCAGCATCAGCACGTCCCAGGCGCGATCGGCGCCGCGCCGGCCGCGCGAGCCTTCGGGGATTTCGGCGGTGAACAGGTCGTTCTGGCCGGCGACTTTCTTGATGCCTTTCAGGCGGCTCTGCTTGGCTTCGAGAACGAAACTGTTCTTCCTGTAGAGATCGATGCGGCCGTGGGAGTCGCCTTCGTCCTTGTGCTTGCGGACGGCGCGCTCGAAGACGTAATCGTTGTTTTCATGGGTGGCGTCGGCCGGGTCGGGCGGCGGCAATCCCAGCAGCACGATCAATTCATTGAGGAACGAGACGTAATTGGCCCGCTCCTGGCCGCCCTCGCGGCCCTGCCATCGGCGGATAAACGCTTCCACGGCTTCGTTATTTTTGGCTTCCCCCATTGTGGTAACCTAGCGGGAACAGGGGGGTAGGTACAACCCCATGAAATCGGCGCTATCATCCGTCATCCGGGATCGCAGCGCGATGTCCTGACAGGCAAATGGCATGAGCACTTTGGAAATTGATGTCGGCGATATCAGGCCGGTCTCGGTTGCCTTCACCGCGGACGAACTGGTGGTGACGCTGGCGGACGGCCGCAGGATCGCTATTCCGCTGGCGTGGTATCCGCGGCTGCGCGACGCCGACACCGCCGCGCGCGGGCGCTTCGAGCTGATGCCGATGGGTATTCACTGGCCCGAACTCGACGAAGACCTCGGGATTGCCGGGATGCTGCGGGGACGGCCGGGGACTTGAGCCGGTCAGTTCACCCGGCCTTCTTCTTGACCGTTTTCCCGCGCGGTGACGTCTTCGCCGCCGCCTGCCTGCGCGTCATGTGCGATTTCAGCGCCGCGCCGATGCGGGACTGATAGCCCGGGCCGCTCTGCTGAAACCAGCGCAGCACCGCGGCATCCAGCCGCAAGGTGATCAGTTGCTTGGGATCGTCGGATTTCGGCCGTCCGCGACGGATCAGCTTGCCGCCCTGATAGAGATCGGCGCGCTCGGCCATGTCGTCGGTCAGTTCAGGCACCTCGTCATATTCGTGCGGCTGAATGACGTGGCGATCAACTTTCTTCAAGTCGCTTCCCAAAGCGCGCTTTTTCCCGGTCATTGGCTTTCCTCATCGAAAATACGTGCCGCCCGTTGCCGCGCGGCGTCCAAACCACGATCACCATTCGTCCGCGCAGCGACCCCACGGTGATAATTCTGGGCTCGCCATAGTCACGGCGTTCGTCCGGAATGTTCAGAGCCTTGCCGGCGAACACCTCGGCGGCGTCGGCGAAATCGAGACCGCGGTCGCTCAGCGTGCTCGCCCGCTTTGCCGGATCGAACGTGATCTTCATCGAGTTATTGTAACTACAAATAAGACGGGATCAAGGGTCTTGCCCCGTCGCAATAATCGCATGCCGATTTTGACAAACCGGTGGACCTTGAAAATGATATCATCACCATGATATCATCAATTGGCGATCAAGGAGTCCACCATGCAGGTTTCCAAATGGGGCAACAGCCTTGCCGTGCGGCTGCCCAAGAAGCTGGTTGAAAAACTGGGGCTCGCCGAAGGCGACGACGTCGATGTCACGTCGGCGGATGCCCGCACCATCGTAATCGTGAAATGCGATGACAAGGATGACAAGAGCGGGTTCATCGCCCGGCTCCGCAGCCTGCAAAAGCCCAAACCCGCGGGGTTCGTCTGGAACCGCGATGACGCCAACAAGCGGTGAGGCCTTTTCAATACCAAGGAGGCAGCAATGCAGGTTTCAAAATGGGGTGACAGTCTGGCCGTGCGGTTGCCCAAGGCGCTGGTCGAGAAGATGGGTCTGGTCGCCGGCGACGAAATCAACATCGTCGATGTGGCCGAACGAACGCTGGTCGTGCAGAAGGAGGACCGTCGCAAGGCGGCGCTCGAGCGCATCGCATCGCTCAACTGGACGCTTCCTGCCGATTACAAATTCGATCGGGACGAGGCCAACGAGCGGTGACAGCGTTTTTCGATACCAACATTCTGGTCTATGCGGCGACCTCGGATGCGAAAAGACAGATTGCCAACGAGTGCCTGGGGCGCCGTGGCCTCGCCAGCGTTCAGGTATTGAACGAATTCGTGCATGTCGCGCGGCGGAAGCTTGGCCACGATTGGCCGCACATCGAGTTCGCGCTCGGGCTGTTTCGTGCCTCGCTCGACGATGTCGTGCCGCTCACCTTGAACACGCATGCCGGCGCCGTCGCACTCGCCCGCGAACACGGCCTGTCGTTCTATGATGCATTGATCGTCGCCGCCGCGCTCGAAGCCGGATGCGACACGTTGTACACCGAGGACATGCAGCACGGCCGCAAATTCGGCGGGCTCGTCATCTTCAATCCGTTTACCGAAGCTGCCGGGTGAGCGGTTCTGCCGATGACGCCGTCATTGCCTGCGACAAACGCGAAGCGTTTGCGCAAGGGAGCGCTTGCGACGAAGCAATCCAACTTCCTTCGACGTTCGAAGAAAGATGGATTGCTTCGCTGAGCCTGCCATCGGGCGCGCGTTCGCGCGACCCGTTGGCTCGCAATGACGGCGGATTAGCTTTGCTAATCCGCCGTCTCGGCGCCCGCACGACCACCGCTGTCATCGCCCGGCCATAGCCGTCCGAAGGACGGCGTCGCTTCCGCTCGCCTATGACCGGGCGACCCCGTATTCCAGAGATGCCAGCGTTAGAGCCGGGAAGCCGCGGCGTACTGGATCGCCCGGTCGAGCCGGGCGACGACAATGCTGGATGCCGGAACCAGCGGAACACCACCACCCCCGAACCCGTTGATCCCAATCAATGCCCGGAGCCGGATTTTCCGCGTTAAGGCATATATACGAAATGTGACGGAAGCCCCGGCGTGGCCAATCGCCGGGCGTTGTCAAGGACTGCACAACGGCCCGTTTTTGCCTTATGGATCTTCACGGAACCGGCGATCGGCGTATGCCTGTCATCAATCGGTGCCAGAAGGTTCACATACTTTTGCCGCCCCGCCGGGAGGATGAATGCACGGACTGCTGACCACGCTGGGGCGTGGCTTCAAGGAACGGATCGGCTGGAAACGGCTCGGAATCGCCGCGAGCCTCCTCATCGTCGCCTTCGCCATTTCCACCATGGTTCGCACCCTCAAGGGGGTCGATACCGGCGTGATCCTGACGGCGCTGACGGAGATTCCGCCTGCCCACATCGCGCTGGCCGCGCTGTGCGTGATCGGCGCGTTCTGCACGCTGACCTTCTATGATTTCTTCGCGCTGCGAACCATCGGCAAGCGGCACGTGCCCTATCGCACCGCCGCGCTGGCGAGCTTCACCAGCTACACGATCGGTCACAATATCGGCGCCACCGTGTTCACCGGCGGCGCGATCCGGTTCCGGATCTATTCGGATCACGGGCTTTCCGCCATCGACGTCGCCAAGATCTGCTTCCTGTCGGGCCTCACCTTCTGGCTCGGCAACCTGTTCGTGCTCGGCATCGGCATGGCCTGGCACCCGGAGGCGGCGACCGCGATGGACCTGCTGCCGCCTTCCGTGAACCGGCTGATCGCGATCGGCTGCCTCGCCGGCATCGCGGCCTATTTCGTCTGGCTGGTGACCGGCAAGGAACGCCGCCAGCTCGGCCAGAACGGCTGGAAAGTGGTGCTGCCCTCGGCGCGACTGACGCTGCTGCAGGTCGTGATCGGCGTGGTCGATCTCGGGTTCTGCGCGCTGGCGATGTATCTGCTGATGCCGGCCAGCCCCGGCATCGATTTCGTCTCGCTGGCGGTGGTGTTCATCCTGGCCACCCTGCTCGGCTTCGCCAGCCACGCGCCGGGCTCGATCGGCGTGTTCGACGCCGCCATGCTGGTCGCCCTGCCGCAATTCGTCCCGGAACAGCTTCTGGCCACCCTGGTGGTGTTCCGGATCCTGTATTTCCTGATCCCGTTCGGAATCTCGATTTCGATCATGGGGTTTCGCGAATTGTGGCTCAGCGTCATCCAGCCCTGGCAGGAACGCCGCAGGCTGGTCGAGCTCCGCGAGGCCTGCGCGGCCTCCGACGCCGTGCGGCAGCCGGTGAAGCGGCAGGCGCGGGGGTAGCGGCTTTCTTCTCCCCTCCTCCCGCGCGCCCTCGCGCGCGGTGGGGAGGGGTCGGGGGTGGGGGGTCTATCAGCGGATTCGACTGCCAGCGGGTTTGCTGAAGCACCCCCCACCCCCGACCTCGAGAGCGAGCTTCGCTCGCCTCGGACCCCGCCACGCGCAAGCGCGCGTGGAGGGAGGGGAGAAGGAAGATAACAGCGTCGTTATCCCGTCGGTTTCCGGTTCTCATATTTCCGCCCTACCAGTAGCGTCAAACGCGCCATGGTTCGAATTCAG
>NZ_JAURXB010000113.1 GCF_030654605.1 Bradyrhizobium sp.
TTCTGCCACATCGCGACCGGATCGTTGCTCTTGTCTGCCATCGGCGCCCTCCAGCGTAATCACCGGGGGCTTTGGCGCCCCGCCTTTTGGTCCATACCACACTGTTGCGACAGGGCGGTCAACATCGCCGGCGTCATTTTGATCGCCGGCGTCGATTTGATCGCCCCGTGCGATTTGTCAGGCCGCCTGCCGCACCGGAGCCTTCTGCGGCGCGAAAAACCGTGCCATAGAGTTCCCAGTCGCTTGCCATTCGAGGGAGCCCATTACGTGAATTCGTCAACCCATCAGCCGCCGCAGATCGCGCGGGCCAACGGCATCGACATTTGTTACGAGATCTTCGGCGACGCCGGCGCGGAGCCGATGCTGCTGATCATGGGGCTCGGCGCGCAGATGATCCTGTGGGACGACGAGTTCTGCCGTGAACTCGCGGCCCGCGGATTTCGCGTTATCCGCTTCGACAATCGCGACATCGGAAAGTCCGGCCGGCTGAGCGGCGGCCAGCGCCTGACCCTGCTCGAACTGATGAAACTCCGGTTCCTGAAAATTCCGGTGGCCGCGCCGTACAAGATCAGGGACATGGCCGAGGACACCACCGGGCTGATGGACGCACTCGGCATCAAGTCGGCGCACATCGTCGGCGCCTCCATGGGCGGCATGATCGCCCAGGAAATCGCCATCTCGTTTCCGCAGCGGGTGCGCTCGCTCACCTCGATCATGTCGACCACCGGCAATCCGAAGGTGCCGCCGCCGACCCGCGAGGCGGCGGCGATGCTGATGGCGCCGCCGCCGACTACCAAGGAAGAATATATCACGCGCTTCGCCCAGACCTGGAAGGTGCTGCGCGTCGGCCATTTCCCGCTCGACGAAGCCAAGGACCTCGAACGCGCCGAACGCACCTTCGAGCGCGGCCTCAATCCCAACGGCGTCGGCCGCCAGCTCCGCGCCATCCTGGCCTCGGGCAGCCGCAAGCCACGGCTGCACGCCGTCAAGGCGCCGACGCTGGTGATCCACGGCACCGTCGATCCGCTGGTCCGTCCCGAGGGCGGCAAGGACACCGCAGCCTCGATCCCGGGCGCCAAGCTGCTGATGATCGAGGGCATGGGCCACGCGCTGCCGATTCCGATGTGGCCGGAAATCATCGACGCGATCGACAAACATGCCCATGGGGCGGTGGCGAAGGCGGCGTAGTTTCGGCATTCGGTGGCGTATTAACGAAATGCTCTTGGCATGACAGGATTTCTTGGCTTCGCCCCCATTTACGTGAATGGGTTGCTGGCGATATTCTTCGTCTTTGTTCTGCCGGGACTGGTGCTTGTCCGCGCGTTCGATATTCCGGGTTTTCCGCAGCGCTGGCTCGCCATCTACCTCAGCAGCCTGGTGGCGAACCATGCTCTGGTGACGCTGATCGCCCTGTTCCATCTCGACCCGCTCACGACCTATCGCGTCGTCGCGGCCGTGCTGATCGCCGCCCTGATCTTCATGATGGCAAGGAAAGTCGCAGCGCCGGGAACGCCGGCCCAGCCGGGCACATCGGTCCTTCTGCTATCGGACGTGAAGTGGATGGTCGGCAGCCTCGTCGTGCTCGGCTTCACCTATTTCAACATCTGGAAACACGGCGTTCCCAACATCTTCCAGAACAGCGACCCCGTGAACTGGAACATCTGGGCGCGGATCTGGTCGGACGGATTGTTTCCGGTCCGCTCCATGGGTTATCCGCAATTCATTCCGACCACCTGGGCGGCCACCTACATCTTCATCGGGTCAGCAGAACAGTATTTTGCTTTTTATACCTATATCGTTCTCATCACCGTCCCCATCGTCCTGTTGACGGCAATCCTGGGCCGGCTGAGCTGGCGCTATGCGGTGTCCCTGCTCTTCGTGTTCGTCTGGTTCGTGGCTGAAATTCGCGAGCCGTGGATCAGATCTACCCTGCAGGAGGGATTTCCGGACTGGATCGCCGCGATTTTTGCACTTGGCGGCACCGCGCTATTTCTCACCAACGCTCCTGAAGGCGATTTCGATCGACGGAAAATCGTCACGGCGCTGCTGTCGCTGTGTCTTCTCGCCATCGCCGCAGCGACGAAACCAATGCACGGCCTGGTGGCGATCGCGCTCCTGATCGCGACCTGTACCGATGCCGCCAGATATCTCCGGGGCACCGAGAGAAACAGGCTCATCGCCGCCGCGATCGGCGTGGTCGCGATTTTCGTCGCCACCTATGCCATCAATTATTCACATCTTGCGTTCCGGGGGATGCCTCACTACCCGGTGACGGAGTTGTCCGAAAGGCTTTCCCGGGCCGCCAACCTGCTCAATTCGAACTTCACGTTGCCGTTTCGCATTCTGCTTGTCGCCGGCCTTGCGCTGTGCCCGTTCCTGCCGCGGGTGCGATGGCTCGCACTACCGCTGGGGGCAGGACTGTGGTTGTGGGCCAACACCGCCAGCTACGACCTGCGGAATGCGCTGGGACTCCTGCTGATCACCGCTTTCATTCCGCTGTTTGCGGTGGCGCGCCGATTGACAACGGCACGGGGCGCCACGGGCGAGCGACCGTGGCATGTTCGGGATATCGCCGTCGCGGCCGGCGTGGCCGTGCTTTGTGTCGTTCTGACGCTACCGCTGGCACTCAATGACGAGAAACTGAAACAACGGTTCGCCCACGAGCAGATGATCCGGGGGTTCGGGATCGAGATCAATCAGAACGTGGAGAAACTGCTGGTTCGCGGTTGCACGGTCTTCAGCGTCGACGCCTATATCACCACGATTGCGGCCTTCCAGAAATTTCTGTCCCAGATCCGGTTCTTCCATGTCGCCGACCCGCTATCCGATCAACTTGCGCAGCAAATCAGTGAATCAGCCGGCTGCACCGGCATCCTCTATCCGCCTCACCTGACCCATCCGACGATCCTGGATTTCATAGCCGCGCAGACCAAGGCGCGCGGCTACCGGAAAGTGGTCGAAGGCTCGGGCATGACGTTACTGGTATCGGATGCGCGTCCCTAGTCCTCGGTGGCGGCTTCGTTCCAGCGCCGGAAAATGAAATCCCGGATGAAGAGAAAATTGAACAGAAACACAAGGGTATCTGCGACGATCTTGGTAAGAAGCGGCACATTGACAAGCTGCAGCAACTGAATCTGCAGAGCACTGGATATCAGGCCGGACACCAGCACGAGCCCGATGTACTCGACGAAAATCCTGACGCTGATCTTTCTGCGGAAAACAAAACTCTGCAGCAAGGCCAGTTGCACCCACAGTGAAATCATTCGCGCCGACATGTTCGACAGCAGGATTTGCTGAGTCGATCCGAAGATGATCCAGAACGTCACCAGGTCGGTCGCGGCAGCGGCCACGCTGGCCAGCGCGTAACGCAGCAGGACAAAATAGATCTTCAGGGAATCGTACAGCGGCCGGAAATGGGATTCCCGGTTTTCGTCGATGTAGATGGTCTGGATCGGTATTTCCCGAAATCCGATGCGCTCGTTGGTCAGGATGATCAGCTGCTCGGTTTCGAATTCATAGCGGTTGGCGCGAATGCCCAAGCTCAGTTCGCCGAGCCGCCGCGGGATTCCGCGCAAGCCGGTCTGCGTGTCCGACAAGTTGAGGCCGATCAGGAAACGGTAGACATAGCGCGAGATGATGTTGCCGATCTTGCTGCGGAAGGGAACGTCGCGCTTGAAGCTGCGCGAGCCGAAGATGGCCTCGGTCGGCCGCGATCGAAGTTCGTTCGCGACATTCAGGATGTCTTCTATCGCGTGCTGCCCGTCAGCGTCGGCGGTGACAACCCCGATGCAATCGGGGTAGTTCACCAGAATATGGTTGATACCATGCTTGAGCGCCGCGCCCTTGCCGAGATTGACGGCGTTCTTCAGAACAACGGTGTCGGATATTCGGGCGGCGCGCCGAAACAGTTCGTCGTAGGCCGGGCCGCTGCCATCATCGACAACGACAATGGGCGATGGGTCGATCTGCCGAAACCGTTCCAGCAATTCGCAAAACAGCACCGTCGGCTGGTAGGAGGGGAACAGAAAGAGGATCGGCTGCATGGCGGACTTCTAACCACGCTGTGTGGCCGGGTAAAGCGCTTCGTCGCTATCCCCCCGCCCACACATCCAGCACGTAGCGATTGCCGGTGCCCATTTCCTCGATCCAGCGCAATCCCGCCTCCGCGTCGGCGCCCTTGCGCTCCCGGTAGATCGCCACCAGCGCGGCCTTGACGTCCGGCTCCATCTTGCCGCCATCGCCGCACACGTAGATGATCGCGCCCTGTTCGATCAGGCTCCAAACACGCTCCTTCTGCGCCGCCACCAGATGCTGCACATAGGTTTTCGGGCCTTCGGCGCGCGAGAACGCGGTGTGCAGTTCGGTGATCCCTGCTGCGGCCCACGCCTTCAGCTCGTCCGCATAGAGATAATCCTGATCGGGATGACGGCAGCCGAAGAACAGCATGGCCGGACCGAGGCTGGCGCCTTTGGACCTACGCGCCTCACGCTCCGCGAGGAAGCCGCGGAACGGCGCCAGACCCGTGCCCGGTCCGATCATGATGACGGGCACGCTGTTGTCGTCGGGCAATCTGAATCCGGCCTTGGTCTCGCGCACCGTGGCGTGGATGGTCTCGCCCGCGCGGCGACTGGCGAGGTAGTTCGAGCAGATGCCCTTGTAGACGCCGCGTCCGGAACTCGCGGGACCTTCCACCACTGCGACGGTGACGCTGCAGCTGTTGGCATCGACCGACGGCGACGACGAGATCGAATAGTAGCGTGGCGCCAGCAGCGACAGCATTTCGAGATAGGCATGGAACGGCAATTCGCAGGCCGGATGCTCTTCAAGCAGGTCGAACACCGATTTGCGCTTGGTCAGGATGTCGGCGCGATAGCGTTCGGTGGCGGCGGCATCGTCACCGACATAGGCCAGCAGCTTCGGCCTGGTCATCGGGCAGCGCGTGTGCTCCGACATGATCTGGATCTGCTTGCGGGTCGCGACCTGCTGCAGCTCGACGAATTCGGAAAGCAGGCGCCCGACCGACACCACGTCACCGACCGGCAATTGCGCGCGGCGGCCTTGCGCGACCTGCAGCCGGATCTGGTCTCCGGGAAGAAATCCGAAGCGGCGCGCGACGGCATCCACCAGCGAGGGATCGTTACGCGGCACCACGCTGAGATGGTCACCGACCCGGTAGCTGACGCCGGCAGGCAGCTGCACCTCGATGTGCCGGGTCGAGCGATCCGAGGCGCCGGCGCCGGTCCTGTTCTGCAGTTCGCTATTGGCAAGCACCTTCATCGGCGCCACGGCGCCCAGCGCCACGATCGCATTGACCGCCGATGGCGCCACCGGCTCGATCCGGTACAGCGGTTCGTCGTCGGCGCTGCGGCTGAAACTCGAATCGACGCCGAATTCCTTCATCGCCAGCGGTGCGGCCTTGGCGAACCAGCTCTCGAACTGGCCATCGAGGTCGCTGCGGGCATCGCCTTCGCCGCGCGGATATACGCTGCGCGCGCCATGGGCCGCCAGTTGCTCGTCAATCAGCCGCGGGACCGACTGATAGGTCGCGGCCCAGTCGCTGTTGCCGCAGCCGAACACCCCGTAACGCACCTTTGCAAGGGCATCCTTCGGCAGGTCGCCGCCGAGCCATTTGACGAACCGGGTGGCGTTGTCGGGGGGCGCGCCATTGTAGGACGCGCAGAAGATCAGCACGCCGCCCTGTTCCGGCAATTGGCCTGCGAAATCATCGAGCGGCGCGAGTTTGGTGGCAAAGCCGTTGACCTCGGCGAGGTCGGCGACCCGGATCGCCAGTTCCTCGGCGGTGCCGAGGTTCGATCCGTAGAGCACCAGCAGCGGCGTGTTGTGGCTCGGGCGCGTGCGCGCAGGCGCCGCCGCAGCACCGGTCGAAACCGCCGCGGTCGCCGTGGCGCGGCCGGCAAACGCGCCGCGCTCGGTATCGGTGCGCGGACGCACCTTGATCTTGAAGCCGTCGGGCTTGATGGTCAGCGTCTCCTTCAGCACCATCTGATAGCGGTGGTTGTCGATCAGCTTGAAGCGCTGCAGGATCATGCCGATCGCCAGCGCCGCCTCATGCATGGCGAAGCCGCGGCCGATGCAGGCACGCTGACCGTTGCCGAACGGCTTCCAGGCATTGACCGGACGCGCCGCCTCGGCCTCCCGGCTGAAATTCTCGGGATCGAAGGCGTCGGGATTGGGTCCCCAGACACTGGGGTCGCGGTGCAACGCCATCACCAGCACGGTGATAAACGTGTTCTTCCTGAGCTGGTATTTGCCGCCGATGGTTTCGTCCTTCAGCGGCGAGATGCCATAGGCCGGCGCCGGCGGCCACAGCCGCAGCGCCTCTTTCAGAATTTGCGTGATGTAGGTGAGCTGCGTGACCTGCTGATAGGTCGGCCGCGCGTCAGTATCGGGGCCGAGCACCCGGTCGACTTCCTCATAGGCCTTCTTCAGCACGTCGGGGTGCTTCAGCAGCGCATACAGCGTGCAGGACAGCAAGCCGCTGGTGGTCTCATGGCCCGCGATCAGGAAGGTATTGATCTGGTAGCGGATGTTGACGTCGTCGAGCTGTTCGCCGGTGGCGCGGTCGACGCCGGTCATCATGGCGCCGAGCATATCCTTCTTGCCCTCGGCGGCCTCGGCGTTCTTGCGGCGCTCGGCGACGACCTCGTCGACCATCCTGTTCATGAAGGCGACGTCGGCGGCGAGATCGCGGCGGCGCTTCTGCAGCCACAGGTTCTCCAGCGGAATGCCGCGGGTCATCATGATGGTCTCGAGCGAGCGCACCAGCGATTCCACGAAGGGGTGGTAATCGCGCCGGTAGAATGAATTGAACCGGTAGTCGAATCCGCACAGGCCGATGGTATCCAGCGTCAGCGCCGTCATGTCGTGCACGACGTCGATTTCCTCGTCGCCGTTCAGCCGCTCCCACTTCTTCACCAGCTGTTCGGCGATGTCGACCATGCTGGGATGGTAGGACTGCATGGCGCGGTTGCCGAACGGCGTCAGCAGGATGTTGTGCGCCTTGCTCCAGTTTGGCTCAGTGGTGTCGGCGGTGAACAGGCCGTCGCCGCCGATCGCGCGGACCCGGCGCAGCGAACCGCGCACCGCCTTGTCGAACCGCTTCTCGTCGCTGAGTTCGTCGATCAGATCGTGACCGGCGACGATCACCAGCGGCGCGCCCATCATGTCGAGCCAGAAGATCGGCCCGAGCTCCTTGACCAGCCGCACCAGATGCTGCACCGGCGCGTTGGCGTCCAGCGACAGCATGTTACCGACCACCGGCTTCTTCGGCGGATGCGGGATCGGGCTCAGTTTGTTGGTCGACGCCATCGCGATAGTTTCCCCTGGCTGATCTTACTTTAGTGGCGCACCGCCCTCACAACATCATTGCGAGCGAAGCGAAGCAATCCATCGTGCAACAGAAAGGAAGAATGGATTGCTTCGTCGCAAGGGCTCCTCGCAATGACGATGAGAGGCCGGTGCCGCTTGTCACCCAAACCGCTTCCTGCGCCATTCGATCAGCTTGGCGCTGACCTCGTCCGGCTTTTCCTGTTGTGTCCAGTGGCCGCTGTCGCGAACCAGGTATTTTTCGAGATCGGGAATGATCTTCTCCATGCCGTCGGCCGAGGACGGCGGCAGCACGTGATCGTTCTCGGCCATGATCATCAGCGACGGCACCCGCACGGTATGGTCGATGTCGGCCGAACGCTGCCAGTTGCGCGACATGTTGCGGTACCAGTTGATGCCGCCGGTGAATCCGGACTTTGTAAAAGTGTCGACGAACACCTTCTTCTCTTCCGGCGACAGGATCGGCGTGCGCGGGTCGTGCTTGGCGTCATAGGCCGCGATCATCTGCGGGAACGCCAGATTCAGCCGCGGCGACGCGCCGACGCCGGCGACCACTTCTTCCGCCGGCGCGTTGCCGCGCGGCACCGGCTTGCGCATGAAGGCATCGAAGGTCTGCTCGACCCGGCTGCCGAAGATCTTATCGGGCTCGCGCGCCGGGTCCTGGAACTGGACGATATACATGTGCTCGCCGAAACGCTTGCGCAGCAGATCGATCGGATCTGACGGCGCCCGGCCGGTATGCGGCGTATTGATGCCGACCACACCGGCGACGCGATCGATGTGCCGCAGCGGCATCTGCCAGACAATGAAGCCACCCCAGTCGTGGCCGACGAAGATCGCCTTGTCGATTTTGAGATGGTCGAGCAGGCCGATCAGGTCGCCGGTGAGGTGCTCGATATCATAGGACTCGACCGGCTCCGGCCGGTCGGTCGCGCCATAGCCGCGTTGATCGGGCGCGATCACCCGGATGCCGGCTTCGCTCAACGCCTTGATCTGATGGCGCCAGGAAAACGCAATCTCCGGCCAGCCGTGGCAGAGGATGACCGGCGGCGCGTCGGTTTTCGGGCCGGCTTCGTAGTAACCCATGCGAATGCCGTTGGTCTGGGCGAACTGCAGCGGCGGCATCTCTATCATCATTGGTGTCTCACTCTGATACTCGGATACCTGGCTTCAGCTTGCCGCGCTTTTGAACTCGGCCGGTGGCGCAAAGGCAGCCTCGAGGGCAGCGAACTCCCCGGGCAGCATGTCGCACAGAACCTGAACATGGGGAATGATGTTGGCGCCGGCGATGAAGCCGAAATCCAGCTGGTCGCGGTAGCTCTGCACGGTGATGTTGAGCGCGAGGCCATGGGTCGAGATCGACACCGGGAAGATGTGCAGCAATTCCGCACCCGCCGCATACAGCGTCTGGCGCGGGCCCGGCACGTTGGAAACCGTGATGTTCGCCGCCGGCGGCAACACGTCCGACAGGTTGGAGCGGCTGTACAGCAGCGCCAGGATCTGCACCAGGATCGGCGCGCCGAGCATCGAGATGTTGGACACCTGCGGCATCAGGGCGCGCAGCGGATGCGACATCTCCTTCGACTTGGTGGATTGCGCGATGATCGCCTCCAGCCGCGCCTTCGGATCCTCGATATTGGTGGCGATCGAGCAGATCATGCCGAACACCTGATTGTTGGAATCGGTGTTGCCCTCCTCGCGCAAAGAGATCGGTACCGCGGCCGTCATCGATTTGGCCGGCAGCGCGCCCTGCTGCAGCAGATAGCGCCTGACAACACCGGACGACAGCGCCAGCACCACGTCGTTCAGCTTGCCGCCGGACGCCTTGGCCAGTGCCTTGGCCTGGCTCAGCGAGATCGAAACGCCGGCAAAGCTGCGTTCCGACGAGATCGCCTTGTTCAGGATGGTCGACGGCGACACCATGCCGGCCATGCTGTCGCGCGATTTCGGATCGGAAATCTTGCCGACCACGTCGGAGACGCTTTTCAGCAGGGTGGGAATGCTGCCGGCGAATTTCACGGCGCTTTCGATCTGGAACATGGCGTTGTCGAACAGGATCGATCCGAGATCGCTCTTGCCCGAGCGCGGCAGGTCGATGCTCTTCGGCGCCTCTGCGCCGCCAAACGGCTGACGCCACAGCGCCTGGTAGGAATCGATCAAATTGGCGGCGATATCGCGCGGCTCCTGCCCGGTTTTGGCCCGCGCGGTCGGCGGCTCGATCGTCCTTGGGATCGGTGTCACGTCGTAGATCATGCTGGTCAGCGCCGCCCCGGCGCCGCCGTCGATACAGGCGTGATGCATCTTGGAATAGAGCCCGATCTCGTTGTCCTTCATGCCCTCGAAGACGTAGAACTCCCAGAGCGGACGGGCGCGGTTGAGCAGCTTGGCATGCATCCATCCGACGATCCGCTCCAGCGTGGCGCGGTCGTGCGGCGCCGGAAGGCTGCCGCGGAAGATATGGCGGTCGATATCGAACTGGTCGTCCTCGACCCAGGAGGGATGGTCGATGTCGAGGGGCGCCTTTTCCAGGCGGGCCTTCAGGATCGGCGCGATGTGCAGCCGCGAGGCGATCATCGACTTGAAGTCCTCGAAGAAGTCGCCCTTGTAGTCGTCAGGCAGGCGGAAGATCGCCATGCTCCCGACATGCATCGGCATCTCGGGCGTTTCCAGATACAGAAACGACGCGTCCATCGATGTCAGCTTTTTGGCGTCACTCATGTTTGTTCCCTCCCGCGGATCACGTGACGCCTTGGTGGCGCTTCTTTGTCTTTCAGACCGCCCCTGTTGCCGGGACATTAGTCAGGATTGTGCATTTTCCGGAGGCGCATATGCAATGGCAAACGGCCCCGATCGGTCAAATTGCCTGAATTCGCCCTCGGGCTGGGCCAGCCGATCGGCGACCGCCCACAGGGCGGCCGGGTTGACGCCGAGCCCGACGTGGCTGGCAAGATGGACCTCGATATTTTCAGCGGTATCGGACGGGGTCAGCAGGCAGGTGCGCCAGTTCACGATGCCGTCGGTGCGCGAATAGATCGACGTGGCCGGAACCGGCAGATCGCCCGCGATCGCGGCACGAAGCTCCGGATTGTCTTCCGCACCTTCACCTGACAGCGCCTCATAGAGCCGCGTCGCGTTGGTCGCCCTGACATCATTGGCGAACGGACTTCCCAGCGTCACGACACATCGCACCATCTCCGGCGCCTGCAGAGCCAGATCGCGCGCATAGACGCCGCCAAGGCTCCACCCGACGATGCTGACCTTGCGGCCGGCGGCGGCATGAATTTCGGCCAGGCGGTCGCGCAGCGCGGCCCGCATCCGTGTCACGCCACCAAGGTTGCGGCCCATCCGCCACGCATGGGCGTCGTAACCGAGTTCCCTGAGGTATCTGCGCATCGGGGCCATCGACAGGTCACTGGCGAGAAACCCGGGCAGCAACAGCACCGGATGGCCGTCGCCTCGCGGTGCGCGCATCAGCAGCGGCGACAGCAGCAGGCTGAAGTTGAACTCGAAGATCCCCCTCGCCTCGGCCAGCAGCAGCCCGAGTCCGGGCGGACGAAGCCGGTCCGCCGGGGGCGTATCGCCGCGGTCGATCGCCACGTTACTTCTTGTCGGCGGCGCGCGATCCACCGAGGCCCGCCATGGTCACGAACATGTCGCCAAACCGCTCGGCGATTTTCGGATCGAAGGTGAACCAGCTCTGCATCAGCGCTTCCGGCGAAACCTTCTCGATGTTGGCCAGCATCTGCTGCTGAAGTTTGTCCATGACCGCGGTTTGCATCGGCTGCACATCCGGAAGCCCGAAGAACTGCCGGGCCTCGAGCGGCGTGCAATCTATTTCAACGTTAACCTTCATGTCGGCTCCTGACCGCTATTCGACAGCTTGCCACAGTATCGCCGCGACAGGCGGCGCGGCGCAAGCGGCCTGACCGGACCGGGAGGCGTCCCGGGGCTACATTCGGCAGATTTGGTCAACTATGGTCAACCGAACCGCTCGACGGCAAAGGGCGTGGGATCGGCGAACGGCGTCTCCCCGGTCATCATCTCCGCCAGCAGGCGGCCGGTCGCGGGACCCAGCGTCAGGCCGTGGTGGTGGTGGCCGAAATCGAACCACAGCCCGGCATGGCGGGGCGCCTTGCCGATCACCGGCAGCATATCCGGCAGGCACGGCCGCGCGCCCTTCCAGGGCTTTGCATCGATCGCTTCTCCCAGCGGAAACAGCTGGTGCGCCAGTGGCAGCGCCCGTTCCAGCTGGACCGGACTGGGCGGCGCATCGCGACGGGCAAACTCGACCCCGGTGGCGAGGCGAATGCCGCGGTTCATCGGCGCCAGCACATAGCCGTTGTCAGCGTCGAGCACCGGACGATGCAGCACGGCATTGCCGCGCGACGCCAGGTGCAGATGGTAACCGCGCTTGACGTTGAACGGGATCGAATAACCGAGGCGGCCGAATACCAAATCGGACCACGGCCCGAGCGCCACCACGACCTCACGTGCACTCACCTTGCCCACGGGTGTCGCGACCTGCCATCGCCCGCCGGGTTCCTGTTCCAGGGTCTGCGCATCGCCAACCATAAAGCGCCCACCCTTGCGGTGGAACAGCTCGGCATAGGCCTTGGCCAGCCCGCCCGGATCGAGCACGAAGCCGGGTTCGGTGAAATGGATCGCACCGGCGAATTCGCCGCTGAGGTGAGGCTCGCGCTGGATAATCGTCTTGCTGTCGAGGATTTCGCCCTCGACCCCGTACTGCTTCGCCCGCTCGAAATCCCGCAGCGCATTGGCGAGCGTCGCATCCTCGCGATACATCTTGATCCAGCCGCACCGCCGCAACAACTCCGACGCGCCGGCTTCAACCATCAGCGTCTCATGCTCGACCAGGCTGCGGCGAATTAGCGGCATCACCGCCAGCGCACCGCGAAGCGCCCGCTCCGGCGCGGAGGCGAGATAATAGCGCACCAGCCACGGCAGGAAGTCCGGCAGGTCGGCGAGGCTGTAGCGTACCTGCGGCGCCCTGTTCAGGGCGTAGCGGAGAATCTGTCCGAAATCCCGGGGAAACATATAGGGAAACACCGACGCGCACTCGATCATTCCGGCATTGCCGAAACTGGTTTCCTCCCCGGCGAGTTCGTGCCGGTCGACCAGAACGACATCGCGCCCCCGCTGTTGCAGATGCAGGGCAGCGCCGACGCCGACCATGCCCGCACCCAGCACGAGAACATCGGCCTTGAATTCCGCCATCACGGCACTCCGAAAGCTGAATGTTACGTTCTTGTTCCGCCTGCTTACCTTGAAGCTAGCCATTGCGGTAGCGGCGCGCAAACCGGCCTGATCAGGGGAAATCGCGCTTGCGCGGCAGCCAAACTCTGGCAACAATGGATCAGCCACAGCTGCCATGATTGCAGCCATGAACAACGCGCCACAGCGGAGAACCCTGACACATGTCGGTACGTCAATCCTTGTTCGCAGCGACCAGCTTCTCGATCGTCGCTTTGGCGATGGCTCCGGCATCGGCCCAGACCCTGCGCTATGCCAACCAGGGCGACCTCAAATCGCTCGACCCCTATACCCTCAACGAAAGCACCACCCACGCCCATATCGGGCAGGTCTATGAAGGCCTGATCGCGCGCGACAAGGACCTGAAGATCATTCCCGGCCTTGCCGAACGCTGGGAGACCCCGGAGCCGACACGCTGGCGCTTCCATCTGCGCAAGAACGTCAAGTTCTCGAACGGCAACCCCTTCACCGCCGACGACGTGGTGTTCTCGGCAGACCGCGTCAGGGCCGCCGGCTCCAACCTGCAGACCCGCATTGCCAAGGATGCCAAGGTCGTCAAGGTCGACGACCATACCGTGGACTTCATCCTGACCTCGCCAAATCCCATTCTGAATTCGCAATGGGATACCTGGTACATCATGGACAAGGAATGGTCCGAAGCGAACAACGCGGCGGCGCCGACGCCGGCCGCGGCGACGTCGCCGAGTTTTGCCTCGCTCAACGCCAATGGCACCGGCGCCTTCACCGTCGAAAGCCACCAGCCCGGCGTCAAGACCGTGTTCAAGGTAAATCCGAACGCCTGGCGCAAGCCCGAGCACAATCTCAAGGAGATCATCTTCACGCCGATCGGCTCCGACGCCACACGTGTGGCGGCGTTGCTATCCGGCGAAGTCGACGTCATCGAGCCGGTTCCGCTGCAGGATATCTCCCGCGTCGACTCCAGCCCCAATGCACAGGTGCTGAAGGGCCCCGAGCTGCGGACGATCTTTCTCGGCATGGATCAGGTCCGGGATGAACTGCTGTATTCGAACATCAAGGGCAAGAACCCGTTCAAGGACATCAAGGTCCGCGAGGCCTTCTTCAAGGCGGTCGACATCGAGTTGATCAAGAACCGCGTGATGCGCGGCCTCTCGACGCCGTCGGCCCTGATGATCGCGCCGCAGCTGTTCCCGCTTTCCAAGGACTTCACCCGTCCGAAATTCGATCCCGACGGCGCCAAGAAGCTCCTGACCGAGGCCGGCTATCCCGACGGTTTCGAAGTCACGATGGATTGCCCCAACGACCGCTATGTCAACGACGCCGCGATCTGCCAGGCGGTGGTCGGTATGCTGGCGCGCATCGGCGTCAAGGTGAATCTGCTGGCGCAGCCCAAGGCGCAGTATTTCGCCAAGGTGCTGAAACCCGGCGGCTACCAGACGTCGTTCTATCTGCTGGGCTGGACGCCCGGTACCTCGGACGCGCACAACGTCCTGCACGACATCATGGGATGCCGCGACGATCCGAAATCCAACCGCGGCGAGGCCAATCTCGGCGGCTACTGCAACAAGAAGCTGGACGCCATCGCCGACAAGGTGCTGCTGGAGACCGACAACGCCAAGCGCGATCTCCTGATCAAGGAAGCGTTCGAAATCGGCGCCAGGGATTTCGGCTATATCCCGTTGCATCAGCAGGCGCTGGCTTGGGGGGTATCGAAGAAGGTGAAGCTGACGCAGCGTGCCGACAATCAGGTCATGCTGTATTGGGCAACCAAACAGGACTAGAAGGTCCCGAGTTCATGGTCCCGGTGGCTTCCCGCTTCCGGGACCGTTGATTTTGGGCTGACGCCCGCCCATCGCACGTCAAGTGAAAGGAACACATGCTCGCTTTCACTCTTCGCCGGGCCATCCAGGCGATTGGCGTCATGATCGCGGTCGGGATCATCTCGTTCTCGATGTTTCGCTTCGCGGGCGATCCGGTCAACCAGATCGTCTCGCTGGATACGCCGGCCGCCGAACGTGAGGCCGTGCGCAAGTCGCTCGGGCTCGACGATCCGGTGGTGCTGCAATTCGCCCGCTATTTCGGCAACGCGGCGCAGTTCAAATTCGGCGTCTCCTATCAGTTTCG
The DNA here is from genome assembly GCF_030654605.1 of Bradyrhizobium sp. Taxonomy (GTDB): domain Bacteria; phylum Pseudomonadota; class Alphaproteobacteria; order Rhizobiales; family Xanthobacteraceae; genus Bradyrhizobium. Next base: position 14,722 of record NZ_JAURXB010000113.1, read on the forward strand.
CCAGCCGGTCTCTTCCCTGCTGATGGAGCGGATGCCGGCGACGCTGGAGCTCGCCGCCTGCGCCACCGTTTTCGCGATGGTGTTCGGCATCCTGATGGGGGTCTATTCGGCGCTGAAACGCGACACGTTTCTGGCCAAGGTATTCCAGGCGGTGTCGCTGATCGGAATCTCGCTGCCGACCTTCCTGATCGGCATCCTGCTGATTTACCTGTTCGCGGTGGTGCTGGGCTGGCTGCCGTCGTTCGGACGCGGCGAGGTGGTGCGGCTGGGCTGGTGGACCACCGGGCTACTGACGATTTCCGGCCTCAAGGCCCTGATCATGCCTTCGATAACACTCGGCCTGTTCCAGATGACGTTGATCATGCGGTTGGTGCGGGCCGAGATGCTCGAGGTGCTGCGCACCGACTATGTCCGCTTTGCGCGGGCACGCGGCCTGACGACGCGGGCGGTCCATTTCGGTCACGCGCTGCGGAACACGCTCGTGCCCGTGATCACCATCGCCGGCCTGCAGTTTGGCGCGGTTATTGCATTTGCAATCATTACCGAAACCGTCTTCCAGTGGCCGGGCATGGGACTGTTGTTCGTACAAGCCGTGCAGAACGTCGATATTCCGATCATGGCCGCCTACTTGCTGATGGTGTCGCTGATCTTCGTCACCATCAATCTCGTGGTCGATATCCTCTATACGGTGGTCGATCCGCGCCTGCGCTCCACCCTCCGCCGCCCGACATGAACCCGGGATCCCGTTGATGACAGACGCCGTCGCGCCACATCCAGCCGAACCGGGCGTGCCGCACCCGCATGCCGGCAGCAGCTGGCTCAAGCGCGCCCTCGACAGCGACGTGTTCTATTCGTTCCGGCGCTCGAAAATGACGATGGTCGCGGCCGCCGTGACGCTGCTGTTCTTTCTGCTGGCGCTGCTGGCGCCGCTTCTGGCGGTGCAGAATCCGTTCGATCCGGCACAACTTCAATTGATGAATTCGCGGATTTCGCCGCTGTGGACCGCGGATGGGCAAAGCCCGTTCCTGCTCGGTACCGACGAACAGGGCCGCGACGTATTTTCGGCGATTCTCTACGGCTTGCGGATTTCGCTCACGGTCGGCGTGCTCAGCGTGCTGCTCTCCGGCACGCTCGGCATCCTCCTCGGACTGATCGCCGGCTATGTCGGCGGCGCCGTCGACGGTCTGATCATGCGGATTGCCGATGTGCAGCTGACCTTCCCCGCCATCCTGATCGCGCTCCTCATCAACGGCGTCGCCAAGTCGGTATTCGGCAATCGCCTCGATGCCATGAGTACGCTGGCGGTGCTGGTGTTCGCGATCGCGTTGAGTTCCTGGGTGCACTATGCCCGCACCGTGCGCGGGTCGGTGATGGTGGAGAAGAACAAGGACTACGTGGCGGCGGCGCAGCTGATCGGCTTGTCGGCACCCGTCATCATGCTGCGCCATGTGCTGCCCAACGCGATGGGGCCGATCCTGGTGATCGCCACCATCAACCTTGCGCTCGCCATCATCACCGAGGCCACGCTGTCGTTCCTGGGCGTCGGCATGCCCGACACCATGCCCTCGCTCGGCACCCTGATCCGGATCGGCAACAATTATCTGTTCGCTGGCGAATGGTGGATCGTGGCGTTTCCGGGCCTCGCGCTGGCGTCGCTGATCCTGGCGATCAACCTGCTCGGCGACTGGCTGCGCGACGCGCTCAACCCGAAACTCCGATGATGGACGTGGCGAACCCCATGCTTGCCATCGGAAGAACCTGGGCTTGGCAAGACGCCCAACACGACAAGACTGTCGTCGCCCGGCTTGACCGGGCGATCCAGTACGCCGCGGCCTCCGCGTTGACCATGACCGTCTCTGGAATACTGGGTCGCCCGGTCAAGCCGGGCGATGACACCGGTGTTTGTTCATTCTTCATCAGGGTCGGCCTCAAGGCCGATGCCGAAGTCGCATGACCGAACCCGTTCTCTCCGTGCGCAATCTGAAGGTGGAGTTCGTCACCCGCCGCGACATCTTGCGCGCCATCGACGGGGTGTCGTTCGACATCGCCAAGGGCGAGGTGCTGGGCGTGGTCGGCGAATCCGGCGCCGGCAAATCCGTCACCGGCCTCGCGGTGATCGGCCTGATCGACCGGCCCGGCCGCATCGCCGGCGGCGAGATCTATCTGTCGGGCATGCGGATCGACAATCTGCCGCCGGAGGAATTGCGCCGGGTGCGAGGCAAACGCATCGGCATGATTTTCCAGGACCCGCTCACCAGCCTCAATCCGCTGTACCGGATCGGCGACCAGCTGGTCGAGACCATCAGGACCCATCTCAATCTGTCGGAAACGGCGGCGCGCAAGCGCGCCATCGACCTGTTGGCCGAAGTCGGCATTCCCGCTCCTGAAAAACGCATCGACGCCTATCCGCACGAATTCTCCGGCGGCATGCGCCAGCGCGTCGTGATCGCGCTGGCGATCTGCGCCGAGCCGGAACTGATCATCGCCGACGAGCCGACCACCGCGCTCGACGTCTCGGTACAGGCCCAGATCATCTCGCTGATCAAGCGGCTCGGGCGCGACCACGGCACCGCGGTGATGCTGGTGACCCATGACATGGGCGTGATCGCGGAGACCTCCGACCGCGTCGCGGTGATGTATTCCGGCCGCGTCGCCGAGATCGGGCCGGTGCTGGACGTGGTGCAGAACCCGCTGCATCCCTATGCCAAGGGCCTGATGGGCGCGATCCCGACGCTCGCCAGCGACACCGATCGCCTGGTCCAGATACCCGGCTCGATGCCGCGGCTGTCGGCGATCCCGCCGGGTTGCCCGTTCAATCCGCGTTGCGCCTTCGCGTTCGATCGTTGCCGGGTAGAGCGGCCGGAGCCGATCCGGCACGGCTCCCAGTCCGTGGCCTGCCATCTCTACGACACCGCCGCGACGGAAACCGCGGCATGACCTCAGCCCCCTTCATCGACGTCAGGAATTTGCGCCGCGTATTCGACGTCTCGAAACCCTGGCTCAACCGGGTGATCGAGGGCGGCCATCTCGAATTTCTCAAGGCCGTGGACGGCGTCACCTTCGACATCAGGAAGGGCGAGACGTTTGCCCTGGTCGGCGAATCCGGCTCCGGCAAGACCACCGTCGCCCGCATGGTGGTGGGACTGCTGCCGCCGAGTTCGGGCGAGGTCATCATCGACGGGGTGTCGATGAGCGACGCCAGACAATTGCAGGCGCGCCAGCAGTTGCGCCGCCGCATCCAGATGATCTTTCAGGATCCCTATGCCAGCCTCAATCCGCGCTTCCGGGTCGACGCCATCGTCTCCGAACCGATCCGCGCCTTCGACCTGATCGAGGGCGAGCGCAACATCCAGGCGCGGGTCGGCGAGCTCTTGTCGCTCGTCGGCCTGCATGCCGACGATGCCTTGAAATATCCGCATGAGTTCTCCGGCGGGCAGCGGCAACGGATCGCGATTGCGCGGGCGCTGGCATCGGAAGCCGAGTTCATCGTCTGCGACGAGCCGACTTCGGCGCTCGATGTCTCGGTGCAGGCGCAGATCCTCAATCTGATGCGCGACCTGCAGGACAAGTTCGGCCTCACCTATCTCTTCATCAGCCACAACCTCGCCGTGGTCCGGCACATGGCGAGCCGCATCGGCGTGATGTATCTCGGCCGCATCGTCGAGATCGCCGAAGGGCGCGAACTCTTCAACAATCCGCGAATGCCCTACACCAGGATGCTGCTGGGCGCGGTTCCCGATCTCGCCATGTCCGGCCGGCAGCGGATCCCGGTACAAGGCGAAATTCCGAACCCGATCGATCCGCCGCCCGGTTGCGCCTTCAACCCGCGCTGTCCGCTGGTGTTCGACCTCTGCCGCAAGGTCGCACCCGCGCTGATCGACGGCGTCGCCTGTCACGCCGTCAACGATCCGGCGCGCGCCACAACGCCAGCCTGATCGCAGGGGTGGCAGCAGCAATGCATTCCGGCTTGGTTGGCAGCCCGCCTCCGCTGTGTTCAAGTGCGCGCGCCGCGCGGCTTAAGCGAACCGATGGATTCCCATGAGCAACATCAATCCCGATCCCTTCACCACCCGGCCGGAAATCGAAGGCACCTTCGGGGTCGTGACCTCCACCCACTGGATCGCCACCGCGGTCGGCATGGCGACACTGGAAAAAGGCGGCAATGCCTTCGATGCCGGTGTCGCCACCGCGTTCACGCTGCAGGTGGTGGAACCGCATCTGAACGGGCCGGGCGGCGACGTTCCGATCATCGTCCACGACGTCAAGCGCGCGCGAACCGAGGTGATCTGCGGCCAGGGCCCTGCCCCGGCAGGCGCCACCATCGCGCACTACCGCAGCGAGGGGCTGGAGATGGTGCCCGGCACCGGCTTGCTGGCCGCCTGCGTGCCCGGCACTTTCGAATCCTGGATGCTGCTGCTGCGCGACTACGGCACGCTGCGGCTGCGCGACGTGCTGGAGCCCGCCATCGCCTACGCCCGCGACGGCTATCCGCTGGTGGAGCGCGCCGCCGCGACCATCCAGACCGTCGAGAAAATGTTCCGTACGCACTGGAAGACGTCCGCCGCGGTCTATTTTCCGAACAACGAAGTGCCGAAACCCGGCACGCTGTTCACCAACAAGACGCTGTCGGAAACCTATGCCCGCATCCTGAAGGAAGCCGAAAGCGTCGGCAGCGACCGCGTCGCGCAGATCGAAGCGGCGCGGCGCGCATGGTCGAAAGGATTCGTCGCCGAGGCGATCGATAAATTCTGCCGCACCCAGGACGTCATGGACGTCAGCGGCTCGCCGCATAGAGGCGTGCTGCGCGCCGACGACATGGCGCGCTGGCAGCCATCAGTCGAAGCGCCGCTCACTTACGACTATGGCCGCTACACCGTCTGCAAGCCCGGCGTCTGGAGCCAGGGCCCGGTCATGCTGCAGCAACTCGCGCTGCTGAAGGGATTTGAACTGGACGGGCTCGATCCGGCGGGACCGGAGTTCATTCATTTGTGGACCGAAGCCGCCAAACTGGCCTTCGCTGACCGCGAGAAGTTTTACGGCGATCCTGACTTCAGCGAGATCCCGATCGCGACCTTGTTGTCGGACGCCTACAATGACGAGCGCCGCAAGCTGATCTCGAGAGACAGCGCCTCGCTCGATTTCCGGCCCGGATCGGTGGAAGGCTTGGGCTCCGTGGTAAAACTGCGCCACCAGGAAGGTCAGCGCGAGGCGGTCGGCGCGATGGGCGCCGGCGAGCCGACCGTCGGCCGCTTCGGGGAGGTGCGCGGCGACACCGTGCATTTCGACATCATCGACCAGGCCGGCAACATGATCTCGGCGACGCCGTCCGGCGGCTGGCTGCAGTCATCGCCGGTGATTCCCGAACTCGGCTTCTGCCTCGGCAGCCGCGCCCAGATGTTCTGGCTCGAGGAAAATCACCCCGCCGCACTGGCGCCGGGCAAGCGTCCGCGCACCACGCTCTCGCCCAGCATGTGCCTGCGCGACGGCGAGCCCTACATGGCCTGGGGGTCGCCCGGCGGCGACCAGCAGGACCAGTGGACCACACAATTCTTCCTGCGCCACGTTCACGCGAACATGAACCTGCAGGAAGCCATCGACGCGCCGGCATGGCATTCCGAGCATTTCCCGATTTCGTTCTGGCCGCGCACCTCGCGGCCCGGCGTACTGGTCGTGGAAGACCGCGTGCCGAAGGCGACCGTCGATGTCCTGACCAAACGTGGCCATATCGTCGAGACCGGCCCCGCCTGGTCGGAAGGACGCCTCACCGCGGCCTCGAAACTCGACCGCCGACGCCGTGCCGCCGCCAATCCAAGGGGCATGCAGGGTTACGCGGCTGGACGGTAGAGGTGTCGACGCAAGCACGCTGTGCTCCCTCTCCCGCCCTTGCGGGGGAGGGTCGGGGTAGGGTCGGGGTGGGGGCTCTCTCAGCGGCGGGACTCGCGGAGAGAGCCCCCACCCGCCTCGCCTCGGGCGGCGCTTCGCGCCGACCCTTGGGCTCGGCACCCTCCCCCGCAAGAGCGGGAGAGGGAAAGACGAGTGCCGCCTAAATCACCGTCTCCCGCAGCACGCGCCTGCAATCCATCTCGTATTCCAGATCGATCACCGGCGGCCTCGCAAAATGCCAGATCAGGCCGGATCGCATGACGCCGCGGCGAACCAGCTCATCCACGATGACCGGATGAAAATCGTGCACGGTATAGGCCTGCGCCGCCGTCGTGTCCTTCCAGCCGAAGCCGAAGGCGCCGAGGCGGCTTTCCATCGAGGCGACGGTGAAGCGGACCTTTTCCTTCAAACCATCCGGGCTGAGATCGCGGTAGCGCACGGTGCGCTCGGGATAGGTGCCGGGGCCGTCGCGGGATTCGGCGCCGCCGGCGATGACGAAACTCGGGCTGGGGTTGCCGCTCGGGCGCGTGAACGAGAAGGCGAAAAAGGACGGCTCGACCGGCGGATCGATCTCCGGACAGACATTGCTGCGCGCCACCGGATTGGTTGACCCGTCGAACAGGCCCCACTCCGCCAGTGTCTTGACGTAGTGCTGGTTGAACTTCAGAAATCCGTCTTCGGTGAACGCCGCCGGCGAGCGCAGTTCGCAGGCGCAGAACGAGGTCAGCGGCCGTCCCGCCGCCTCGATATATTGCCTGATCAGCGCGAAACCATCGGCCAAAGGCGGCATCTTGTCGAAGCGCACCCGCTCGACCTCATAGCCGGGGCTGGCGGCCGCGCCGCTCGAATACTGAAACACCGCCGGAGTGAAGCTGTAATTGCCGGCCGGAAACTCTTGCGTCATGTTGGGTGCCCCCCTGGGTGCTTTTCTTGATGCTTCATGCGGACGCCATCGTCGTTCGTCCGCACGGGCAAGATAGCACGGGGCAAAACGAAAGCGACAGCGGGGTTAAATCCACTGTCGCTCAGGAAGTACTTATGCGGGCTCAGCTGGTCTTCAGCGTCTTCAGACCCAGATCGAAATCCTCGATCTCCCGGGTACGCTGGGATTCGGCGCTTGCGCGGTGATTGGTTGCAATCGCCACATAGACCGCGGGCAGCACGAACAGCGTGAACAGCGTGCCGATCATCATGCCGGACACCACGACAAGGCCGATCGAGAACCGGCTCGCAGCACCGGCGCCCGATGCCGTCAGCAGCGGCAGCAAGCCCGTCACCATCGCAGCCGTCGTCATCAGGATCGGACGAAGCCGGACCCGTGCCGCCATCTCGATCGCCGAACGCTTGTCGAGCCCTTCCTTGAGCTGCAGCTCGTTGGCGAACTCGACCATCAGGATGCCGTGCTTGCTGATCAGTCCGATCAGGGTCAGCAACCCGACCTGGGTATAGATGTTGATGGTCGCGAGCCCGAAGAACAACGGAATCAACGCACCCGAGATCGCCATCGGGACGCTGATCAGGATCACCAGGGGATCGCGCAGGCTTTCGAACTGCGCCGCCAGCACCAGGAAGATGATGATCAGCGCGAAGCCGAATGCGATGGCAAGCTGATTGCCCTCCTGCACATACTGCCGGGAATCCGCCAGATAGGAATGGCTGTAGCCGGCCGGCAGGTTCCTGGCCGCGCCCTCGAGGAAATTCACGGCCTGGCCGACCGTGACGCCCGGCATCGGCACCGCCTGGAAGGTGGCGGCGTTCAGCTGGTTATAATGCGTCAGCGCATTGGGATCGGTCGCGGTCTCGATCGTTACCACCGTCGACAGCGGCACCTGCTGGCCCGCGGCGGTCGGTACGTAAAAATTCGCAAGCGATTCCGGCGACAACCGCTGCCCGCGCGGCACCTGCGGGATCACCTGGTACGACCGCCCCTCGAGATTGAAGCGGTTGGTGTAGTTGCCACCAAGCAGCGTCGCCAGCGTGCCGCCGACCTGCGCCATGGTGATGCCGAGGTCATTGGCCTTGGAGCGGTCGATCTTCACCCGTACCACCGGCTGGTTGAAGTCGAGATCGCTGTCGGCAACGATGAACAGCCCGCTCTTGCGCGCGGCGTCCTTCAGCTTCAGCATCTCCTCATAGATCGCCTGGTAACCGTTGGTGGAGTTGATCACCATCTGCACCGGCAAGCCGCCCGGACCGCCCGGCAGCGGCGGCAGGTTGAACGCGAACGCATTGACGCCTTCGATCTTGCTGAGCTCCGCCTGCACCAGCGGCTTCAGCTTGATCGAGGAACGCTCGCGTTCGTCCCACGGCTTCAGCAGCATGCCCGCGATACCGTTGCTGGGACCGGCGGTACCGTTGATCACGAAGCGCAGGTCGGTCTCGGGAAACGCCGCGAACGCCTTGTCCATCTTGCGGCTGTAGAAATCGGTGTAGTCGATATTGGCGTATTTCGGCGCCTTCACGACCGCGAACACGATGCCCTGATCTTCCTCGGGCGCCAGCTCCTTTGGGGTATTCTGATAGAGAAACACCACAAGCCCGAGGATCGTCACCGCGAACATCGCGGTGATCGGGCGATAGTCGAGCGAGCGGTCGAGTTGCCTGCCGTACCAGCGCGTGCTGGCGCCGAACACGCTGTCGACCTTGCGGGCGAACCAGCCGCTCTGCTCCTGCTTGAGCAGCACCGAGCACATCATCGGCGACAGCGTCAGCGCGATCACGCCGGAAACGATCACCGATCCCGCCAGCGTGAAGGCGAATTCCCGGAACAGTGAACCGGTGAGACCGCCGAGGAATCCGATTGGTGCATAGACCGCGGCCAGCGTGATGGTCATCGAAATCACCGGGCCGACGATCTCGCGCGCGCCCTGCAACGAGGCCTGCACCGGCGATTTGCCCTCCTCGAGATGGCGGTGGATATTCTCCACCACCACGATGGCGTCGTCGACCACGAGTCCGATCGCCAGCACCATCGCCAGCAGCGTCAGCAGGTTGAAACTGAATCCGGCCACCAGCATCAGGCTGCAGACGCCGATCAGCGACAGCGGGATGGTGACGACCGGAATGATCACGGAGCGGAACGAGGCCAGGAACAGGAAGATCACCACGACCACGATGCCGACCGCCTCGATCAGGGTCATCTGTACCTCGTCGATCGAGGAACGGATGAACTTGGTGGAGTCGTAGGCGACTTTCATCTTGAGCGATGGCGGCAGGTTGCGCTCGAGCTCCGGAAACAGCGCGCGCACGCCGGTGACGATGTTGAGCGGATTGCCCTGCGGCGTCGCCTGCACGCCGATGAAGATCGCGCGCTCGCCCGAGAAGGCGACGCTGGCGTCGGTGCTTTGCGCCGACAGTTCGACGGTGGCGACGTCTTCCAGCCGCACGAAGCCGCCGTCCTTGGCCTTGACGGTCATGCGCTTGAACTGATCGACGTTCTGCAGATCGGTATTGGCGGTGACGTTGGAGACGATGAAATAACTCTTGGCCTGGCCGGCGGCAGCCTGGAAGTTGTTGGCCCGGATCGCCACAGCGATGTCGTCGGGCGATACGCCGCGCCCGGCCATCCGCGCCGGGTCGAGCCAGATCCGCATCGCGAAAGTCTGTCCGCCGAGAATGTCGGCCGACGCCACGCCATCGACGGTCGACAGGATCGGCTGCACCACGCGCGTCAGGTAGTCCGATATCGCCGATCCCGAGAGTTCATCGCTGGAGAAGCCGAGATACATGACCGCCGTGGTCTGACCGGTCGTCTTTACGATGACCGGGTCGTTGGCCTCTCGCGGAATCAGGTACCTGACCGAGTTCACCTTCGCCATCACTTCGGTCAGCGCCTGGTTGGGATCGAAGTTGAGCTTGACGTAAACCGAAATCAGGCTCTGGCCCTGGGTCGAGGACGAGGTGATGTAGTCGACGCCTTCGGCTGCCGACACCGCCTGCTCGAGCGGCGTGGTGATGAACCCCTGCATCAATTGCGGCGACGCGCCGGGATAAACCGTCGTCACAGTGATCACGGTGTTCGACAGTTTGGGATATTGCCGGATCGGCAGCGACGTCGCGGCCTTGAAGCCGATCAGCAGGATCAGCAGGCTGACAACCAGCGACAGCACGGGGCGCTTGATGAAGATATCCGTAAAAGCCATTACAGGCGCTCCGTGGTCGTTCTTTGGTGCGGGAACCATCAGGCCCGCGTGGAATTGCTTAGTTGCGCGGCGCCTGGGCCGGAATCGGCGGCGGCGGATCGGTCGAGATGGCGACCGCCGCACCGGATTGCAGCTTGAGCTGCCCGACCGCCACCACGCGATCGCCCGGCTTCACCCCGGTGGTGATGACGGCGCGCCCGTCGATCCGATCGCCGGTACGCACGAAGGTGCGGACGGCCGTCAGGCTGACCTTGCCGTCATCCGCCTTCTTTTCCGTGATCAGATAAACCGAATCGCCATAGAGCGTGTAATCGATCGCGGTTTCCGGCACGGTCACCACGGCGGGCTTGTCCGGCAGCACCACCGTCGTGGTCGCGAACATGCCGGGCTTCAGGATGCGATCGGGATTGGCGATGGTGGCCTGAACGCGAATGTTGCGGGTGTCGCTGCTGATCTGGGGCTCGATGGTGGTGATCTTGCCTTCGAAGGTCTTGCCGGGATAGGCATCGACGACGATGCGCACGGTCTGCCCGACCTTGAGCAGCCCGCTGTCCTTTTCCGTGGTCGTGAAATTGGCGAAGAGGTTCGACAGATCGGTCAGCGACACGATCTGCGTCCCCGCGGTGAGGTACTGTCCGACCTCGACCTTGCGGACGCCGAGTTCGCCGTCGAACGGCGCGCGCACCAGCTTCTGCGAAATGATCGCCTGGGTCTTGGCGATACCGGCCTGGGCCTGGTCATAGGCGGCCTGCGCGGTATCCACCGTCGCCTGCGGACCGAACTGACGCGATGCCAGCTGCTTGGCGCGCTCCAGCGACAGCTGCGCCACCGTAGCCTGGGCCTTGAAGCTCGCGAGGTCGCCCTGTTCGGGCCCATCGAATAATTGCAGCAGCGGCGCGCCGGCGTTAACGGTGGAGCCCGCGGTGAACATGATGGCGGTGATGCGCCCGCTGACGTCGGAAGTGACGTTGACCTGATGCACTGCGGCGAGATCGCCGACCGCCTTCAGCAGGTTCGGAATCACCTCGGATTTGGCCTCGGCGACGGTGACCACGGTCGGCGGCGGCTTCATGGTGGCGAAGAACTGCGCGATCATCTTGCCGCGAAACCAGTTGAATCCGACGATGCCGCCGACCAGCAACGCCAGCAGCAGCCCGACGATGATGAACCAGCGCACCATCCGCACCGGACGCTTGTGCGGCTTCTCGGTGATCGGCTTGCCGGCGATATTGGGTTCGGTCACAATGTTCATCTCATGCACTTTCTGCAGGAACCGATTGCCCCGGAGCCGGCGACACTTCGCGGTCCAAATGAGAAGCAATTGCGGCTTCGTTAAGTCCAATTCCGCGGAGGATGAATTCGCAAAGTTGCCGCTCGAGATCGGCTGCATTGCCGTAAGTGAGACAGGGCACGGCCGGAAGTTTCGTCAGACCCGCCATCATCACCGTGTGATGCGCAAACCAGAACAAATTGAGCGGCTCGTTTCCGATCCGCGACGCCTCGCCCGCCGCCACGGCGCGCTCGAGCGATGAAATGAATACCGGACTGATCAGATCCCCGACCTTGCCGTAAAGCAGCCGGGCGAATTCGCCGTCATCGAGATGGCTGGTGGTCATCAGCCGGAGGCGTTGCGCTTCCTGCTCATCGACCGTGATCTGCATGAAATGTTCGACCATACCGCGGACCAGTTCGACCAGGGTCGCGGTCGATGGCTCCAACCCGAGCAGATGCATCAGATCGGGATCGGCCTCGCACTCCTCCGCCAGGATTTCCGCATACAGCGCGGCCTTGGACGGAAAATGCTTGAACAGCAGTCCTTCCGAAATGGAGGCCGCCGCGGCAACGCTTTTGGTCGTCGTCCCGGCAAAGCCGTGACGGGCAAAGCAACGTTTGGCGGCGCTGAGGATGAGCTGCCGCCTCAGGTCGCTGGTCATTCGCAGGGGGGCACTCATGGCGCGTGAGTAATCACTCACCAAGCCAAATGTCAAGCATGATATTGCGATGCAATATCAACAAATGCCTGGTTGCCTCAATGGGAACGGCGTCGAATGAGCCAAACGTCATAGTTCCATTGGAGTTGACGCCAGACCTGGGACGCAGTCTAAGATAGTTGCAAATGCGACTAATTTGACCCGTCACGCTTCGGGCGCCATCGGCAAGAGCCGCATTTTCAGTCTTCAAAAAAGAGCACGAAGAGCCATGAACTTGGGTGCACGGGAGCTGGCCGCCGACTTCAATATCGAGAAGCTGACGGGCGAATTCTATGCCGACCCCTATCCGACCTATCGTGCCCTGCGGGAGCATGAGCCGGTCAAGCGGATGCCTAACGGCTCCTGGTTTCTGACCCGCTATGACGACCTGGTCAGCGCCTACAAGAGCACCAAACAGTTCAGCTCCGACAAGCGGAGGGAGTTTTTCCCGAAATACGGCGATTCGCCGCTCTACGAGCACCACACCACCAGCCTCGTCTTCAACGACCCGCCGGCGCACACCAGGGTGCGGCGGCTGATCATGGGCGCGCTATCGCCGCGCGCCATTGGCGAGATGGAGCCCGATATCATCGCGCTGGTGGACCGGCTGTTGGCCGGGATCGCCGCCAAGGGCGGCGTCGATCTGATCGACGACTTTGCCGCCGCGATTCCGATCGAGGTGATCGGCAATCTGCTGGATGTGCCGCAGGACGAACGCGGCCCCCTGCGCGACTGGTCGCTGGCAATTTTGGGCGCGCTCGAGCCGGTGATCTCCCCGGAAGTCTTTGCCCGCGGCAACAAGGCGGTGACGGATTTTCTCGCCTATCTGGAAATCCTGGTGGCGCGGCGCCGTGCAAAGCCGGGCAACGGCGAACGCGACGTGCTGACCCGCCTCATTCAGGGCGAGGACAATGGCGAGCGGCTGACCGAGAAGGAATTGCTGCACAACTGCATCTTCCTGCTCAACGCCGGGCACGAGACCACCACCAACCTGATCGGAAACGGGCTGGTGGCGCTGTCCGGCAATCCCGAGCAGAAGAAGCGGCTGATCGAACATCCCGACCTGATCAAGACCGCGGTCGAGGAAATCCTGCGCTTCGAAAGCTCGAACCAGCTCGGCAACCGCATGACCACCGAGCCAGTCGAACTCGGCGGCGTGACGCTTCCCGCGGGCACGCCGGTGACGCTGTGCATCGGGGCTGCCAACCGCGATCCGGCGCAATTCGCCGATCCGGAAACCCTCGACATCGCCCGCACCCCGAACCGGCACCTCGCCTTCGCCACCGGCGCGCATCAATGCGCCGGGATGGCGCTGGCGCGGCTCGAAGGCGCGATCGCGATTTCGCGATTTCTGGCGCGGTTTCCGAACTACGCGTTGAACGGCGCGCCGGTACGCGGCGGCCGCGCCCGGTTTCGCGGGTTTTTGAGCGTGCCGTGCACGGTTTGAGTCCAGGTCCAACATGGTTAGGCTCGTCCAGTCGTCTGCGTCGTCCTTACGGCATTTCTGCTGACGGCCCGAGCAAAGGGAAACTGGACAGTACGCTCGCAGCGAGGCCGTATACCGTGACGAAGTCGTATTCTCGTCCGAACTTGGGCTCCCAATATCGGCCATGAGCGAGCCAGTGTCTAAATTTGAACGCGCTGCGTAAATCGCCGATCAGCTTTGCCTCAACATCCGTGTTTTCTTTCCATGCATCGAATATCTCGGTCTCAAGGCGCACTCTCGTCTGTTTCCGCTTGTGAAGGTCACGAAAGGCACGCGACAGCGGGTCTTTCTCTTTGCGATAGCATCGCTGAAGATAGTCGATTCGAAATGCTGCTTCTAATGCCGACAGCACGGTAAGAGCGGACGCCATATCGATTTCGGCGAGTCTCTGCTCCAGCTTTTCATTTACCTCCTCTATGAGATCTCCAAAAAATCGAGCGCCAAATGTCGGGGCATTGGGGCTGAAATAGAGCCGCAGCGATTCCTCAATATCAGAATGATGGAGCGCAAACTCTGCAATGCTGACGTTCAGTTTTGAAAACGCCACCCTAGCCATTGCTAACTTCCAACAGCATTTCCAAGAACGATTCTTTGTTTAACTCGATGAAACCCAAGGCTGGTGGACGACTCACTATCTTCCAAGCCCATTCAATTTCCTGGCCTATGGGCTTTTTTGCTGCCGGCGGGTTCTTCGGGTCAATGACAGTGACGCTGACAAGCTGATGTGCGCTCGTTATTTTCTTATTCATCAGAGTCAGTCTGGACGTTCCCGCCGGTCCAACAACGTCCACTCGCCCCCTTGATCCAATGAGCATCGTGCCGATCGGCTCAAGCCTGATTTCTTGCAGACCAATTCGAATGACCATTCTGGGTGCAATGTAAGGACCGCTGAAATCTTCGTTCAATTCTTTATTATCAATCTTGAATGATATAGAGCCTCCACTGATATAATCCTTTAAATAGGCCTGAACATCCGAATAGAGAGCGTTCAAACGACCGAGCCACTCCGCAAGTTCTTTCTTCGGATCGAAGGGTATCTTCTCTTCTGCAGCAGCCGATAGCTCTTGCTGTCGCTTTACAAAATCGTCGAAATCGGTTCTGGCCATTTACATCAATCCTTATGCAGAGCTTACCTGAGCATCGGAAGCTGTGCCTTCCGGCAATATGCCATAGCGTCTCGAATTTGTCGTCGATCAGGCGGGAGAAAACCCCTCAAAATGTTGACTTCGCATGGCCGTCGCCGAGCACGGTCGACCAAGAGCAAGAAGAAGCGGGGGCCTAACCCGCACCCTCCTCTTCCCGTTTCTCCGACGCAAGGCCCGTAACGTTGCCGCGTCGCACATGCGCCTGTCCGGAATAGTGCATGCCAAGCATCACCCGGGGCAGCGAAAAGCGCTCGACGACCACATCATCCGTCGTAAAGCCGGCGGCTTCGATGGCAGAAACCGGATCGCGCGTCAGGTTGCAACCGCCGAACAGTCCGCTCCAGGCGCCGTTCAAGCCGCGCTGCAGGCTTCCCCGCCAGCCCTCGGCCCGGGCATGCTCGCAAAACAGCAGCGTGCCGCCCGGCTTGAGCACACGCCGGATCTCGTCGAGTGCCTTGGCCGGTTCGGGAATCGTGCAGAACGCGTAAGTCACCACCACGGTGTCGGCCATGGCGTCCTTCAGCGGCAGCTTCTCGCCAACGCCTTGGCGCAACTCGGCCGGGAAAGCCATCTTGTCCAGCTCCTGCTGCGCCAGCTCGATCATCGCCTCATCAGGCTCGATGCCGATCAAGAGGTCGACGCGCTTCGGATCGTAATAGGGCAGATTGAGGCCGGAGCCGAAGCCGACCTCGACCACAATCCCGCGGGCGCGCGGCACGATCCGCTTGCGCATGGTTGCAAACTCTTCGACGCTGCATCCGGCATGGACCAGGCGCGGCGAAATATGACGATCGTAGAAGCTCTTGCTTCGGCACATCGAACCCAGACCTTTTCGAAGTTGATTTTCGGGCGTGGCTGCCCGCGACGAAATGCGTCGATGGCCGATCTAATAGAGCTGGCTGCAGACGCCGTTGAGTGGCAAAATGGCCGCTTCCGGGGTGGTTGAGCCAAATCGATGCGAAATTCATCCACGCGAGATCAAGTTCATGTGAGCCTGGTGCTCTTTCCCGAATGCGATCCGTCGATCGTTTACGGCATATTCGACACCCTGTGGGCGGCGGGCCGCGACTTCAGCGACAACGAAGATCATCCGGTCTTCATCCCGCGAATCGTGTCGACCTCGAAACAGGCGATGCAGCTCGTGACCGGCGTCAGCATCATCCCTCAGGATGGAATCAACGAGGTGAACCGGACCGACGTCGTGTTCGTGCCGAACGTTCTGGTGAAATCGGCGGCCTGCCTCCGTAGGCTGGATCGCAGGTTGCTGGACTGGATCAAGGCGATGCATGGCCAGGGCGCGGCGCTTTATTCGGCCTGCGGCGGATCGCTGGTGCTGGCCGAGGCCGGCCTGCTTGAAGGCGAAGCGGCAACGACGCATTGGAGCTACGCCGCGCTGTTCAAGGAGCAGTACCCCGACGTGACGCTGCACGCCGACCGTCTGATCGTCCAAAGCGGCGATGGCCACAGCATCGTCTGCTCCGGCGGCGCATCGTCCTGGCAGGATCTGGCGCTGCTGCTGGTGGCCAAATTCGCCGGCACCGCCGAAGCCATCCGCCTGTCGAAAATGTTCCTGTATCAGTGGCACCGCGACGGACAGTTGCCCTATGCGAGCATGATCCAGAACGTGAACCATGGCGACGCCACGATCGAGCGCGCGCAGCAATGGATCGCGGAGAATTACGACAAGGCCGATGTCGTGGGCGACCTGGTCCGGCAATCCGGCCTGCCGAAGCGCAGCTTCGACAGGCGATTCAGGACCGCCACCGGCTATTCTCCGCTGGCCTATATTCAGGCGTTGCGGATCGAGGAAGCCAAGCAGCTACTGGAAACCACCAGCACGGCCGTTGAAGCGATCGGCCGCGAGGTCGGCTATGAGGATGCGTCGTCGTTCCGCCGCCTGTTCCGGCGGCTGGCCGGCATCGGCCCCGCGGAATACCGGCGGAAATTGCAGCCGCCGAAGATGGTTAGGGAATTCGATCGGGTCGGCCATCCGGGTTCGTCGGAGTCTTGATCGTACACTCCCCTGCAGGGTGAGAGCCCAGCCCCCGTAGAACTACCGCCCGCGCTCGCAAACCGGCCTTTAAGGATTTGCGGCAGACTGTTGCCTCAATTCATTTAAGGCGACCCCCGCTGTCAGACCGGGGATCGGCGATCCAGATTTTCTCATCAGTTCGTTCAGGGTGTATCGCCTGTGAGTATCCGCGTCCGCCTGTTATTGCTGGTGTTGGGCACCGCTCTGCTGCCGGCCATCCTGGTGGGTTGGCGATACTATGAGGATCGCGGCAAGGACATCGACGCTGCCATCAGTGGTTTGGCCGCGACGGCCCGCTCCATCGCAACGAACCTCGACACGCGGATCCAGGGCACCAGCCAGCTTCACGTCGGTCTGGCGCGGGCCCGCGACCTCGCCAGTCCCGACAAGGCGGTATGTTCCGGTTTCCTTTCCGAGGTTCTCGCGAAGCATCCCCAATACACGGGCATCCTGACCATCGATCCCAATGGCGGCCTGTTATGCGATTCGTTGCGCACCGGGCGCGTGCTCGACCTGCGCGATCGCAACTATTTCAGGCAGGCCTCGAACGCAGCCGATAGCATCGTCATAGAGCCGGTGTTTGGACGCCTCACCGGTTCCGCGGTGCTGCAAATCGCCTATCCCGTGCGTGATGAGTCCCAGCGGCTGGAGTTCGTCCTGCTGGCCTCGCTTGACCTCACCAGGTTCATGAAGGAGCAAATCGAAAATTTGCCGCGCGGCTTCGAAGTCCTGCTGGCGGACCGCAACGGTACGGTATTGAGCCGGTCACCGGCGCCGCTTGGAGCCGGCGGGCCGGGCGCTTCGATCGCGGATTCCGCCATGTTCCGCGTTGCGGCGGATCGCGGCGGCTCGAAAGAGCTGGTGAATGCCAGCGGCGAAACCCAGGTCTGGTCCGCATCCGAGACGCTCGCTGTCGGCGGCGTCAATTTGCATGTCATGGTCGGTCGTTCAAAATCCGAACTGGTGGCGGCGCCGAACCGCCGTCTCGCCGAAGACATGGCCATCCTCGGTGTGCTCTCGCTGTTGCTGTTCGCCGGCGTCTGGTTGCTGGCGGAAGTCGGAATTCGCGTCCAGATCAGCCGTATCGCGGCCATGGCCGGCCGGCTCGGTGCCGGCGACCTCGCCGCGCGGATTCCGCCGCCCTATCCCAGGGGCGAGCTTGGCAGCCTGATGAGGGTTCTGAACGGCACCGCCGCGTCGCTCGAACGCCAGCGCCACGACATCGAGGACCTCAACGAAAAGCTCCGGCAGTCGCAAAGCCTGGAGATGCTGGAAAAGCAGCGGCTCGATATCGCGCTCGACAACATGACGCAGGGCCTGGTGCTGTTCGACAGATCGGAGCGGCTCATCGTCTGCAACCAGCGTTACATCGAAATGTACGGGCTTTCGCGGGACGTGGTCAAACCCGGCTGCACCCTGCGTGAGCTGATAGCACATCGCAGGCAGACGGGGTCGTTCAAAGGCGACGGGGAAGTGTACTATGCGACGATCCTGGATGACGTCGTGCAAGAGAAGGTGACGCAGCTCATCTTGCCAACCGCCGACGGACGTTCGGTCCAGGTGGTGAACCGGACGGTGGCGGGCGGCGGGTGGCTGGCGACCCATGAGGACATCACGGAGCGCGCGCGGTTCGACGAGCGGATCGCGCATATGGCGCATTACGATGCGCTGACCGACCTGCCGAACCGGGCGCTGTTTCGCGAGCAGCTTGCCGCGGCGCTCGACGGCCTGGCGGAAGGCGGACAGCTGGCGGTGCTCTATATCGACATCGATGAATTCAAGAGCGTCAACGACCTGCTCGGACACCCGATCGGCGACGAATTGCTGCGAGCGGTGGCCGGCCGCCTGCGCGGGTGCATCGCGGCCACCGATTTCGTGGCCCGGCTGGGCGGCGACGAATGTGCCATCATCCAGCTGGCGGTCGAGCGGCCGGCGGACACCACACACCTGGTCGAGCGAATCTACACCGCGATTCGCGAGCCGTATGACTGCGCAGGTCACCTGCTCACCACCGACGCCAGCATCGGCATTGCGCTGGCTCCGCAGGACGGCGCCGATCTCAACGAGCTGCTGAAGCATGCGGATCTGGCGATGTATGCCGCCAAGGCCGACGGGCGGCGCACCTCGCGCTTCTTCGAACCGGCCATGGATGCACGGGTGAAGGCGTTGCGTCTTCTGGAGCGGGATCTGCGTCAGGCGATCGCCGTCGGCGGTCTCGAGCTTCACTACCAGCCGCTGGTCGATCTCGCGAACAACGCGATCAGCGGTTGCGAAGCGCTGCTGCGCTGGCATCACCCCACAAGGGGTCCGATCTCACCCGCGGAATTCGTCCCTGTGGCCGAAGAAACCGGCCTGATCATCCCGCTCGGTGAATGGGTACTGGCCGCGGCCTGCGCCGAAGCCGCAACATGGCCGGATCACGTCAGGGTGGCGGTCAACGTCTCGCCGGTTCAGTTCCGAAGCCAGGCTCTCGCGCTGAAGGTCGCCGCCGCGCTCGCGGTCTCCGGCCTCCCGGCCCATCGCCTCGAACTGGAGATTACCGAGGCGGTTCTCATTCGAGACGACGAAGCCGCACTGGCCACACTGCATCAGTTGCGCAGCCTCGGCGTGCGCATCGCGCTGGACGATTTCGGCACCGGCTATTCCTCGCTGAGCTATCTGCAGCGCTTCCCGTTCGACAAGATCAAGATCGACCGCTGCTTCATCAAGGACATCGCGGAAGCGGACGGATCGGCCTGCATCGTTCAGGCCGTCGTCAACATCGCGACCGCCAGGCACATGACGACGGTCGCGGAGGGCGTCGAGACCCAGGCGCAACGGACAATGCTGCGCGCGCTCGGCTGCAACGAGATGCAGGGCTATCTGTATAGCCCGGCGCTACCGGCAACGCAGATCCGGCTGTTGCTCTCCTCGCGCGGCAGGGTGGCGGGCGCGGCCTGATCGGCGAAGCGCGTTCGCGCGGCCGCCGGCTTTGCCCACCCTGAAAATTTCACTTAACCCGCAGCGGCCTGAACGGCCTCGAGCTTATCCTGCGTTTTGGTATCGAAATCGCTCGCCTCGTGGCGTTCGTGCAATTGGCTCGAGGGCTCGCCCCAGGTACGGTTGACCATGCGTCCGCGCTTGACCGCCGGGCGCGCGGCGATGGCGTCGGTCCAGCGCTGCACGTTCTTGTAGGATTGCACATCGAGGAATTCGCCGGCACCGTACAGCACGCCCTTGACCAGGCTGCCGTACCAGGGCCAGACCGCGATATCCGCGATCGTGTAGTCCTTGCCGGCGAGATATTCACTTTCTGCAAGACGCCGGTCCAGCACGTCGAGCTGGCGCTTCACCTCCATCGCGAAGCGGTCGATGGCGTATTCGATCTTGCTTGGCGCATAGGCGTAGAAGTGGCCGAACCCGCCGCCGAGATAGGGCGCGCTGCCCATCTGCCAGAACAGCCACGACAGGCATTCCGCGCGAGCAGCAATATCGGTCGGCAACAGTGTCCCGAATTTTTCCGCCAGATGCATCAGGATGGCGCCGGATTCGAACACCCGGATCGGCACCGGGCCGCTGCGGTCCATCAGCGCCGGTATCTTGGAATTCGGGTTGACCGCCACAAAGCCGCTGCCGAACTGGTTGCCGTCGATCTTGATCAGCCAGGCATCGTATTCCGCGCCCTTGTGTCCGAGCGCCAGCAGTTCCTCCAGCATTACTGTGACCTTGACGCCGTTCGGGGTCGCCAGAGAATAAAGCTGCAGCGGATGGCGGCCGACCGGCAATTCCTTGTCGTGGGTCGGGCCCGCGACAGGACGGTTGATGCCGGCGAATTTTCCGCCGCTCTCCTTGTTCCAGGTCCAGACTTTCGGCGGCGTGTATTCGGCGGGCTCGGTCATCGATGTGGCTCCCAGACAGCCGGCGGTTTGGCCGGCCGAACTGATATCAACAAGGTTGGGACGAACCGCAAGGGCCGGGTGCGGTTCGGCACGACAATCCCCCAATGCAGAATGGCGTGAGCTCATACCACCGAGCGGTGCCGCTCGATGCAGGTCCGCAGCACCTCTTCCATCGGTTTTTCCCACCAATCATGGGAAAAGATCTCGATCTCGGAATAGCCGGAAAAGCCCACCGCCTCGACCGCTGCACGCACCGATCTGATGTCGATCACGCCGTCGCCCATCATGCCGCGGTCGTTGAGGATGTCCTTGGTCGGCACCAGCCAGTCGCAGACATGAAACGCCAGCAGGCGGTCCTTTCCGGCCCGCGCGATCTGCGGCAGCAATTCCGGGTCCCACCAGATGTGATAGACATCGAGCGCGACGCCGAGGACGCCGGTGCGGGCGGAATCGAGCCGGTCGCAGATATCGAGCGCCTGTTTTGTCGTATTGACGCAGGCGCGGTCGGCGGCATAGGCCGGATGCAGCGGCTCGATCGCCAGCGGCATGTTGGCCTGTTTGGCATATTCCATCATCTCGGCGATGGCGTCATCCACTTGGGCGCGCGCTTCACCGATGTCCTTGGAGACTGCGCTGCCCGGCCGCGAATATTGCGGCAGGCCGCCGGCCACCAGCACGATGCAGGGCGCGCCGAGCGCTTTGGCTTCGTCGACCGCGCGGCGGTTGTCGTCGCGTGCCTCGATCCGGTGCGCGGCGTCCGCGGTGAACATGCCGCCGCGGCAATAGCCGGTCAGTTCGAGCCCGGCGTCACGCACCGCCCGCGCCGCGCGATCAAGTCCGACCGCCGCGACCTGGTCGCGCCAGGGGTCGATGGCGCGGATGCCATGCCGCGCGCAGGCATCAATGATCGCAAGGAGATCGCCCTGCTTGCGCACCGTCGCGGTGTTGAGCGACAGCCAGCGATGGTCGGCGGAAAAATCCCGCATCACGCCTCGATACCGCGCAGTGCCAGCACCGCCTTCATGCGCCGCGTCGCCATTTCAGGGTTGGAAAGCAATCCCGCCTGGTCCGCCAACCGGAACAGTTCGGCCAGATGCAGCGTCGAGCGCGTGCTCTCCTGCCCGCCGACCATCGTGAAGTGGTCCTGATGGCCGTTGAGGTAGGCCATGAACACGATGCCTGTCTTGTAGAAGCGGGTCGGCGCCTTGAAGATGTGGCGCGACAGCGGCACCGTCGGCCCCAGCACGTCGTGGAAGCCGGCCTCGTCGCCGGCAGAAAGCCGCGACAGCGCGTAGGACGCCGCCGGCGCGATGGCGTCGAAGATGCCGAGCAGCGCGTGGGAAAACCCCTTGTCGTCGCCGGCGATCAGTTCGGCGTAATTGAAGTCGTCGCCGGTATACATCTTCACGCCTTTGTCGAGCCGGCGGCGCATGTCGATTTCGCGCTGCTTGTCGAGCAGCGAGACCTTCACGCCGTCGACCTTGGCGGCGTTGGCGTTGATGATGCCGACCGCGATATCCATCGCGGTATCTAGGCTTTCGGTGCCCCAGTAGTTCCCCAGCGCCGGGTCGAATATGTCGCCAAGCCAATGGATGATCACGGGTTCGCGGACCTGCGATAGCACGCGGTTATAGACCCTGGCGTAGTCGTCGGCGTTGCGGCCGAGTTTTGCCAGTGCGCGCGAGGCCATCAGGATTATTCGCCCGCCGGCTTTTTCGACCGCTGCGATCTGCTCCTCATAGGCCCGGATCACGTCGTCGATAGTCCTGGCATCTTCCACCGCCAGGTGATCGGTGCCGGCGCCGGAGAACACCAGCGCGCCGCCCCTCGCCTTCGCCGCGCGCACCGAGCGCTGGATCAGTTCCAGCGAGGTCGGCCAGTCCAGCCCCATGCCGCGCTGCGCGGTGTCCATGGCTTCGGCGACGCCGAGGCCGAGGTCCCAGATATGTTCACGAAAGGCGATGGTGCGGTCCCAGTCGACCGCTGAAGCAAGCCAGGGATCGACGTCGGCCAGCGGATCGGCCACCACATGCGCGGCGGAGAAAGCGACGCGGTTCAGCGTGCCCTCGAGTTTGGCGGGAAAGTTGCGCGCCGCCGCCAGTCGATAGGTCTCTATCGAACGATCCGCCTTCGGCAGCTTCAGCGACAGCGACGAGAGCGGCATCACCGGCTTGTTCATGTCCCTCTCCTCTAGACGTTGATCGGCGCGACGTCGATCCAGCGCCGCTCGCGCCAGCTCTGCAACGCGCATTCGGCGAGCTGCACGCCCTTGGCGCCTTCCAGCAGCGTATATTTGTAGGGCGCGTCCTCACAGACATGACGGATGAACATTTCCCACTGCTCCTTGAAGCCGTTGTCGTAGGAGGTGTTCTCCGGCAGCTTCTGCCAGTCTGAATAGAAGTCGTGGGTGCGCTTCTCGTCCGGGTTCCATACCGGCCGCGGCGTGGCCTGGCGGGCCTGGATCACGCAATCGGAAAGTCCTGCCACCGCCGAGCCATGGGTGCCGTCGACCTGAAAGGTGACGAGATCGTCGCGGTAGACCCGTGTCACCCAGGACATGTTGATATGCGCGATCGTGCCGCCCTTGAGCCTGAAGGTGGCGTAGGCGGAATCATCCGCCGTCGCCTTGTACTTCTTGCCCTTCTCGTCCCAGCGGTCGGGAATGTCAGTGGTGCCGAGGCAGCTGACGCTTTCGACCTCGCCGAACAGATTGTCGAGCACGTAGCGCCAGTGACAGACCATGTCCAGAATGATGCCGCCGCCGTCCTCGCTGCGATAATTCCACGACGGCCGCTGCGCCTCCTGCCAGTCGCCTTCGAACACCCAGTAACCGAATTCACCACGCACCGAGAGTATCCGGCCGAAGAAGCCGGAGTCACGGAGGAAAGCGAGCTTCTTCAGGCCCGGCAGGAACAGCTTGTCCTGCACCGTGCCGTGCTTGACGCCCTTGGCGGCGGCGAGCTTGAGCACATCAACGGCTTCGGCGAGGTTGGTCGCGATCGGCTTTTCGCAATAGACGTGCTTGCCGGCATTGATCGCCCTGGTCAGCAGCGACGGCCGCGCCTGGGTGGTGGCGGCGTCGAAGAAGATGGTGTCGCTCTCGTCGCGCAGGGCGGCGTCGAGGTCGGTGGTCCAGCGCGTCACGTTGAAGCGCCTGGCCAGCCCCTCGATTTTCTCGGCATCGCGGCCCACCAGAATCGGATCCGGCATCATGCGGTCGCCATTGCCGAGCAGAACGCCGCCGGCATCGCGGATTGCGACGATCGAGCGGATCAAATGCTGGTTCAGCCCCATGCGTCCGGTGACACCATTCATGATCACGCCGAGGCGGTGCGTCGTCATATTGACTGCTCCTGCAGGGTTTTTGCTTTTGGTTGTTGAAGCGGCGACAACGCCGTCCACTCCGGATGAACTTTCGAGGCGAAGCCCGGCGCCGTCAGCGACTCCGTCAGGAGATCGCCGTCATGGATCGACAGCCGGATCTTTGCGCCTTCCTCGATATAGAGATCGGGATGCGCTGACAGAAATGCTTCTGCCTCGGCCGCCGGGGTCTCGGCAAAGCCGTCGACATAATGGTGGCCGTTGCGCTCGGCATGGGTGACGCCGATCAACGCGCCCAGCGCCAGATCCTGCTGCACGCCGAGGCCGGCCTGACAGGTCAGGTCCTCGCCCGAGATGAAGAACCGCTCGCCGTCCGCGCTCCACTTGGCGGCGCGGGTGGCGTTGACGACAGACTTGTAGATGCCCTTGCAGGATTTCGAGGAGATGCCGCGATAGCCGAGCGCACGGGCGGCCGGGAAGGCGTCGTAGGAATCGTCGGCTTCGTCGATGATGATGTCGCGCCGCGAAAGCGCGCCGAGCGGCGACTGCCTGAAGCTGTCGCGCGGCATCGGCTGCTCGATATACAGCAATTTCGCCCCGATCGGTTTGAGCGCGGCATCGCAATCGAGATGCTCGACCAGCGCGCCGAGTGCTTTGAGATCCGCATACTGCTCGTTGGCGTCGAGCGTAACGCTGTAATCATGCGGCAGCGTGGCCAGTTCGGCGCCGATCCGGATCAACCGCGCCGCGTCGGTGTCGGGATCGCCATTGAGCTTGAGCTTGAAATAGCGGGCGCCGGCGTTTTCCCTGACGTCGGCGACGCCGCCCTCGCCCTCGATCTGGTCGTCCATGCCGACGGTGTGCCGGATCGCGACGCGTTCCAGCCGCCGGCGCCCGCGGAGGAATTGCGCGATGTCGGCATCGCCGAGATCGGGCGATAGCCGGGCATCAATCCCGGCGATATTTTGCGCCATGCCGTCGAAGAAGTTCGAGCCAAGCCCGCGCAGCAGCGCATCCAGGATCGCCTTGTCGATCTCGGCCGGCCCGAAGCCGGCGGCGAGCGGCGGGATGTCCTCCCTGGCGCAGGCCTCGACCTGCGCGGCGATGACCGCGGCGTGGTGCCCGAACGCGCTGTCGAATCCGGATCGCGCGAGGTAGAGATCGCGCGCGATCGCCAGCGAGCGGCGCAACTCCTCGACGGTCTGTTGCGGCGAAAGATGCGCGCGCTTGTCGAACCATTTCGAGGCCATCATTTCGGCAGCGGCGCCGATGGCTGTGCCCTTGCCTTCGATCTCGATTTCGGCGCGCACGAACACCTGCACCGACGAGGTGATGACCACGCTGCCGAACCGGAACGGCTTTGCGAACGGGATCGGCCGCTCGAAGAATGAAATGTCTCGCACGGCGATGCGTGGCGGCATGGTGCCCTGACCTTTAGTCCAGCGTGCTCTGGGTGAAGAAATGCTTGCGGATGCGCTGCACCAGTTCGGTGAAGACGGGATCGGCCATGGCGTCGAGCGAGCGCGGCCGCGGCAGCGGCACGTCGTAGATCGCCGCGATCGAGCCCGGCCGTTCGGTCATGACAAGCACGCGATCGGCGAGGAACACGGCCTCGGGAATCGAATGCGTGATCAAGAGCACGGTCTTGCCGGTCTCGCGCTGGATCCGCATCAGCTCGACATTCATGCGCTCTCGCGTCATGGCGTCGAGCGCGCCGAACGGCTCGTCCATCAGCATGATCTTGGGATCATGCACCAGCGCCCGGCAGATCGAGGCCCGCTGCTGCATGCCGCCGGATAGTTGCCACGGCAGTTTCTTCTCGAACCCTTCGAGGCCGACCAGCTTCAACAGATCCTTGGCGCGCGGCAGGTATTTGTCGCGCGGCAGCCCCTTCATGTCGATCGGCAACATCACGTTGGCCAGGATATTGCGCCACGGCAGCAGCAGCGAATTCTGGAACACGATGCCGACATTGCCATGCGGTTTTGTCACCGCCTCGCCCTCGACGAACACCTCGCCGGTCGAAGGCGCCAGCAAGCCGGAGATCATTTTCAGCAATGTGGACTTGCCGCAGCCGGATGGACCAACCACGACAAAGAACTCGCCGGCATTGATGTGGAAATCCAGCGGCTTTAGCGACACCACCTCGCCATCGCGCGACCGGTAGGTCTTCGAGACACCGGAGAGTGTGATGCCCGATTTGCCGTCCAAGGCCTTATCTGAGCCCGCGCGGTCGGACACGACGCGAAGATGCGCGGCTGGTTGATTGACGCCGGCTGGGTTGGTCGCTGCGTTCATTCAGCACGGTCCGTTTGAAGACGGTGTTGAAAAATCGTCATTGCGAGCAGCGGCCGCCGTAGCTCGCAGAGCGAAGGCGGAGAGCGACGAAGCAATCCAGCTTGTTACAGCATGGAGTGCTTCGCAGCGCTCGCAATGACGTTGAGAGAGCAACGCCCTACTTCGGCAGGTAGTCGTTGGTATAAAACGCCTTCGGATTGTCCTTGGCCTTGGCTTCGAGGCC
>NZ_JAURXB010000117.1 GCF_030654605.1 Bradyrhizobium sp.
ACGAAAGGTCTCGGCCAGTTTACCGCAACGAGGATACACGGCGCCGCGATGAGCGCAGTTGCGCTCACGCTTGGGGTCCCTGCGTTCGCAGGGACGACGAGGATAGGGCAACGACGCCATGCTGAACTTCTACGGCAAAACCTTCACCTCCCGCCTGCTGATCGGCAGCGCGCTGTATCCGTCGCCGGCGATCATGCAGAATGCGATCCGGGCCTCCGGCGCCGGCATCGTCACGGTGTCGCTGCGGCGCGAATCCGCGGGGGGCAAGACCGGCGATGCGTTCTGGTCGCTGATCCGCGAGCTCGACGTCACCGTGCTGCCGAACACCGCCGGCTGCCGCGGCGTGCGCGAGGCGGTGACCACGGCAAAGCTGGCGCGCGAATTGTTCGGCACCCCCTGGATCAAGCTGGAAGTGATCGCCGACAACGACACGCTGCAGCCCGACGTGGTCGGGCTGGTCGAGGCGGCCGGCATCCTGATCAAGGACGGCTTTGAGGTGTTTCCCTATTGCACCGAGGATCTCTCGGTCGCGATGCGGCTGGTCGATGCCGGCTGCAAGGTGGTGATGCCGTGGGCGGCGCCGATCGGCAGCGCCAGGGGCATCGTCAACCGCGATGCGCTGAAACTGCTGCGCGACCGGCTGCCCGACATTACGCTGGTGGTCGATGCCGGGTTGGGCGCGCCGAGCCACGCCGCGCAGGCGCTCGAACTCGGCTACGACGCCGTGCTGCTCAACACCGCCATCGCCAAGGCCGCCGACCCCGTTGCGATGGCCAAGGCCTTCCGGCTCGGCGTCGAGGCCGGCCGCACCGCCTACGAGGCGGGCCTGATGGAAGCCCGCGACTTCGCCTCTCCTTCAACCCCTGTCGTTGGGACACCGTTCTGGCATGCCGTATCCTGATCGCTTCTATCCCGTCGTCGATACCGTGGCCTGGGTGGCGCGGCTGGCGCTGCTCGGCGTCGGCACCATTCAGCTGCGCGCCAAGGATCTCAACGATTCCGAGGCGCTGCAGCTCGTCACCG
>NZ_JAURXB010000119.1 GCF_030654605.1 Bradyrhizobium sp.
TGGCTGGCTGCTGGTGCATGCCGACAAGGCCGCCCGCGTCGCGGAAGAGGATTCCGAGACGCCCTACATGACGCGGCGCGCGATGGATTTCATCACCGAGGCCGAAGCCGACGGCCGGCCCTGGTGCATGCACCTGTCCTATATCAAGCCGCACTGGCCCTACATCGCGCCGGAGCCCTACGCCAGCATGTATGGCCCCGGCGACGTGCTGCCCGCGGTTCGCTCCGAGCAGGAGAAGCAATCGGCGCATCCGGTATTCGCCGCCTACATGGACATGCGCTACTCCCGCAACATGTCACGCGACGAGGCGCGCGAGAAAGTCATTCCGACCTATATGGGGCTGATCAAGCAGATCGACGACCAGATGGGCGTGCTGATGGGTTTTCTCGAGGCGCGCGGCCTGCTCGAGACCACCATGATCGTGTTCACCTCCGATCACGGCGATTATCTCGGCGATCACTGGATGGGCGAGAAAGACCTGTTCCACGATGCCTCCGCCAAGATCCCGCTGATCGTGATCGATCCGTCGGCCGGGGCCGATGCTACGCGGGGCACGGTCTGCGACGCGCTGGTCGAGGCGATCGATCTGGCTCCGACCTTCATTGACTATTTCGGCGGCAAGCCGCCGGATCACATTCTGGAGGGGCGTTCGCTGATGCCGTTGCTGCGCGGCGAGCGCCCCACGGATTGGCGCAAGGTCGTCTTCTCGGAATACGATTACTGCATGCAGGATGTCCGGCTGAAGCTCAACCAACCGATCGAAGAGTGCCGGCTGTTCATGGTGTACGACGGCCGCTGGAAATACATCCACGCCTCCGGCTTCCGGCCGATGCTCTACGATCTGCTTGAAGACCCGCAGGAATTGACCGACCGCGGCGAAGACTCCTCCTGCGCCGAAATCATGGCCCGGCTGCAGTCGGCCCTGTTCGACTGGGCACTGCATCCCAAGGGGCACATCACGACAAGCACGGAGAAGATCGCCGCCTATGCCGAAAAGCAGCTCCAGGTCCGGAACGGGGTCCTGATCGGGATCTGGGACGAGGCCGAGCTGTCCGCGATCCGGAAGAAAATCGGCATCCCGCCGGCCTGAAGCCGCTCAATTGGTGATCTTGTAGCCTGAAGCCTGGACGATCGGCTGCCAGAATGCGGTGTTGGCGGCGAGTTCCTGGGTGAGCCCTTCGGGCGTGGTCCCGACCGGAATCAGGCCGATCGCCAGCAACTTCTCGCGCGCTTCAGGCTTGGCGAGCGCCACGGCCACCGCATCGCTCAATTGCTTGGCAAAGGCCGGGGGACTGCCCGCGGGCAGCCACATCCCGTACCAGGCATCGGCCACCAGATCGATGCCGTTCTCCTTCAGGGTCGGCACCTCCGGCAGGAATGGCGAGCGCACCGCACTGCTGACGGCCAGAATCCTGACGCCGCCGGCGCGGTGCTGCGGGATTGCGTCCGCAATGGTGGTGACGCCGAACGGCAGATGGCCGCCGATCAGGTCGTTGATGATCGGCGCACTGCCGCGATAGGGCACCCTGGTCATTTTCATGCCGAGCGCTTCTTCCAGCTTCAGTCCCGTGAAATGCGGGATGGTACCGTTGCTCGGCACGCCATAAGTCGCCTTGTCCGGATTGGCCTTGAGCCAGGCCACCAGCTGCTTGAAATCCTTGGCCCCGATCGTCGGGCTTGCGACCAGGCCGAATTCGAACCGTGCAAGCTGCGACACCGGCATGAAATCCTTCGCGGCGCTGAAGCTCGGCACCGTCTCCACCATCGGCAACAGATACATGGTCGGACCGGTGGTAATCAGAATGGTTGTGCCGTCGGGGTTGGCACCCCTGACCGCCTTGATGCCGATCAGTCCGTCGCCGCCGGTGCGGTTCTCGATAATGATATTGCGATCGAGCAGCGGGCCAAGTTGCTGCCCGAGGATCCGGCACAGCGCGTCGCCGCCGCCCCCGGCCGCGAAGGGAAACACGATCCTGGTCAGCGGCCCGGACTGGGCGAACGCGGCGCCCGCTTTGGCTGACAGCGCCAGACTGGCGCACCCAGCCATGAAATTTCGGCGATCCATGGTTTTCCTCCGGCAGACGATTTTGGCCACTACACCAGACTAGCTTGCAGATGGGAAGGCTGTGCCGGGCGCCTCACACTTCCCGGCCGCAAGGCGGTGCCGCCCTCGCCCCAAAACAAGAATATCGAAAACAACCCCATGTACAGTAACAAAGGGCCGCCGGCATCGATGCCTTCGCCGCGAGAAACATTTTGACACGTCGGGCAAATCAACGGCATATTTCCAGAGTTGCACGGCTGCTGCCCCTCATCGACGCTCCGGCAGGTCGTTTGGCGAGCGCAGTTCTTGTGTCGTCCCTGCGAACGCAGGGACCCATAATCCGCGGCGATTATTGTTTAAGAACGATATCTGATGCCTGCGCTGTTACCGACAGGTCACGGCGTATGGGTCCCTGCGTTCGCAGGGACGACGGTGCACTACGGGCTATTTGAGAATTAATCGATCACTTCCCCGGCCACGTCGGCTTGCGCTTTTCGCCAAAAGCCTTCAGCCCCTCCTTGGCGTCCTCGGTCATCGCCAGCAAGGCGATCTGGCTTTCGGTGTAGGCGATGCTTTCGT
>NZ_JAURXB010000127.1 GCF_030654605.1 Bradyrhizobium sp.
GGTCCGTTGCCTTCGCAAATCGAACTTGAGACATGGTTGTCGTCTCGCCCGGCAAGACATGAGGCCTCCGGTTCTCATTGGCTCGATCTCACCGGCGAGCGCTTCGAGGAAGCGCGGACGAAGCGGCCGGGCTTGATCGAATTCTGCGCCCGCTTTGAAGCGGTCGAGCTATGGATCGATCCGGATCCGAACGCCCAACTGACGCTGATCTGGCTGTTGGACTTTCTGCGGCATCATGCAGAAACCGTGTCCAGGCTGACTCTGGTCCAGGCAGATGTCCAAATCGGCAATTGCACGCCGGAAGAATTGGCCAGTTGGCGCCTGCCGGTCGTCCGGGTCCTGAACGATCATCTCGAAACTGCCAGCTTGGCCTGGCGGGCCTATCGCCAACCGACGCCGCAGGACTGGTTCAACCTGCTCGGCGGGGATCTCAGGGTCCTGCCGCAGCTTGGACAAAGCGTGCTGGAATTGCTCGAAGAGCTCCCGTCAGGCATGACGGGACTTGGCGCGACGGAGACGCGGATGCTGGAGCTGCTACCGGCAGGCGGTGCCTTTCCGTTCGACGTCTTTCCCGGGGACAACAAGCCCAACAAACGGCGCGTGTTCGGCTATTGGGAAATCGGAGCCCTGCTGGACGGGCTCGCTCATTGTCCGGCACCTGCCATATCCGGGCTCGAGGAGGGGCCGTTCACGCTGGCGATGCACGATGACCGTCATCGCCTCGAGCGATATCGGCGAAGCCAACTCAAGCTGACCGCGCTCGGTCAGGCGATCCTGGCAGGAACTGAAGATTTCAGCCGACACAATCCGATCCGCCGCTGGTGGGGCGGCACCGAATTGATCGGCGATCAGCTGTGGCGTTGGGATCCGGCCGACCGTGCTTTGATCGAACCTTCTTCCTCAATCGAATCGTGATCGCGCGTTTCAAAGGGCCTTGGTCGCCTGACTTAAGGTTCGACATGAGCGGGCGCTGAGGACGTTGTTACCGACCCCCTCAGTGCACATTTGTTTCCTGGACAGGCGCTTGTCCACGGCGTTTGATGCGCACCGCCGATTCGGAATCGCGTGAAACTAAAAGTGCTTAGAGTCGGAAGCGGAGAATTTTGTTTCGCTGATGTGAAGTGACACTTTAAGTGCGTGAGCTTCCGTCCGGGACCCGAAGTCGCGGGACATCAGGATGTGCGTCGCACATCCTGAACTCTCCGCACCATCCCCGATTGACGTTAACAACGCGTCACTCCGCCGCCTGCGCGTAGTCGGCGATCGGCGGACATGAGCACACCAGGTTGCGGTCGCCATAGACATTGTCGACCCGGCCGACCGGGCTCCAATATTTGTCGGAGCGCGAGGTGCCCTTCGGAAAACAGCCGTCGGCGCGGGAATAGGCGCGCTGCCAGCCGTCATCGGCGATGTCGTGAACGGTGTGCGGGGCGTGGCGCAGTGGCGAGGCTTCGACCTTCCAGCGGCCGGACTCGATCTCGGCGATCTCCTGCCGGATCGCGATCATGGCGTCGCAGAAGCGGTCGATCTCGGCCTTCGATTCCGATTCGGTCGGTTCGATCATCAGCGTGCCCGGAACCGGGAAGCTCATCGTCGGGGCATGGAAGCCGTAGTCGATCAGCCGTTTGGCGATGTCATCGACGGTGACGCCGCTGGACGTCTTCAGCGGCCGGGGGTCGACGATGCACTCATGGGCGACCCGGCCTTTGGCATTCCGATACAGCACCGGGAAATGCGGATCGAGCCGGGTGGCGATGTAATTGGCGTTGAGGATCGCGATCTCGGTCGCCCGGGTCAGGCCTTCGCCCCCCATCATCAGGATGTAGATATAGGAGATGGTCAGGATCGAGGCCGAACCGTAGGCGGCCGCCGAAACCGGTCCGACCGGTGCACGGCCTCCGGTTGAGGGATGTCCTGGCAAGAATGGCTCAAGATGCGCCTTGACCCCGATCGGGCCCATGCCGGGGCCGCCGCCACCGTGCGGAATGCAGAAGGTCTTGTGCAGATTGAGATGGCTGACATCGGCGCCGTAATCGCCCGGCCGAGACAGACCGACCTGGGCGTTGAGGTTGGCGCCGTCGAGATAGACCTGTCCGCCATGGCCATGCACGATGTCGCAGATCTCGCGGATATGCTCCTCGAAAACGCCGTGGGTGGAAGGATAGGTGATCATGATCGCGGCGATACTCTTCGAATGCTCTTTCGCCTTGGCGCGCAGATCCTCGACATCGACGTCGCCCCTGGCATCGCAGGCCACTACCACGACCTCCATGCCCACCATATGGGCGGAAGCCGGATTGGTGCCGTGCGCCGAGGAGGGGATCAGGCACACCTTGCGGTGCGGCTCGCCGCGCGCGGCGTGGTAGCCGCGGATCGCCAGTAGCCCGGCATATTCGCCCTGGGCGCCGGAATTCGGCTGCAGCGAGACCGCGTCATAGCCGGTGATGTCGCAAAGCCACTTTTCCAGCCGCTTGAACAGGGCATGGTAGCCCGCGGCCTGGTCGGCCGGCGCCAACGGGTGCAGCGCGCCGAATTCCGGCCAGGTCAGCGGGATCATCTCCGAGGTGGCGTTGAGCTTCATGGTGCAGGACCCGAGCGGGATCATGGCGCGGTCGAGCGCGAGATCGCGGTCCGAAAGCTTGCGCATGTAGCGCAGCAGCTCGGTCTCGGAGCGGTGGGTGTTGAACACGGGATGGCCAAGGAAGCCGCTGGCGCGCTTCAGCTCGGACGGCAGCGCCTCGCGCGCGCCGGCCGCAACCTCTGCATAGGCGAGCTTGCCGCCGAACGCCCGCCACACCGCCTCGACCTCCAGCGCCGTCGTGGTCTCGTCCAGCGCGATCCCGAGGGTTGCCTGGCCGATCCGCAGATTGATCTTCTCGGTCAAAGCGCGGGCGACGATGTCGCTCTGCTGGCCGCCGGCATCTACCGTCACGGTGTCGAAGAACGCTGCAGATTGCGGCGCAAAGCCGAGCTGGCGCAATCCCGCCGCCAGCACCGCGGTGCGGCGATGCACCGTGCGCGCGATGTGGGTCAGCCCCTCCGGGCCATGATAGACCGCGTACATCGAGGCGATCACCGCCAGCAGCACCTGCGCGGTGCAGATGTTGGAGGTCGCCTTTTCGCGGCGGATATGCTGCTCGCGGGTCTGCAGCGCCAGCCGGTAGGCCGGCTGCCCGCGTGAATCGATCGACAGTCCGACGATGCGCCCCGGCAATGAGCGCTTGAGCGCGTCGCGCACCGCCATATAGGCCGCATGCGGACCGCCATAGCCCATCGGCACGCCAAAACGCTGCGCCGATCCGATCGCAATATCGGCGCCGAGTTCGCCCGGCGACGCCAGCAGCGTCAGCGCCAGAAGATCGGCGGCGACCACGGCCAGCGCGCCTTTTGCCCGAATTGCCGCGATCGCAGGCCGAAGGTCGCGTACTGCGCCCGAGGTTCCGGGATATTGTAGCAGGGCGCCGAACACCTCGGCCTTGTCGAGATCGACGGCGGGATCGCCCATGATCAGGCTCCACCCGAGCGGCTCGGCGCGGGTGCGCAGCACCGCCAGCGTCTGCGGATGCACCTCGGAATCGACGAAGAACGCTTTTGCCTTGGCCTGCGCGGCGCGCTCGGCCAGCGCCATCGCTTCCGCAGCGGCAGTGGCTTCATCGAGCAGCGATGCGTTGGCGACATCGAGCCCGGTGAGGTCGCAGATCATGGTCTGGAAGTTGAACAGCGCCTCCAGCCGGCCCTGGCTGATCTCCGGCTGATACGGCGTATAGGCCGTGTACCAGGCCGGGTTCTCCAGGATATTGCGCTGGATCACCGCCGGCAGGATGGTTCCCGAATAGCCTTGGCCGATCAGCGAGGTGAACAGCTGGTTCTGCGCCGCCAGCTCGCGCATATGCGCCAGCGCTTCGGTTTCGCTCAAAGCGGTACCGAGGTCGAGCGGCGCCTTCTGCCGAATCGAGGATGGCAGGGTTTCGGCCATCAGCCCTGAGAGGCTGCTGGCGCCCACGGTCTGCAGCATGGCGTTGACGTCGCGGGGCGAGGGGCCGATGTGGCGGCGCACGAAGGTGGCGGCGGGCTCGTCGGTGTGTTTAAGCGGCGCGTTCATGGAGTAGTCCTCGCTGGAAAATCAAAGCTCGGTGTCGTCGTCCGCGAAAGCGGACGATCCAGTACGCCGGGAAGCCAGCGGTTGAGCGGAGAAGTCGCGGCGTACTGGGTCGCCCGGTCGAGCCGGGCGATGACAGCGGAGGGTGTGGAGGCGATCCCTGTCATTCGCTCATATGCTCATGCGGTGTGCTTGGCGTAAGCGGCCTCGTCCATCAGGCCGTCGAGCTCGCTCTTGTCGGATATCTTCAACTTGAAAAACCACGCCTTGCCGGCGGCGTCGGAATTGACCAGCGCGGGTTCCGCGGCGAGCGCGTCGTTGACCTCGAGCACTTCCCCCGAAATCGGCGCGTAGACGTCGGAAGCCGCCTTGACCGATTCGACCACGGCGGCGGCTTCGGCCTTCTTCAGGCTGCGGCCGATTTTCGGCAGTTCGACGAACACGACGTCGCCGAGCTGCGACTGCGCATAGTCGGTGACGCCGATGGTGGCGACGTCGCCCTCGATCCGGAGCCATTCGTGGTCGGTGGTGTAGAGCGTCGTCATGACGGATCCTTCAGCGTTTTGAGGTTCAACGTTTGTAAGTATTGGGAACGAAGGGCATGGCGGCGACCCGCAGCGGCAGCCGCGCGCCGCGCAATTCGGCGAACACCAGGGTATCAGCGGCGGCGAGCGAAACCGGCAGATAGCCCATCGCGACCGGCGCATTCAGGCTGGGGCCGAAGCCGCCCGAGGTGACCTTGCCGATCTGTTCGGATGACGTCTCATTCGCGAATAGCGGTGCGCCTTCGCGCACCGGGGCGCGGCCCTCCGGCCTCAATCCGACGCGGCGGCGCGGTGCGCCTTTTTCGAGCTGCGCAAGAATCGTGTCTGCGCCGGGAAAACCGCCGGCGCGGGCGCCGCCATGGCGGCGGCTCTTCTGGATCGACCATTCCAGCGCGCCCTCGACCGGCGTCGTCGAGGTGTCGATGTCGTGGCCATAAAGGCAGAGCCCGGCCTCGAGCCGCAGGCTGTCGCGCGCGCCGAGCCCGATCGGCATCACATCGCCATTCGCCAGCAGGGTTTTCGCGAAGGCTTCCGCCTGTTCGGCCGGAACCGAAATCTCAAAGCCGTCCTCGCCGGTGTAGCCCGAGCGCGAGACGAAGCAGTCGATGCCGTCGATACGGCGCGGCCCCGTATCCATGAACCGCATCGCCGATATTTCTGGGCAAAGCCGGGCCAGTACCGAACAGGCCTTCGGCCCCTGCAGCGCGATCAGCGCGCGGTCGGGGAGCGGCTCGATGACGCAGCTGTCCTGAAGATGAGCGCGCAGATGCGCCTCGTCCTCGGCCTTGCAGGCGGCGTTGACGACGAGGAACAAATGGCTGCCGAAATTGGCCACCATCAGATCGTCTAAAATGCCGCCGGCTTCATTGGTGAACTGGGCGTAGCGCTGCCGGCCCGGTGCAACGCTGAGGATGTCCTGCGGTACCAGCCGCTCCAGCGCCAGGGCGGCGTCCTCGACCTTGCCGGATTTCGCCCGCAGCTCGAGTTGTCCCATATGCGAAACGTCGAACAGCCCGGCCGAGTTGCGGGTATGCAGGTGTTCCCTGAGCACGCCGGGCGCGAATTGTACCGGCATGTCGTATCCGGCAAACGGCACCATTTTGCCGCCGCTGGCTGCATGCAGCGCATGCAAAGGGGTGGTTTTCAATGCGGTTTCGGTTTCGCGCGCAAGCATCATGGGGCCCTCGCGGTTCCCGAGGAGGATTCCTCGAAAACCCGTCGAAGCCCCATCTGTCGCTGTGCCTGAGAGTATTATCCCGTCGGCGGACGCATCCCGGGACCGGCCCGGCGGCGTCTCTTTCCAGATGCTAGCAAGTCACGCGGTCCGTTTGCCTGAGAGTTTCCGGGGCGGTTGCTCCTTCGGCGCCGGCGCTTAAGCCGATCTCTCCCGACGTGACAGTCTTGAACAGGGGTAGAAAACCACGGCCGCGGCAAGGCTGTCAACGCAGCCGCAGCAATTATCAACGAACCTTGCGCTGCTGCGGCAAGCCCCTGATCTCAAGCACACTTTCTGGACAGCGCCATCCCCCTTGTCTAAAAGCCATGGCTTGGTACTCGGCTTGGTACTCGGCTTGGTACTTGAGCCGGTGAGATGGCGCGTTTGCAGCGAATCCCGGGCTTTTTACGATTGGACGGACATGAGCGGCGTTAACGAGATCAGGTCGGCATTTCTCAACTACTTTGCGGCGGAGGGTCACGAGATCGTGCCGTCGTCACCGCTGGTGCCGCGCAACGACCCGACGCTGATGTTCACCAATGCCGGCATGGTGCAGTTCAAGAACGTTTTCACCGGCGTCGAGAAGCGGCCCTATCAGCGCGCCACCACCTCGCAGAAATGCGTGCGCGCCGGCGGCAAGCACAACGACCTCGACAATGTCGGCTACACCGCGCGCCATCTCACCTTTTTCGAGATGCTCGGCAATTTCTCGTTCGGCGACTACTTCAAGGAGCGCGCGATCGAGCTCGCCTGGAACCTGATCACCAGGGATTTCGGGCTGAAGAAGGACAAGCTGCTCGTCACGGTCTATCACACCGACGACGAGGCGGCCGGCCTTTGGAAGAAGATCGCGGGCTTGGGCGACGATCG
>NZ_JAURXB010000133.1 GCF_030654605.1 Bradyrhizobium sp.
GACTGGGTGATCTCGCGCCAGCGCGCCTGGGGCGTGCCGATCGCGGTGTTCGTGCGCGAGAAGGGCGACGGGACAGCCGAAATCCTGCAGGACGAAATCGTCAATCAGCGCATCGCCGAAGCCTTCATGGAAGAAGGCGCCGACGCCTGGTACATGGACGGCGCGCGGGAACGCTTTCTCGGCCCCCGCGCGGCTGAGGACTGGAAGAAGGTCGACGATATCTGCGACGTCTGGTTCGATTCCGGCTCGACCCACGCCTTCGTGCTGGAAGACCGCCGGCATTTTCCGCAACTCGGCGACATCGTCCGCAAGGTCGATGGCGGCACGGATACCGTGATGTATCTGGAGGGCAGCGACCAGCATCGCGGCTGGTTCCAGTCGTCGCTGCTGGAAAGCTGCGGCACCCGCGGCCGCGCGCCCTACGACGTGGTGCTGACGCACGGCTTCACGCTCGACGAGAACGGCCGCAAGATGTCGAAGTCGCTCGGCAATACCGTCGAGCCGCAGAAGGTGATGAAGGATTCCGGCGCCGATATCCTGCGGCTGTGGGTCTGCGCCACCGACTATGTCGACGACCAGCGCATCGGCCCGGAAATCCTGAAGAACACCATCGAGACTTATCGCAAGTTGCGCAACTCGATCCGCTGGATGCTCGGCACGTTGGCGCACTTCGCGCCCGGCGACCGCGTCGCGCACGCCGAAATGCCCGAACTGGAGCGGCTGATGCTGCATCAGCTCGCCGGCCAGGCCGCCATCGTGCGCAAGGCCTACGCCGAATTCGACTACAAGACCGTGGTCGCGAGCCTGTCGGCGTTCATGAACACCGAGCTGTCGGCGTTCTATTTCGACATCCGCAAGGACACGCTGTATTGCGACCCGCCGTCGTCGATGGCGCGCAAGGCGGCGCTGACCACGATCGACATCATCTGCGACTCGATCCTGAAATGGCTGGCGCCGGTGCTGAGCTTCACCACCGAAGAAGCGTGGCGGATGTACCGGCCCGACGCCGAGCCGTCAGTGCATCTGACGCTGTTCCCCGGGGAGTTCGCGGCATTCCGCGATGACGCGCTGGCGGCGAAATGGGAGACCATCCGCGACGTCCGCCGCGTCGTCACCGGCGCGCTGGAGCTCGAGCGCGCCGCCAAGACCATCGGCTCGTCGCTGGAGGCCTCGCCGCTGGTCTACGTCTCCGATCAGAACATCTTCAACACGCTGTTCGACATCGATCTCGCCGAAGTCTTCATCACCTCGAATGCGATGGCGACCAATGACGACGCGCCGGCCGGTGCATTCCGGCTGAACGAGGTGCCCGGCGTCGCCGTGGTGGTCGAGAAGGCCGTCGGCACCAAATGCGCGCGGTCGTGGAAGATCTCCACCGATGTCGGCGCGGACGCCGAATATCCCGACGTCTCGCCCCGCGACGCCAGGGCGCTGCGGGAATGGAAGGCGCTGGGGGTGAGTGTGTAGTCTCCTGTTAGCGAAATACTGTATCGTCGTCCCTGCGAAAGCAGGGACCCATAGTCCCGGGCGCCCGAGGTGAATAAGAGACGATGATCGGCGACCTTCCAGCCCAGCAATGGCACGGAGTATGGGTCCCCGCGTTCGCGGGGACGACAGCGTGTTTTGTGGCGACGGGCGGCGCATGACCCCCCACCTCCGCACCGGGATCATCGCCGCGGTCGCCGCGCTGGTGCTCGATCAGGCCTCAAAACTCTGGCTGCTGTTCGTGTTCGACATCGCCCATCGCGGCGCGGTGAGGGTTACGCCGTTCTTCGACCTCGTGCTGGCCTGGAATGTCGGGATCAGCTTCGGCTGGTTCCAGAGCGACAGCCAGTGGGTCCAGGTCTTGCTGATGCTGATCAAGGCGGTGGCGGTGCTGGTTCTGGCGATCTGGATGGCGCGGTCGCAGACCCTGCTGGCGACGCTCGCCCTCGGCCTGATCATCGGCGGCGCCATCGGCAATGGCATCGATCGCTTTGCCTATGGCGCGGTGCTCGATTTCGCCCTGTTCCACCTCGATATCGGCGGAAAAACCTGGAATTGGTACGTGTTTAACCTTGCCGACGTGGCGATTGTTGCCGGGGTAACAGGCCTGTTGTATGATTCCTTCCTGGGAGTACCCGCCGCAAAAGCGCCCTGATCCCGGCTGATACGAGCCCTGCGGGCCGGAGCGGATTTGCGCGCCTCAAATCGGCGCCCCCGGCGGAAGAATTTTGAACAGGAACAGCGTGATGCGCGACACCGAAGCCAGCTTCCGGATTGTGCAGAACCCATCGGGAACCCGTTGGCCGGTCTCCTGGCCGATCTCTTGGCGGGGCCTGAAGCTCGCCGTCGCCATGCTGGGCATTGGCCTCGTGATTTCGGCAGGTGCGGCCCGCGCCGCTGACGACGACGAGGACGACAAGACCTTCGAAGAGAAGATCATCGAAGGCATCATGGCCGGTATCGGCGGCACCAACATGGAAAACCGCGGCATCGAGTACCGCGAGCGGTCGCCGCTGGTGGTGCCCCCCAAGCTCAATTTGCCGCCGCCGGCTTCCGCGGCGGCCGAGGCTCCCGCGCCGAACTGGCCGAAGGACCCCGACGCGCAGCGGCGCAAGGCCGCGGCCGCCAACCGCAAGAAAGACAACAAGGATCCCCGGGAAGCCTCCCGCATCCTGACCCCGGCGGAACTGGCCGCCGGCAAGACCGCCGCTCCCGCCCGCAACGGCAGCAGCGACCCGATCCAGCCCGGCGCGACCAACTCCAATGTGCTCCTGAGCCCGTCGGAGCTCGGCTACAAGGGCGGCTTCAGCGGCCTGTTCGGCGGCAGCAAGACCGAGACCGCGCCGTTCAAGGGTGAGCCGACCCGCGAAACGCTGACGCAGCCGCCGAGCGGATACCAGACGCCGTCGCCGAACTTCGCCTACGGCACCGGGCCGAAGGAAACGATGAACAAGGAATACAACCCGGCCGCCGGCAAATACGGCGAATAGGCGCTGGCTTAATCTATTGTAACCTCTCGGCTTCGTGACGCTCGCCGGTATTGTCCCGGTGTACGGTGCCGCGGCGTTATCCCGAACATTTCCGTTCGCGCTGCAAGCTTCTCATTTGCACGTATTCGACCGCAAAACCGGTACTCACTTTGCGGAATACGCGCCAGACAGGTCATGATGCCCGCACCCCGCTTTGCCGTTTCGCTCGCCGCCGCGCTGTTCCTTGCACTGGCATTTTCCGCAACCAGCGTTCGTGCCCAGACCACGGTGACGTCGGAGCGCCCCGCCACGTTCACGCTTCCCAACGGCCTGCAGGTCGTGGTGATCCCGGATCGCCGCACGCCGGTGGTCACTCACATGATCTGGTACAAGGTCGGCTCCGCCGACGAGACGCCCGGCAAGTCCGGCCTCGCCCACTTCCTCGAACACCTGATGTTCAAGGGCACTTCCAGGTATCCGGCCGGTGAATTTTCCAAGACCGTGCTTCGGGTCGGCGGCAACGAGAACGCCTTCACCTCGACCGACTACACCGGCTATTTCCAGCGCGTACCGCGCGAGCAGCTGGCCAGGATGATGGAATTCGAGGCCGACCGCATGACCGGCCTGATCCTGAGGGACGAAAACGTGCTGCCGGAGCGCGACGTCGTGCTCGAGGAATTCAACATGCGGGTTGCCAACAACCCGGATGCGCGGCTGACCGAGCAGATCATGGCGGCGCTGTATCTCAACCATCCCTACGGCCGCCCCGTGATCGGCTGGCGCCAGGAAATCGAGAAGCTCGACCGCGAGGACGCGCTGGCGTTCTACAAGCGCTTCTATGCGCCGAACAACGCTATCCTGGTGATTGCCGGCGACGTCGAACCCAGGGAAATCCGCGCGATGGTGGAGCGGACCTATGGCGACATCCCGGCACAGCCCGCCATATCCGCCCATCGCGTCCGGCCCCAGGAGCCGGTGCCGGCAGCCCCGCGCACCGTGACGCTGTCCGATCCCAGAGTCGAACAAACCAGCGTGCGGCGCTATTATCTGGTGCCCTCCGCCAACACCGCCGCGGCGGGCGAAAGCGCCGCGCTCGACGTGCTCGCGCAATTGATGGGCAGCGGCTCCAACTCCTATCTCTATCGCGCGCTGGTGATCGACAGGCAGCTCGCGGTCAGCGCCGGCGCCGGCTACCAGGGCACCTCGCTCGATGCGACGCAGTTCGTGATCTCGGTGTCGCCGAAGCCGGGCGTGGAGTTTTCGCAAATCGAGCAGGTGATCGACGGCGTGATCGCGGATGTCGGGCAGAACCCGGCACGGTCGGAGGATCTCGAGCGCGTCAAGACCCAGCTGATCGCCGAAGCGATCTACGCCCAGGACAACCAGGCGACGCTGGCACGCTGGTACGGCGGCGCGCTGACCTCCGGCCTCAGCATCGACGATATCCGAAGCTGGCCGGACCGCATTCGCGCCGTCACCGCCGAACAGGTCCGCGACGCCGCGCAAAAATGGCTCGATAAAAAGCGATCGGTGACAGGCTACCTGATCAAGGATGCCACGCCGAAACGCGAGGAGAAGCGTTCGTGAACATTTTCGTGACTTCGTTCGGGTCCACCCGGCGTGTTGCCTTCGCGGCGGCTGCCTGCCTGGCGCTGGCGCCGATGCCTTCGCAGGCCGCGGCCAAAATCCAGCATCTGATTTCGCCGGGAGGCATCGAAGCCTGGTTCGTGCAGGATGCCACCGTACCGCTGATCGCGATGGAATATGCCTTCGGCGGCGGCGCGACGCAGGACCCGGCCGACAAGCCCGGCGTCGGCAACATGGTCGCCAGCCTGCTCGACGAAGGTTCGGAAGATCTCGATTCCAAGACCTTCCACGAGCGGCTCGAACGCCGCGCCATCGAGCTCAGCTTCTCTTCGACGCGGGATTATTTCCGTGGCAGCCTGCGCATGCTCAAGGATAGCAAGGACGAGGCTTTCGACCTGCTGCGCAAGGCGGTGACCTCGCCGCGCTTCGAGAGCGCCGATGTCGAACGTATCCGCGCCCAGATCAACTCGGGCCTGCGGCGCGAGACCTCCAATCCCTCTTCGCTGGCCAGCCGCAAGTTCCTGCAACTCGCCTTCGGCGACCATCCCTATGGCCGCCAGGCCAACGGCACGCTGGAAAGCGTGCCGAGGATCGATACCGCCGACATGAGGGATTACGTCCGCCGCGTGCTGGCGAAGGATACGCTGCGAATTGCCGTGGTCGGCGATGTCGACCCGGCCACGCTCGGCCAGCTGCTCGACAAGACCTTCGGCGGATTGCCGGCCAGGGCCAGCCTGACGCCGGTCGCCGAGGTCGAAGCCGCCAAACCGCCGCAGCGCGCCTTCATTCCGCTCGACGTGCCGCAGACCGTGGTGACGTTCGGCGGCCCCGGCATCAAGCGCAACGATCCGAATTTCATGGCCGGTTATGTCGTCAACCACATTCTCGGCGGCGGCGGGCTGTCGTCGCGGCTCTACCGCGAGGTCCGCGAGAAGCGCGGCCTGGCCTATTCCGTCAATGAATCGCTGTTGTGGATGAATCGCTCCGCCATCTTCATCGGCACCACCGGAACCCGCGCCGACCGCGCCGGCGAAACCGTCGACGCCGTCGAGAAGGAAATCCGTCGCATCGCCGAGGAAGGCCCGACCCAGCAGGAACTGGACGAGGCCAAGTCCTATCTCAAGGGCTCGCAGATGCTGGCGCTCGACAGCTCCTCGAAGCTGGCCTCGGCGCTGCTGCAGTATCAGCTCGACAAGCTGCCGATCGACTACATCGAGAAGCGCAACGCCATCGTCGACGCCGTGACGCTGGATGACGCCAAGAAGGCCGCCAGCCGATTGTGGGGGCAAGGCCTGCTCACCGTGATCGTCGGCCGCGCCCCGCAGGCCGCCGCCCAGCCGGCATCGGTGACGGCGCCCAAGGCGAACTGAGCCGCATTTCCACGCATCCGTGTCCCGGACGCGGTGCAGCGCCTCTTTGGCGGTGCGCCGCAGAGCCGGGACCCATGTCTTCGTTCCAGGCATGGACCCCGGATCAGCAGCGCATCGCTACGCGCTGCGCAGCATCCGGGGAACGCTTCCGTCGTCCTTCAGCGCCACATACAAACCCGCTATCCTGTCCGCGTCCGATTCCCGCTGGGGGAATATCCGGCTCCGGTGACGCCATGCTGCGGATTTCCCGCGACCTTTCGATCGACGAGAACGACATCGAGATCACCTTCGTCCGCGCCTCCGGCCCGGGCGGGCAGAACGTCAACAAGCTCTCGACCGCCGCTCAATTGCGCTTCGACACCCGCCGGATCACGCTGCCGGAAGATGCCGCGTTGCGGCTGAACCGGATCGCCGGCCAGCGTATGACCAAGGACGGCGTGATCGTGATTCACGCGCAGCGCTTCCGCACCCAGGAGCGCAACCGCGCCGACGCCACCGACCGGCTGCTCGAACTGTTGCGCGAGGCGATGGTGCGGCCGGTGCCGCGCCGCGCCACCAAGCCGACCTTCGGATCGAAGCAGCGCCGGCTCGAAGGCAAGAAGCGCCGCAGCGACGTCAAGTCCAAGCGCGGTTCCGGCGGATTCGACGACTGAGGGTCCGATAACAGCGGGGAGAGTTTTGGAGTTTCGCCTCTGCGGCCTCCCCTCACCTTTCAAAAACCCGTAAATTACGGCCTCATCCAACGAGTCGCCCATGCCCGTCCGCCAGCTCCCCGAACAGATCGTCAACCGCATCGCCGCCGGCGAAGTGGTCGAGCGTCCGGCGAGCGTGGTCAAGGAACTGGTGGAGAACGCCATCGACGCCGGCGCCAGCCGGATCGATATCTTCACCGATGGCGGCGGGCGGCGGCGGATCGGCATCACCGACGACGGCAGCGGCATGACCTATGCCGATCTGGCGCTGGCGGTCGATCGCCACGCCACCTCCAAGCTCGATGACGAGGATCTGTTGCGGATCCGCACGCTGGGGTTTCGCGGCGAGGCGCTGCCCTCGATCGGCGCAGTCTCGAGACTCGGCATCACCACCCGCCACCTCGGCGAACCGCATGCCTGGTCGCTGGCGGTGGAAGGCGGCGCGAAATCCGCGATCATGCCGGCCGCCCTGAGCCAGGGCACCCGCGTCGAGGTCAGCGATCTCTTCTATGCGACGCCGGCGCGGCTGAAATTCCTCAAGACCGACCGCACCGAGGCGGAAGCGATCCGCGAAGTGGTGCGGCGTCTGGCGATGGCGCGGCCCGATATCGCCTTCACGCTGGCAGGCGAGGAACGCGCGCCGGTGACCTGGGCCGCCGCTTTGCCCGGCGCCGCCGGCAGGCTGACGCGGCTCGGAGATATCCTGGGCAGCGATTTTCGCGCCAGCGCCATCGAGGTCCGCTCCGAGCGCGACGGCGTGGCGGTCGAAGGCTTTGCCGCCGCGCCCTCGCTGACCCGCGCCAACGCGCTCGGGCAATATCTGTTCGTCAACGGCCGGCCGGTGCGCGACAAGCTGATCATTGGTGCTGTGCGCGCCGCCTATTCCGACTATCTGCCGCGCGACCGCCATCCCGTGGTGGCGCTGTTCGTGAC
Source organism: Bradyrhizobium sp. (assembly GCF_030654605.1). Classification (GTDB taxonomy): domain Bacteria; phylum Pseudomonadota; class Alphaproteobacteria; order Rhizobiales; family Xanthobacteraceae; genus Bradyrhizobium. The sequence goes on from NZ_JAURXB010000133.1 coordinate 7,537, forward strand.
GCTCGATACCCAGGAAGTCGACGCCAATGTGCATCCGGCCAAGACCGAGGTCCGGTTCCGCAATGCCGGTCTCGTTCGCGCGCTGATCGTGCACGCGCTGAAGGAAGGCCTCGCCCGCGAGGGCAAGCGCACCGCCGCCAACAGCGACGGCGCCGCCCTGGCTTCGTTCCGCCCGTCATTCGCGCTGCGTCCGGGCAATTGGGACTGGCGGCGCTCGCCGGCCTATCCAACGGGACCCATGCCAGGCTTCGAGGGATCGGCGGCGACCACGTTCGCCGAGCCCGGACAGGCCGCCTTCGATGTCGGCACGCCGACGGCGGACGTGCGGTTTCAGGAAGCGCCATCCGCCGATCTGCTCGACCGCCCGCTGGGTGCTGCGCGAACGCAGATTCACGAAACCTATATCGTGTCGCAGACCCGCGACGGCCTCGTGGTGGTGGACCAGCACGCCGCGCATGAGCGCATCGTCTATGAGAAGCTCAAGGCCTCGCTGGCGCGCAACGGCGTGCAGCGGCAGATCCTGCTGATCCCGGAGATCGTCGAACTCGACGAGGCAACCGTCGAGCAACTGCTCGATCGCGCGGTCGAGCTGGCGACGTTCGGGCTGGCGATCGATTCCTTCGGCCCTGGTGCTGTCGCCGTGCGCGAGACGCCGTCGCTGCTCGGCAAGGCCAATGCGGGCTCGCTGCTGCGCGACCTCGCCGAGCACATGGCGGAATGGGATGAAGCGCTGCCGCTGGAACGCCGCCTGATGCATGTCGCGGCCACCATGGCCTGCCACGGCTCGGTCCGCGCGGGACGCATCCTCAAGCCGGAAGAGATGAACGCGCTGCTGCGCGAGATGGAAGACACGCCGAATTCAGGCCAGTGCAACCACGGCCGTCCGACCTATGTCGAATTGAAGCTGAGCGATATCGAGAAGCTGTTCGGGCGAAGGTGAGCGGGGGGCCGACCAAAAAGTGCGAAAACAACCCCATGCACAGTAAGAACATCAAGGCCGAACAGGTACTTAGCCAAATCGTAAAAAACGCAAACAAGGTATCATAACACCTCTTTCAATCCAGCTCTTCGCCTTCTGGCGCTGCTTCCCCACCTCAACTGTCATCGCCCGACTTGATCGGGCGACCCAGTATCCAGAGACGTCAGCGATTCAACCGAAAAGCCGCGGCGTACTGGATCCCCGCATCCGCGGGGACGACGAGTTAGGGTTGGGCGGGCACTTCGCCAAATCGCAAAAACGTAAACTCCGTATCGTCATACGCCCGCCGCTCCAGCTCCTCGAAACCCTCCGGCGCGGCGAAGCCCGCCGCCTTGTGCTCCTCCACCACCAGCAGCGCGCCCGGCGTCAGCCAGCCGCCGTCGCGCAGCGCGGCCAGTGATTTTTCGGCCAGCTTCATGCGGTAGGGCGGATCGAGGAACACCAGCGAGAACGGCTCCATCGGATGCGCCGGGCCGGGATTGGTGGCGTCGCGGCGATACACTTTCGTGACGCCGCCGAGGCCCAGCGCCTCGACGTTGTTGCGCAGCAGCGCCCGCGCCTCGGCGCCGTTGTCGACGAACAGCGTGAACGCCGCACCGCGCGACACCGCCTCGATGCCGAGCGCGCCGGTACCGGCGAACAGGTCGAGCACACGCGCGTCCTCGATCGGGTCGTCATAGGCATGGATCAGGATGTTGAACAGCGACTCGCGCAGGCGATCCGCCGTCGGCCGGATGTCGTTCGACGACGGTGACGCGAGATTGCGGCCCTTCAGCCGTCCGCCAACGACGCGCATTACGAGTTCTCGTCATGCCCGGGCTTGTCCCGGGCATCCACGCCTTGAAGCTGCCGGCACAAGGAAGACGTGGATGGCCGGGCACAGGCGAGCGGAAGCGACGCCGTCCTTTGGACGGCTATGCCCGGCCATGACGGCCTGTTGGTTATCGCAATCGGCTCAGCCATCGAACTCTACTCGTCCCGCGGCTTCAGATCGCGCTTGCCGTGGTAGCCGCGCTGCGGACGGCGCGGCGGGCCGTAGCCACCGGCTTCGGCTTCGTTGCGGGCGCGGGCTTCTTCGCTGCCGGTGCGCTGCACCAGCACGCGGCGGCCCTTGCGGTCGGCGATCAGGCCGCTCTTGCCGGCCGGCTTGAACGGCTTCTTGCCGCGCGGCGCGTCGTCATCGTCAGACTTGGCGTCGGATTTGCCGCCGGCATCGCCCGGCATCGGCCGGTTGAAATCCGCGCCGGCGAGTTCGGCGATCTTCTCGCCGAGCTGTTCGCGCAGCACGCGGGTCTTGACCTCCTCGACCTCGCCTTCGGGCAATTCGCCGAGCTGGAACGGACCGTAGGAGATCCGGATCAGGCGGTTCACCTCGAGCCCGAGATGCGCCATCACGTTGCGGACTTCGCGGTTCTTGCCTTCGCGGATCGCGAACACCAGCCAGACATTGGCGCCCTGGTCGCGCTCCAGCGTCGCATCGATCGGACCGTATTTGACGCCGTCGATCTCGACGCCCTTTTTCAGCGCATCGAGCTGGCCCTGCGTCACCTCGCCATGGGCGCGGACGCGATAACGCCGCAGCCAGCCGGTGTCCGGCAGTTCCAGCGCGCGCGCGAGGCCGCCATCATTGGTCAGCAGCAACAGGCCCTCGGTGTTGAAATCGAGACGGCCGATCGAAATCAGCCGCGGCAGGCCTTCCGGCAGATTGTCGAACACCGTCGGCCGTCCTTCCGGATCGGCATGGGTGGTCATCAGGCCGCGCGGCTTGTGGTACATGAACAGCCGCGTGCGCTCGCGCGGCGGCAACGGCTTGCCGTCGATGGTGATGGCGTCGTTCTCGGTGACGTCGAGCGCCGGCGAATTGATGACGCGGCCGTTGACGCTGACGCGGCCCTGCACGACCCATTCCTCGGCGTCGCGGCGCGAGGCGAGGCCGGCGCGCGACAGCACCTTGGCGATGCGCTCGCCGGATTTCTTTTCGCGCGGCGGACGCGCGGCGCGCTTTTCGAACTCCGGCTTGCGCTCTCGGTATTCGCCGCGGCCGCCGAAGGCCGGACGTTTGGCAAAAACCTTGCTGTCGTCTTCGTTATCGCGGCGCGGACGCTCACCGGGTGACTCGCTGCGCGGATGCTCCTGCCAGGAGCTGCCGCCCTCGCGGGGACGATCGAATTTCGGACGCTCGCGCTGTGGACGATCGGCAAAAGCCCGATCGCCACGGGGACGATCACCCTGCGGACGGTCCTCGCGCGGGCGGGAAAAGCGCGGACGTTCCGCGCCGCCTTCGCGCGGCTTGTCGAAGCGCGGCTTGTCGAAATTGCGCGCGCCGTCGCGGGACGGACGGGAATTGCGGCCGGCATGGTCGGGCGAAGACGCATCGCGCTTCTGCCACGGCTTCGACTCGCCTCGATCCGAACCACGGTCGGGGCGGCTGCCGAAATCCTTGCGCGGACCCCGATCCCCACGGTCGCCCTTGCGATCCGGCGCGCCGCGCGAAAACTTCTTGTCGCCGCCGAACTTTCGCTCGGGACGGTCACCGCGCGGACGGTCACCATCGCGCGACGGCCGCGCGCTATAGGGACGATCGCCCTGCGGACGGTCGCCACGCGGCGTATAGGGCCGCTTCTCAGCCCCACCCTCTCGCGGCGTATACGGCTTCTTGTCGCCGAACTTGCGATCGGAAAAACGCGCCGCCGGGCGGGCATCGCCACGATCGCCGCGCGGGGTGTAGGGACGCTTCTCGCCCCCACCGGCGCGATCATCGCGATTGAAACGCGGGCGCGGCGCGTCACCATTGCGGCGCGGCGGCGGGCCTTCGCGCTTGCCGGCATAGGGCTTGCCCGGGCCGGAATAGGGTTTCTTGCCGTAGGATTTGGCGCCGTCGGGTTTTCCCGCATAAGGGCGCCGCTCGCCCTCGGGCTTGGGAGCATCGCTCTTGCCGGCAAAGCCGCGCTTGGCGAATTTCTTCTCGGGACCCCGGGCGGCGCCGGAGCGGCCCTTGCCGCCGGTAGGGCGATCGCGCCGGCCGCGGGAATCGTTGTTTTTGTCGTTGTCGCGGGGCATGAATGTCTCTCGTATTCAATGAAATGCGGTCAGACGGATGTGGACGGGCTGTCATAGCGAGTACGCGCGCGCGCTTGGCTCAAGGCGCATTGTCACGCAAAACCGGCATCCACTTTTGCTGAATGCGGCTCTCATAGCAGGTTTCTTCCGATGATACGAGGCATGACCGTCCCTTCTTTCATGGATTTGGCGCTGAAAACGGCCAAAAACGCCGGAAAAGCCGGCGAAGTCCCGATCGGATGCGTGATTGTCCGGGGGTACGAGGTGATCGCCACCGCGGCCAACCGGACCCTGACCGACCGCGATCCGACCGCGCACGCCGAAATCCTGGCGCTGCGGCAGGCCGCCGATGCCATCGGCACCGAGCGGCTGGTCGATTGCGACCTCTACGTCACGCTGGAGCCGTGCACGATGTGCGCCGGCGCGATCTCGCTGGCGCGGATCCGGCGGCTGTATTACGGCGCGTCCGACGCCAAGGGCGGCGCGGTGGAATCAGGCGTGCGGTTTTTTGCGTCGCCGACCTGCCATCACGTGCCGGAGGTTTATTCGGCGGTGGGCGAGACCGAGGCGGCGACGCTGTTGAAGGATTTTTTCAAGGTGCGGAGGTGATGGTCCTTCGCCTCTCCCGCTTGCGGGGGAGGCCGACGCGCGAAGCGCGGCGGGTGGGGGCTCTCTCGACTTACGCCGGCGCCCGCTGAGGCGCCCCCACCCCAACCCTCCCCCGCAAGTGCGGGAGAGGGGGCGCACCGATGACGTGTCGAATAGTGTCGTTCACGACTCCGCAAAAAATTCCTTCAACATCCTCGCCGTCGCGTCCGGATTCTCTTCCGTCAGAAAATGGCCGCTATCGACCGGCGCGCCGCGCACATTGGTGGCCCAGTTCTTCCAGGTATCGAGCGGCGTCGCCGCGGCACTTGCGATGCCGGCGTCGCCCCACAGCGCCAGCATCGGGATGGTGATTTTCTTGCCGGCGTCACGATCGGCCTTGTCGATCTCGAAATCCGCATAAGCGCCGGCGCGATAGTCCTCGCACATCGCGTGCAGCCGCGACGGATCGCGAAACGGGGCGAGGTAATGCTCCAGCGCGCGCGGATCGATGTCGTCGAGATTTTTCGATTTGGTCTGGCTCGCCATCTTCTGCTTGAGGAAGAAATCCGGGTTGCTTCCGATCAGGGTTTCCGGCAGCGGGAACGGCTGCGCCAAAAAAGTCCAGTGATAGATTTTCAGCGCATAGAGCCGGTTCATCCGCTCCCAGTAGTCGAGGGTCGGCAGGATATCCAGCACCGCCAGTTTCGAAAGACGGCCGGGATGATCGAGCGCGAGTCGATAGGCGACGCGGCCGCCGCGGTCGTGGCCGGCGAGCCCGAAATGCACATGGCCGAGCTGCTCCATCGCCTCGATCAGGGTGTTGGCCATCGCGCGCTTGGTGTAGGGCGTGTGGTCCTTGTCGCTCTCCGGCATATCCGACCAGCCATAGCCGGGCAGGTCCGCGATGATCAGCGTGAACCTGTCCGCCAGTTGCGACGCGACGCGGTGCCACTGCACATGGGTCTGCGAAAAGCCGTGCAGCAACAACAGCGGCGGGCCCTTGCCGCCGACGCGGGCGAAGATGCGGCCCGCTCGCGTGTTGATCCATTCGGCGGAATAACCGGGAAACAAGTCGGCGAGATCGGGCATGTAAGCACTCCATGCACGGCGGCGGCCTTGCTTCAAACTTTGTTTGCCGTTGCCGCTGGCGCGTGGCGGGTTTATGCCATTCGCCAAGCTCACTCAGCAAGAACAACCGAGGAAACGCCATGTCGATCGATTTCGAGATTCCGGCCGAAGCCAAGGCGATCCGCGAGAAGGTCCGCAAATGGGTGCACGACGAGTGCATTCCCGCGGAAAAGGAACTCGACACCAAGCCGCTCGCCGAGGTGCTGGGCCCGCTGCGCAAGAAGGCCCGCGCGCAGGGCCTGTGGTGTCCGTGGGTGCCGAAGGAATATGGCGGCATGGGCCTCGGCCCGCTCGCCAACGCGCTGGTGCAGATGGAGCTCGGCGAGAGCATGCTCGGCGCGCTCTCGATGAACACGCAGGGGCCCGACGACGCCTCGATGATGACGATCCTCGCCCACGGCACGGAGTATCAGAAGGAGAAGTTCCTGAAGCCGCTGCTCAACGGCGACAAGCGCATCTGCTTCTCGATGACCGAGAAGGCGGCCGGCGCCGACGCCACGGGCATGCAGACCACGGCGGTGAAGGACGGCAACGAGAACTACATCCTCAACGGCGAGAAATGGTTCTCGTCCTCCGCCAGCGTCGCCGACATGGCGCTGGTGGTGGCGAGAACCGACCCGAACGCGCCGCGCCACAAGCAACATTCGACCTTCATCGTCGAACTGCCGAACCCCGGCTACATCATCAAGCGCAACGTCGCCAACATGGCGATCGAGGGCCCGCATGACGACATCCTGCATGGCGGTCACTCCGAGATCGAAATCAGGGATCTGAAGGTGCCGGCCGACAATCTGCTCGGCGGCGAAGGCAACGGTTTCAATATGGGCCAGCATCGCCTCGCCTATGGCCGGCTGCGTCACGGCATGCATAATGTCGCGAAAGCGCAGCGCGCGCTCGACATGGCGGTCGCCCATATCACGACGCGCTCGACGTTCGGCTCGCTGCTGTCGGACCGCCAGGGCGTGCAGTTCATGCTGGCCGATTGCGCCAGCGAACTCTATATCGGCCGGCTGATGCTGCTGCACATCGCCTACAAGGCGGAAAAGGGCCAGGACATCCGGCAGGAAAACTCGATCGCCAAGATCTTCCACGCCCACATGGTGCACAAGGTGATCGACACCGCGATCCAGCTGCACGGCGCGCTCGGATTTTCCCAGGATACGCCGCTGGCGAAATGGTACACCCAGGTGCGTTCGCAGCGGCTGGTCGACGGCCCCGACGAAGTGCACAAGTGGAAGATCGGCAAGAACGTCATCAAGGCGTTCAAGGAGCACGGCACCACCGCGAGTGCGGCGGGCGGGGATTTGCTCTGACGTGATGCGTAGGGTGGGCAAAGGCGCGCTTGCGCCGTGCACACCATTCAAATGCGATGCCGATGGATGGTGGGCACGGCGCGAAGTGCGCGCCTTTGCCCACCCTACGAGACGTCGTCATTGCGAGCGAAGCGAAGCAATCCATTCTTTCTTTACGCCGCACGATGGATTGCTTCGTCGCAAGCGCTCCTCGCAATGACGCTGTGAGGCCCGAGTTCGAATACGTTTCCTCTACGCCTTCTCCCTCGCCACCGCCTGCCAGCCGATGTCGCGGCGGCAGAATCCTTCCGGCCAGTTGATCTTGTCGATCGCGGCATAGGCGCGCTGTTGCGTCTCGGTCACGGTCTTGCCGGTGGCACAGACGTTCAGCACGCGCCCGCCATTGGATAGAATCCTGTCGCCGTCGGCCTTGGTGCCGGCATGAAAGATTTCGACGCCCTCGATTTTGGCCGCCTCGTCGAGGCCTGCAATGACAAAACCCTTGCCGTAGTCGCCGGGATAGCCCTTTGTCGCCATGATCACCGTCAACGCTACATAGTCATACCAGCGCAGGCTGAAATTCTTCAGCTGGCCGTCGGCGCAGGCGATCAGCGCGGGGACGATGTCGGACATCATCCGCAGCATCAGCACCTGGCATTCAGGGTCGCCGAACCGGGCATTGTATTCGACGAGCTTGGGACCATCCCCAGTGATCATGATTCCGGCGTAGAGCACGCCCTTGTAGGGCGAGCCCATGGCGGCGAGCGCGCGCAGCGTCGGTGTGATCATCTCTTCCATCACCTGCGCGCAGATCGCGTCGGTCAGGACCGGCGCGGGCGAATAGGCGCCCATGCCGCCGGTGTTCGGACCCTGGTCGCCGTCGAAGGCACGCTTGTGGTCCTGCGCGGTGGCGAGCGGCAGCGCGTGCTCGCCGTCGCACAGCGCGAAGAACGAGGCCTCCTCGCCCACCATGAACTCCTCGACCACCACCTCGGCGCCGGCCTCGCCAAAACCGCCACCGAACATCATGTCGACCGCGGCGAGCGCTTCGGCTTCCGTCATCGCCACCACCACGCCCTTGCCGGCGGCGAGGCCATCGGCCTTGACCACGATCGGCGCGCCCTGTTTGCGGATGTAGGCTTTTGCCTTCTCCGCGTCGGCGAAATGTTCCCAGGCGGCGGTCGGAATGTTGTTGGCGCGGCACAGCGCCTTGGTAAAGCTCTTTGAACTCTCGAGCTGGCCGGCCGCCCTGGTTGGGCCGAACGCCTTGAAGCCGGCGGCATTGAGATCGTCGACGATCCCGGCCGCGATCGGCGCATCCGGTCCGACCACGACGAAGTCGACCTCGTTGGCCCGGCAGAAATCGATCACCGCGGCATGGTCGGCAATATCAAGCGCCACGCATTCGGCGTCCCGCGCGATGCCGGCATTGCCCGGCGCGCACCAGAGTTTTGTCACCAGCGGGGAAGCCGCGATTTTCCACGCCAGGGCGTGTTCGCGGCCGCCGGAACCGAGCAGGAGGATGTTCATGAATGCAGCCGGATGAAGGTGTGCGGAACCGTGTCGGTCGCACGAGTCCCCCTGTCGCTGCAAGGGGGGATTGCCATCCGGAATGACGATGAGGCTTAGGACTTCCGCGCCGCGCCCGCGATGATTTCCTGCAGGGTAGCGACGTGGCGGGCGAAGGCGCCGCGGCCCGCCGCGGTGGCGGTGACCGTGGTTTGCGGCTTCTTGCCGACAAAGGCCTTGTCGACCGCGACATAACCGGCCTTCGCCAGCGTCTCGATATGAGCGCCGAGATTGCCGTCGGTGGCACCGGTGAGTTTCTTCAGCCGGGAAAATTCGAGCCCCTGCGCATCCGGCAGCGCCGTGAGCGCCGCCATGATCCGCAGCCGCAGCGGCTGGTGGATGATGTCGTCGAGTTCGGCCATCGTCAGCTCCGGCGCATCCAGAGACCGCCCAGCATCAGCCCGCCGCCATTGACAAAAGCCATCCACAGATCGAAGGCATCGCCAATGAAGAAATAGCCGGCCAGCGTCAGCACGATGATGGAAAGGCCGATCGCCACAAAGGCGTGCCCGACCCACAGTCCGGCGATGGTGTAGATCAGCATGAAGTAAATCGGCCAGAAGGTTGAGAGCTGTCGCGGTCCAAAATGGCCGAGCCAGCAACAAAAAATGCCGAAGGCGATGAAGAGCAGTAACGCCGCGAACATCCTGATATCGAAGGTGCGAATCCCGGAACGCATCCGGTTCGAGACGCTGATGGCCGCCGATCCCGCGATCCCCACGACATAGACTGCGGGCCACGCATACACGGCATGGCGCGGGCTGAACCAGGTCACGAGGTAGCCGGTAAAGGTCAGCGCGCCCCACATGATCAGCAGCAGGCTGGCGAGCTGGTAGATCCGGGACTGCCGGACCCGGCGAACGATATCCTCGATATCGCTCAGCGCGGCGGCAGCTTCCCGGCTTTCGATGCTCATGACGATCCGCTCCCCGCTTTCGCCACCTCGTTCGCGATGATGGAGATGGCCCTGGGCGCGCTGACGATGCCCATGTGATTGACACCGTCGATCACCTTGACGTCAACCGCAGGCGCCACCGCGTGCACGGCCGGCGCATATTTGTCCACCAGCATCAACTCGTCATCGGCGCCGCAGATGAGCGTCACCGGCTTGCGGGCCGCGGCGAGGTCGCGATGAAAATTGCCGTCATGGACCGCGAAATTGCGCATCAGCCGGTCGCTGTAGGTGGCCACCAGATTTTTCTCGGAGTTCGGCGGCACCGCCAACGCCAGCACCGGCAGCGCCTCGCAGCAGGTGATGCCTGCGGCGCGCAGCACCGCCAATCCGACGATGCGCGGAATGTCGGCGCGGGCCCAGCCGCCGGAATTCGCCCTTGTGGTCGGCGAATTGTAGCCGAGATAGGGGGCGAGCAGCACGGTGCGCTCGAACAGGTCCTGGATCGGCGAGCCGGCGACCCGCAACGCAAAACCGCCGCCGGAGGAGTGGCCGACCAGCGTGAGCGGCGCCGAGGGCGCGGTGTTGCGAATGACGGCGACGAGGTCGGCGAGGTCGTGCTCGAGCTGGCCGACATAGCCGATATCGCCACGGGTTCCCGATGCGCCGTGGCCGCGGATGTCGATCGCCCAGGTTTCGACGCCGCGCGCCGCCAACGCACCGGACAGCGCGTGGATGGTGCCGCCGCTGGAACCCGACGAGCCGTGAATCACGATGGCCGCGCGCCCGCCGGCGGGGCTGGCGGCGGCGTAGTGGCGGAAACCCAGCCAGGTGCCGTCCCGTGCCTGAAACCGCTCGACGGCGGGCAAGGCGCTGAAATCGACCGTGCCGCGGGCCGCGGAGATCGAGGCAAGCTCGGGCGGACGCGACAGCGGCGTGGCGACAAGCGCCGTGATCAGGAGCGCGGCGGCGCCCGCGGCGCACAGGGTCCATCTTGCGGCGATCAGGGGCGCTCTCATCAGCAATTTCGACATGGGATTCCTCGACTATCAATCTATTACAGAGAACTCTGTAATACAGAGTATATGAGTTTGCAAGGCCGGATTGGCGGTATTGGCGGAAAATCCCTAACTTGCTGGCCAGCCTTCAAAACCCGAATCGCAAACCCCGAATCGATTGTCCTGATGCCCGCAGCCGAACCCCTGCTCAACGCGCCGGAATTCACGGTGTCCGAACTTTCCTCCGCGCTGAAGCGGACGGTGGAGGACGCCTATGGGCACGTCCGGGTGCGCGGCGAAATCTCCGGGTTCCGCGGGCCGCATTCCTCCGGACACTGTTATTTCGCGCTGAAGGACGAGAGTGCCAAGATCGAGGCGGTGATCTGGAAGGGCGTGCATGGCCGGATGCGGTTCAAGCCGCAGGAGGGCCTCGAGGTCATCGCCACCGGCAAGCTCACCACCTACCCGGGCTCGTCGAAATACCAGATCGTGATCGAGGCGATCGAGCCCGCCGGCATCGGCGCGCTGATGGCGCTGATGGAAGAGCGCAAGAAGAAGCTCGCCGCCGAAGGGCTGTTCGACGAGGCGCGCAAGCAATTGCTGCCGTGGCTGCCGGAAGTGATCGGCGTCGTGACGTCGCCGACCGGCGCGGTGATCCGCGACATCCTGCACCGGCTGCAGGACCGTTTTCCGCGCCGCGTGCTGGTGTGGCCGGTCAAGGTGCAGGGCGAGGGTTCGGCCGAACAGGTCGCGGCCGCGATCCGCGGCTTCAATGCGTTGCCGGAAGGCGGCAGGATTCCGCGGCCGGATCTTCTGATCGTCGCGCGCGGCGGCGGCTCGCTGGAGGATTTGTGGTCGTTCAACGAGGAAATCGTGGTCCGCGCCGCAGCCGAAAGCATGATCCCGCTGATCTCGGCGATCGGTCACGAGACCGACATCACCCTGATCGACTTCGCCGCCGACAAGCGCGCGCCGACGCCGACGGCGGCCGCCGAAATGGCGGTGCCGGTGCGCGCCGAGCTGTTCGTCGAGGTGTCCGCGCTGGCGCGGCGCACCATGCTGTGCTGGCAGCGCGCCCAGGAAAGCCGCCGCAACGAGCTGCGCGCAGCAGCGCGGGCGCTGCCCGCCGCCGGCGAGTTGCTGGCGATCCCGCGGCAGCGGCTCGACGGCGCGACCAGCGCCCTGCCCCGCGGCTTGAAAGCCAATACCCATGCGCATTTCCGCCGCTTTGCGGCGAGCAGCGCGAAACTGACGTTGCGGGTGCTGCACGCGCAGGTCAGCCACGCCGCGCAGCGGCTCACCATCAACAGCGAGCGCTTGAGCCTTAGCGCGCGATCGCTGGTGCGCCGCCGCCGCGATCGTTTTGCCGGCCTCGAGATCAGGCTCAAGGCGTCAAAGCTTTCCAATGCCGAGGCGCAGCGCCAGGCCATCGCGCGGCAGCGCGAACGCACGCTGCGGCTGGCCGAGCGCGCGCGGCGCGCGGTCGCCACCGTGATGCAGCGGCTCGACGCGCGGGTCGCCCATAGCGGCCAGCTGCTGTCGGCGCTGTCCTACCGCGGCGTGCTGGCGCGCGGCTTTGCGCTGGTGCGCGACGAGCAGGGCCAGCCCGTTCATGCCGCCGCCGAAATCGGCCCGGGCGCGGTTCTCAACATCGAATTCGCCGACGGCCGCGTCGGCGCGACGGCGGATGCCGACCGGCCGGCGGCGACGCGACCCGTGAAGCCGGTGGCCGGCGAGCCGAAGGGCGCGACGCCGAAGCGCGTTGCAAAACCGGCTGGTCAGGGAAGTTTGTTTTAGAGATTGCGCTTATCTTCTCCCCTCCTCCCGCGAAGCGGCGGGGAGGGGTCGGGGGTGGGGGGTCTATCGGCAGGAACCGCTGCATGGGTAAATGCCGCGCTACCCCCACCCCCGACCCCACCCCGCCACCCGCAAGGGCGCGTGGAGGGAGGGGAGCTCACCGCGCCAACCACTCTGTAACCCGCTTCTGCGAGTCCGCGCGCGCTGCCGGATCGGCGCCGAGATGGCCGCGTTCGGGCAGTGCGGGATCGGCCGCGCCGCCGATCGTCTGCAGCGGAAGATTGGTGCGATCGAATTCGTGCAGGGCGCCGGGATAGACCACGATCCGCGCCAGCGCGCTGCGCCCGCGCGCGCCGTCGACCATCTGGCGGCAGGCCGGCGGCGAAGAGATGTCGTCCCTGGCGCCGATCAAGAGCAGCGTCGGAACCCGCGCGCTCCATCCGAGGCCGGACGAGATGCGGCAGTTCGGATAAAACGCGACCGCCGAGCGGAAATCCGGCGCTACCTTGCGCGTCGGCGATTGCGGGCGCACCGCCCACAGCAAGGCGCTGGCGCCCTCCGCCCATCCCATCAGGCTGATGCGGTCGCGCGCCGCCCAGGGTTGCTGCTGCAGCCATTGCCGCGACGCCATGATATCGGCCACCCGTTCGCGGCGGGCGAGGACGCGGCGCTCCCTGACGCGACATTGCGGCCCGAGTTCACGCGAACCGTAGCTGTCCGGCAACAACAGCGCCGTGCCGCCCTTCAGCAAGGGCTCCGCCCAGTCGCGGTAGCGCCGCTGCACCGGCTCGGATTGACCGCCGAGACCGCCGCAGCCGTGCAACGCGATCACCACCGGAAACGGGCCGGCGCCGTCGGGCTTGTAAAGCTGCGCGTGCAGCATGCCGCCGCCGAAGGGGATCTCGACCTGACGTGGCGACGGCAACGTCGCCGCGTCAGCGGCAAAGGCCACCGCAGAGAGCGCCAGGAATGCAGCTGCTGAAAATAGGCGCATCGTATTCCCGCCGCGAGGACCAGATGATCGAAGGCTAGCATGCGTCAAAAGCTGAAAATCATCACAAATCGGTGGGTTTCACAGGCGGACACCACGACCTATTTATGATAGATCGCAGGCTGGAAAAACAGTTAGCCTCAAAATTGGTCGGAGAAATTCAACCGTGCTGAATAAATTCGGCCCCTCGGGCCATGGCGAAGCCCAGGTGCAATATCTGGATGGCGATTTCCGCGTGATCTCGCCGGGAACCTATGTGCGCTGCGCGGTGACCGACGCCCGGATCCCGCTCGACGAGCTGAAATACTGGAGCGTCGACCTGCAGGAGGCCTACGCGATTCCGAACGCGGTATTGCAGCGGCATTATTCGGCGCAGGTGAAGGGGTAGAGGTATTTCGTCGTCCCGGCGAACGCCGGGACCCATACGCCGTGCCGTCTCGTTACGGCAGTATCTCAGACACCTTCTGCAACAACAGATGACCGGGATTATGGGTCCCGGCGTTCGCCGGGACGACGTTGAAAACTCTTCTCTCTCGCCTTGAACAGCCGGTCGCTCACGAACTTCCGCAACGCCGCGGCGTCATCGAATTCCAGCGTCACCGCGAACGGCACGATGTCGTTTGCCCGGGACCCCAGCCGCGCCAGGTCCTTTTCCGTCGTCACCAGCGTCAGCCTGTCGCGCGCGGCTTCCGCGATCAAGGCCTCGATCTCGCCTGGCGAATACGGATGGTGATCGGCGAAGGCGCGCTCCCGGACCACGTCGATATCAGCGGCGCGTAGCGTCCTGAAGAAGCGGTCGGGATCGCCGATCCCGGCGAAGGCGAGCACGCGCCTGGCCGCGAGCGCAGATACCGAGGCGTCGGTCGGCTTCAGATGGGCTGACAGCACCGGCTTCCCCCGCGCGGCGATTCCGGCGGCGACCGATCTGGCCGCCGTGCCATCGCCGATCACGATCAGCGCATCGGTGCGGGCGAGTTGCAGATCCAGCGGCGCGCGCAGGGGTCCAGCGGGAAACAGGCAGCCATTGCCGAGGCCGCGGTTGGCATCGATCACGATCAGCGAGGCATCCTTGGCGACAGCGGGATTCTGAAAACCGTCGTCCATCAGGATCACGCTGGCGCCCTGTGAGCGCGCCAGCGCGACGCCGCCGGGACGATCGCGCGCGACCGCCACCGGCACCGTCCGCGCCAGCATCAGGGGTTCGTCGCCGACATCGGCGGCGGCGTGCCGCGCAAGGTCGACCATGACCGGGCCGCGCAACCGGCCGCCATAGCCGCGGCTGAGCACGACCGGCGTCTCGCCGAGATCGCGCAGCAATCGTGTGAGGGCGAGTACGGTCGGGGTCTTGCCGGCGCCGCCGGTGTGATAATTGCCGACGCACAGGACGGGGATGCCGGCATCGAGCCCCGGACGCTGCATGCGCCGGCCCGCCACCGCGCCATAGAGCGCGCCAAGCGGCAACAGCAAACGCGAATAGAAGGACGCGGGCCGGTGCCAGAAGGCCGGCTCACGCATTGGCCGCTCCCATCTCGATCCGCAACTGCAAAAGATAGGGTTCGAGCGCGGTGAGCGTGCGCTCGAGCGCGCCGCCGAGCTGTTCGACCACGCGGGTCGAGGCCGCCAGCGACACGTCGCGCGCCGCCGGATCGGCCAGCAGCTGGCCGAGTTGCTTGACCAGCGCTTCCAGCGTGTCCACCTGCCGGGCGCCGCCGGCGCGATCGAGCGCCTCGTAGACGTCGGTGAAATTGAACACGTGCGGACCATGTACGACCGACGCGCCGAGCTTGATCGCCTCGATCGGATTCTGCCCGCCATGCGGAACCAGCGAGCCGCCCATGAAGACGATCGGCGCCAGCCGATAGAACAATCCAAGCTCGCCCATGGTATCCGCGACATAGATATCGGTGGTCGCCGTCGGCAATTCCTCGCGCGAGCGCAAGCCGGCGTGCAGGCCGGAGGCAGCAATCGTGCGGGCGATCGCCTCGCCGCGGTCGACATGCCGCGGCACGATCACGGTCAGCAGCTTGGGAAAGAATCCCGCCAGCGTCCGATGCGCCTCGATCAGGATTTCCTCTTCGCCGGGATGGGTCGACGCCGCGACGATGATCGGGCGGCCGCGCGTCACCGCCATCAGCCGCTCCAGTTTGGCGGGATCGGCGGGCGGCGCCGGCACGTCCAGTTTGAGGTTTCCCGTGGTGACGACGTTGCGGCTGCCGAGCGCCGCAAAGCGCTCCCCGTCGAGGTTCGACTGGGCGAGGCAGACCTCGAACTTGCCGAGCAAGGCCGAGATCGTGCCGCTCATCCGGCTCCAGCGCGGAAACGAGCGCTGCGACATCCGGCCGTTGATCAGCACCATCGGCAGCCGCCGCGCCGCGCTCGACAGGATCAGATTGGGCCACAGGTCGGATTCGATGAACAGCGCCAGCGAAGGCCGCCAGTGATCGAGAAAGCGGCCGACATAGCGCGGCGAATCGTAAGGCACATACTGATGGATGATGTCGGCGGGGAACCGCTTGGCGACGATATTCGCCGAGGTCACGGTGCCGGACGTCAGCAGGATCCGCAGATTAAGCGCACGCAATCTTTCGATCAGGGCGGCGGCGGCCAGCACTTCGCCGACGCTGGCGCCGTGAATCCACACCAGCGGCCCGTGAGGCCGGGTATCCGCGCTCATGCCGCGCCGCTCGCCGACCCTGGCCGGATCCTCCTTGCCCTGCTTCAGCCGCCGCTTGATCAGCGCCGGCGCCAGCGGAAGCATCGCGGAGGACAGCTTCCGGTAAACCCGCAGCGTCATCGGCAGGGGGTTAGTCAATGCCTGCCTCCGGGCGGCCGACCATCGCATAGGCACGGCGGGCCGCCTCGTTCAGGTAAGTCTCGAGCTGGAGGCGGCACTTTTCCATGGTCTCGGCATCGGCATCCTGCGGTACGATCACCGCGTCCACACCCGTCACTGCGCCGCGGCCGAATGGCAAATTGATGGTGGTGCGGTCCCAATTGTTCAACCGTATGAAACGGCTGGTCACCATCGCGAAGGGCACGATCGGCCGGCCGGATTCCCGCGCCAGCATGATGATTCCAAGCCCGGCCACCCGCGAGCGCTTCGGCACGTCGGCGGTCGAGGCGACATTATAACCCTCATCGAGCGCCTGCACCATCTGCCGGAACGCGCCGACGCCACCCTTGCGGTTGAAGGCGCCGCCGTGATCGCCGGAGCCACGGATGGTCTCGATGCCCAGCCGTTCGGCGGCGATGGCGTTGAACTCGCCATCGCGATGGCGCGAGATCAGCACCTTGGCACGATGGGTTGCCTTGGTCTTGATGAAGGGCGTCAGGAAATGCTGGCCGTGCCAGAACGCGAAGATCAGCGGCTGATGCGGCTCCGCCATTTCATAGATGTTGGGCGGATCGAAACTGAAGCGGTTGGTCAGCCAGACCAGCCGCAGATATTCGGCCGCGAGGACACCCACCGCGCGCTGGACCCAGCTGCTGCGCAGCACATTGCGAACGAGCTTTTTCAATGGGCAGGCTTCGTGTCTTGACCTGGATCGAGCAGCCGGTGGAGGTGCACGACGAAGTAGCGCATGTGGGCGTTGTCCACGGTCTGCTGCGCCTTGGCTTTCCAGGCGGCATGCGCTGACGCGTAATTGGGGAATACGCCGACGATCTCGACGGCATCGAGATCCTTGAACGTGGTGTGTTCGAGGTCGGTCAGTTCGCCCCCGATGACGAGGTGCAGCAATTGCTGCTGGGCACTATCTGGCATGTTTCTTTTTTCCTAATGCGGTGCCCGGCAAAGCAGCAGCAGCCTTAACACGTATCGAGACGTGACGCGTATCGAGGACGCTCAGGGCAACGGGTGGTTGCGAAAATGCTCGACGATGCGCGCATGACGATCGCGTCCCGCTGCCACCAGCACCCCGTGCGTCACCTCCCGGCGATTATAGAGGATCGTATCCCCCGAGAGTGCGGTCATGTTACCATTCGCTTCCTGCACGATCAAATTGGCCGCCGCAAGGTCCCAATCGCGGCTTTGGCCGCCGGCAAAAGCCGCATCCAGGCTGCCGTGCGCGACCCGGCACAGCCGAAGCGCCAGCGACCCGATTCGGGGGTGAAGCACGGTGTCGCCCGTGGAGGCGTTGAGCCGTTCGACCAGCGGCTTCGGACCGGCGACGCGGGGAAAATCCAGCTCGGCGCCGGTTGCCGCGGCAACCGACACGCCGTTCAGCGTCGCGCCCTGCCCGCGCACCGCAAAGAAGAATTCATCGCTGACCGGCACGAACACCGCCGCCAGCACCGGCGTCGCATCTTCCACCAGCGCCACGCTCACGCACCAGTCCTCGCGGCCGGCGAGATAACCGCGGGTGCCGTCGATCGGGTCGACGATCCAGGTCAGCCGCTTGCCGAGCCGCTTGTCGTCGTCGACGCTTTCTTCCGACAGCCAGCCATAGTCCGGCGTCGCCGAGCGCAGCCGGCTTTCGAGCAGGTCGTTGGTCCTGATATCGGCCTCGGAGACCGGCGACGACGCGCCCTTGGTCCAGTTTTTCAGCTCGGTGCGGAACAGCGACAGCGCCAGCGCGCCGGCCTCGCGCACGGCAGATGTCAGCAGCGCTGCGTCGCGCGCCAGCATCTCGCGCGTCGAAATCACGTCGTGCACGCGCTCGGCGCTAACGTCCGCCAAGCGTCAATCCCTCGATGCGAACCGTCGGCGCATTGACGCCGTAACGGAATTCCAGATCGTTGGCCGGAATCATCGACTTGAATATTTCAAGCAGATGTCCGGCGATCGTGACCTCGCTCACCGCATAGGTGATCTCGCCATTCTCGATCCAGAAACCGGAGGCGCCGCGGCTGTAGTCGCCGGTCACGCCGTTGACGCCCGACCCGATCAGGTCGGTGACGTAAAAACCCTGCTTGATGTCGGAGATCAGTTCGGCCGGCGTGGCCTCGCCGGCCTCCAGATGCAGATTGTACGATCCCGGCGACGGCGACGACGACACGCCGCGGTGGGCATGGCCGGTGGTGACCAGCCCGAGCTCGCGCGCGGTCGCGCAATCCAATAACCAGGAAGTCAGCACGCCTTCATCGATGATGGCGAGCTTCTTCACCCTGACGCCCTCGGCGTCAAACGTCTGCGAGCGCAAGCCGCGCACCCGCAAGGGATCGTCGATGATGCGGATGTTTTTGGCGAATAATTGCTGACCGAGGCGATCCTTCAGGAACGAGGTCTTGCGCGCGATCGAGGCGCCGTTCACCGCACCGACGAGATGGCCGACCAGCGATCCGGAAACCCGGGGGTCGAAAACCACAGGCACCTTGCAGGTCTCGACCTTGCGCGGATTGGCGCGCGCCACGGTGCGCTCGCCGGCCTTGCGGCCGACGCTTTCGGGCGAGGCGAGATCGGAAGCGTGCGGCGCCGAGGTGTAGTCGTAGTCGCGTTCCATACCGGTGCCGTCACCTGATATCGCGGTCATCGAGATGCCCTGGCTGGAGCGCAAATAAGAGCCGTGAAAGCCGGTCGAGGTCACCAGCACCATGCCGCCGATGCCGGTGGAGGCCGACGCGCCGCCGGATTTGGTGACGCCCTTGACCGCGAGTGCCGCGGCTTCGGCTTCGCAGGCGCGGCGTTCGAGCTCGGAGGTCGAGGGAACTTTTGCGTCGAGCAGATCGAGATTGGGGAAGTCGCGCGCCAGCAGGGACGGATCGGCGAGCCCGACATATTTGTCGTCGGGCGCCACGCGCGCCATCGCGACGGCGCGCTCGGCAAGTTTCGCGACGCCATCGCCGCTGATGTCATTGGTGGAGACCACCGCCTGGCGCTGTCCGACCAGCACGCGCAGTCCGACATCGTCGCCTTCGGAGCGTTCGGATTCCTCGACGCGCCCGTCGCGCACCTCGACGCCTTGCGAGATGCCGCGCACCGCCACCGCGTCGGCGGCATCGGCGCCGGCGCGTTTGGCCGCCTCGACGAGGCGCTGCGCCAGCGTGCTCAGCGCCGACTGATCGAACAGATCGGAAGAGGCTGCTTTCGAGGAAAGCGCCGATGCGGCGGATGGTGAAGAGATCACGAATAAAATCCCTTGGGATTGAGGGGCATTCAGAGGGCGTCGGGCGAGCCCTCAAAGCAAATCAGCAGACCCTTCAGATGTGCCTGATTCACAGCGATTTCAAGCGTTTGTTGCGCCGGAAAACGAATGATTTTCAGCTTCCCTGCAAGGTCTCGTCAATCATGTCGGCCAAGGTCTTGTCAATCATGCCGCCGGGTGACGCGGGATTAACCAGCCTTTTTAAGCGATTCCGGATCGGGCTCGGCTACGGTCTCACACATCGACCGGGAACATAATCCCGGCGGGGAGATCAAAGCCGTGAGGCGTCAAACAGCAACAAGCGGGATCAATCCCGCCGGGTCGAGCCGCGCATTGCGGCTCGACCCTCTTTCCCTGCCCGTCCGCTTCGAAGCGCATGATACCCGCGCCGACGGCGGCGTGCGGAATATCGAACTTCACCGCGAACGCGTCGTGCTGCGCCGTGCCATCGGCGGCATGCAGATGGCGATCAACGTCCGTGTCAGCGATTTTCTCGGCGTCGCCCTGCGCGGCATCGACGATGCGCAGATGCTGGTGCTGGCGCATCGCGATCCGTCATTGACGATTCCGTTGTGCGTCAGCTCCGACCGCGAGGAAATCGCGGTGGCCGGGCAGATGTGGAGCGACATCTTCGCGCTTCCACAGATAAAGGAAGACAAGACGCGCCAGCCCGCGCCGCGGCGCCGGCGTCACAACGCGATCCGGGCCCGCCGTCCGAAATTCCTGGTGCGGCGGCGCGCCGGCGGCCTAATCAATCCGGCCAACATTCATCAGGGCGAGCGCGAGATCATCGCAAGGGATTGAGCTAACTTCTCTACCGCTCCCTCATGGTGAGGAGCGTGCCGGGCGGCGCTTGCTCCGCCCGGCACGCGTCTCGAACCATCTGGCATGGTGCCTGCTGCCATCCTTCGAGACGCTTGCTACGCAAGTGCTTCGCAAGCTCCTCAGGATGAGGTCGGTGTTTGCTGAAGCTCAGGATGACGAATTGCTAGTTTGCCCGCAGCACCGCATCCACCAGCAATCCCGCGAACAGCAACAGCCCCGCATCGCGGTTGGATTTGAAGATCCGCAGGCACAGCGCCGGATCGGAAATCTCCAGACGCCGGATCTGCCAGACCAGATGCGCGGCGAACGCGGCGAGCCCGATCCAGGCCGGCCACCGCGCGCCGGCTAATGCCAGCGCCACGCCTATCAACAGCACCGCCAGACCATAAAACACCACCAGCGCCAAATGGGTGCGCGCGCCGAACAGGCGCGCGGTGGATTTCACGCCGATCAGCGCGTCGTCCTCGGCGTCCTGATGGGCATAGATGGTGTCGTAGCCGATCACCCAGGCGATCGAGCCGGCATAGAGCAGCAGCGCCGTCGCATCGATTCGTCCGAGGATGACCGCAAATCCCATCAGCGCGCCCCAGGAGAAGGCGAGGCCGAGCACGACCTGCGGCCACCAGGTAATCCGCTTCATGAACGGATAGACCGCGACGATAATCAGCGAGGCGATGCCGGTCATGATCGCGAAGCGGTTGAACTGCAGCAGCACCAGCAATCCGATCAGCGCCTGGGCGACCAGAAAGACCGCCGCCTGCGGCACGCTGACCTGTCCCGCCGGGATCGGCCGCGACCGCGTCCGTTCGACCTGGGCGTCGAGATCGCGGTCGGTAATGTCGTTCCAGGTGCAGCCGGCGCCCCGCATGACGAAGGCGCCGATGAGGAACAGCACGATCACGAGCAGCAATTGGCTGGCGTCGCGCGCGATGCCGGCGGCGAGCGCGGCCGACCACCAGCACGGCATCAGCAACAGCCAGGAGCCGATCGGCCGGTCGAAACGGGAGAGACGCAAATAGGGCCGCGACCACGACGGCGCGTGCGTATCGACCCAGTTGCCGGTGGCATCGGCAACCCGGGCCGTGACGTCGCTCATCGGAAAGTGGTCATCGCGTGAGGACGTTGCCGTTCAGGGTGTCGAAGGTGCTGCCGCCTTTTCGCACGACGTTGGCTTCCGGTGCCGCGGCCGAAGAGCCCAGCACTTCGCTCAGGCTCGGGCCGGCCGGACCTCGCTGCTGCACCTGCTGCGCCGCCGCGCAGACTTTCGCCCGCATGCCCTCGGTATTCTTGTGACCGTTTTTCATCTGCTCGGCGACCGACGGCGGAATTCCGCACCGGGCGGCGTTGCTTTCGACGAATTTGATCATCTTGATTTCGGCCTGGCCGAAATTTCCGATCAGCTTGCAGGCTTCGTCCGGGGCCGCCTTGCGTTCGCCGGCGGCCTTGATCAGCTTGCCGCGCTTCTCCGCCTCTTCGCGCAACGGCAGGAACTTCTTCATGCAGTCGTCCGGCGGACCGCCTGCCTGCGAGGGAGGCGCCGGCCCGCGCTCGAACGCGGAGCCTGTGATCGGCGCCGCCCCCGTCGCCGGAAACGGACTGGGACCCCCGACGGAAGCCGCGGGAGCCGCGCCATTGACCGGCGGAAACGGCGAAGCATTGCTGGGCGCGGCCTGGCCGGGCAGCGGCGCCGGGAAGGCGCCCTGGGCAAAACCCTGTCCGGCATGGCAGGTCACGAGAGCCACGGTGAGCGGCACAATCAAGCGGCGGATGATCAAAGCTGTTCCTCCGGCACGGTCGAACGGTCCCTAACGCCTTCCCAATAGAAGAGCGAACTCGAATAAGGACTTATTACGATTCCTGCCGGCTCTTAACAACCTGCCGAATTTGGCAACAGCGCGGCGTAGAGCGGCTTTGGACCCGATAATTGCGTTAAATCGCTCTCTTTGCGTTAAAAGGCCGCAGGAATCGGAAACTTGACCATGCCTCAACACGATTTTCGCAGCCCCCGGCTGTTTGTCGATGCCGCACTGGCATCGGGCGAAACGGTCGCGCTGGATCGCAACCAGAGCAATTACCTCGGTAATGTGCTGCGACTGGCCGCCGGCGACACCATCCTGGCGTTCAACGGGCGGGACGGCGAATGGCGGGCTGCCATCGCCGGCCGCAAACGGCCGGACAGTCTGACCATCGCGGACCAGACCCGGCCGCAGGATCGGCTGCCCGACATCGCCTACGTCTTTGCGCCCCTGAAACATGCCCGGCTCGACTATATTGTGCAGAAGGCGGTCGAGATGGGGGCCTCGGCGCTGCGGCCGGTGTTGACCCGCTTCACCCAGGTCTCACGGGTCAACAGCGAGCGGATGCGCGCCAATGTCATCGAGGCCGCCGAACAATGCGGCATCCTGAGTCTGGCCGAAGTCGCCGAGCCGATGCCGCTCGATCGCTATTTGAGCCAGCGCGACGCCGAGCGCCTGCTGGTGTTCTGCGACGAGACCGCGGATGCCCAAGATCCGCTGCGGGCGCTGCGAAGCGAGCCGGCGGGATCCCACGGCATCGATATCCTGATCGGCCCCGAAGGCGGATTTGAAGAGGAAGAGCGCGCCAATCTGCTCCGGCAACCGCGAACCTTAAGGCTTTCGCTGGGGCCGCGGATCCTGCGGGCGGATACCGCTGGCGTCGCGGCGCTGGCGCTGGTGCAGGCGGCGCTGGGCGACTGGGGCGGAACCGGCCCGGCCGGCTAGAAAGCCGCGCCTGCTGCCGGGGTCCCTACAATAATCTCGAAAACAACCCCATGCACAGTAAGGATGCCCTTCTGACGACAGCACTTTTTTGGCCGGTCGTTAAGCCACTTGGCTATTCCGGGTCGAAACCCCCGCCGGGCCATGCTAAGGGCTGCGCCCTGACCTCTGGAACCCGGTTTCCAGCCAAAGTTTGGACTTCGCGATGACCATGACCGCCGCCCCTCGTGCGACCGGATCCGCCGCATGGGCGGACGCCCTGCTATTGTCGTTCGCGCAGGCCGGCTACATCAAGGCCGAACCGGATATCCTGCAGCCGGCCGAGCCGTTTCTGGATCTGTCGGGCGAGGACATCCGCAAGAGTCTTTATTTGACCACCGACCCCGGCGGCGAGGAACTGTGCCTCCGCCCCGACCTCACCATTCCCGTGGCGCGGGACTATCTCGCCTCCCCCGGCGCCGGCCAGCCCATGGGCTTCTGCTATCTCGGGCCGGTGTTTCGCTATCGCGGCGGCCGGCCGAGCGAATTCCTGCAGGCCGGCATCGAATCCTTCGGACGGGCCGACCGCGCCGCGGCGGATGCCGAAATGCTGGCGCTGGCGCTGGAGGCTGTAACCGCGTTCGGGCTGACCGAGGTCGAGATCCGCACCGGCGACGTGGCGCTGTTCAACGCGCTGATCGAGGCCCTCGATCTCTATCCGGTCTGGCGGCGGCGGCTGATCAAGGATTTCAACCGCAAGGTCAGCCTGACCGAAGATATCGAGCGGCTGACGCTCGAGACGGCGCCCGGCCGCAACGAATATGAAGGCGTGCTGGCAGCGCTGGCCGGCTCCGACCGCAAGGCGGCGCTGGCGCTGGTGACCGACCTGATGTCGATCGCCGGCACCACCAATGTCGGCGGCCGAACCGTCGCCGAAATCGCCGACCGTTTTCTCG
The DNA here is from genome assembly GCF_030654605.1 of Bradyrhizobium sp. GTDB lineage: Bacteria > Pseudomonadota > Alphaproteobacteria > Rhizobiales > Xanthobacteraceae > Bradyrhizobium. Next base: position 31,412 of record NZ_JAURXB010000133.1, read on the forward strand.
AGCAATCGACCCTGAAGGGCGGCGCACTGCCGCGCGACGCGCTCGGCACCATCAAGCGCTTTCTGGCGATCGCGGGCGATCCGAATGAGGCGGTCGCACAATTGCGCGCGCTTGCCGCCGACGCCAGGCTCGATCTCACCGCCGCGATCGACCAGTTCGAAAGCCGGGTCGGCTTCATGGCCGCGCGCGGCATCGATACCGCCAGGACCCGGTTTTCCACCTCGTTCGGACGCGGCCTCGACTACTACACCGGCTTCGAGTTCGAACTGCACGGCAAGGGCAACGGCACCGAGCCGCTGGTGGCGGGCGGACGCTACGACGGACTGATGACCCAGCTCGGCTCGGCTGCGCCGATCCCGGCCGTCGGATTTTCGATCTGGGTCGAAGCCTTGACGCAGGCGGGCCGCCAACCCGCCGCGAGCGGGAGCAAGCCCGCCACGAGCGGGAGTGCATCATGACCGCGCCATTCGTTCTCGCCGTTCCCTCGAAGGGCCGCCTGCAGGAGCAGGCCGAGGCGTTCTTTACCCGCGCCGGATTGTCGCTGGCCAAGCCGCGCGGCGCCCGCGACTATCGCGGCACCATCGCCGGACTCGACAATGTCGAGATCGCCTATCTCTCGGCCAGCGAAATCGCCTCGCAGCTGGCGCGCGGCATGGTGCATCTCGGCGTGACAGGCGAAGACCTGGTGCGCGAGAGCATTGCCGACGCCGACAAGCGCGTCATGCTGATCGACAATCTCGGCTTCGGCAGCGCCAACGTCGTGGTGGCGGTGCCGCAGGCCTGGATCGATGTCCGCACCATGGCCGACCTCGACGACGTCACGACGGGTTTTCGCGCCCAGCACAATCGGCGGATGCGGGTGGCGACCAAATACATCAACCTGACGCGGAGCTTCTTCGCCGCGCATGGCGTGGTCGATTACCGCATCGTCGAGAGCGCTGGTGCTACCGAAGGCGCGCCCGCCGTCGGCACCGCCGAAATGATCGTCGACATCACCACTACCGGCGCGACGCTGGTCGCCAACGGCCTCAAGGTGCTCGATGACGGCGTGATCCTGCGCAGCCAGGCCAACCTCGTGGCGTCAAAGGACGCCGACTGGTCGGACGATGCCCGCGAAACCGCGCGCGTCATCCTGGATCACATCGCGGCCCGGGCGCGGGCCAGCAAATACCGCGAAGTCCGCACCCGCTTTGCCGGCTGCGACGCCGCGCTGCTGGCGGAAGCCCATCATCGCTTCGGCGTGGTCTCGCCATTCGGCGGCCCGACGTCTTCGGGGATGGTCACGCTGCACTGCCCGCCGGCGCAGCTTTACGCGCTCGGCAGCTTTCTGCGCGACCGCGGCGCCGAAACGGTGTCGGTGGCCTCGCTCGACTATGTGCTCGACCGCGACAATCCGCTGTTCGCCAGGCTCGAGGCGTTTTTGCGGAGTTAGAGTTTTCACTCCCCTCCCTCCACGCGCCCTTGCGCGTGGCGGGGTCGAGACGAGCGAAGCTCGCTCTTAGGGGTCGGGGGTGGGGGGCGTCTCAGCGCATTTGCTGCCAGCGGAACATGACGATAGACCACCCCACCCCCGACCCCTCCCCACCGCTGCGCCCGCCTTCGCCAAGTGGCTTTGGCGGGCACAGCGGAGGGAGGGGAGAAGAAGAGCCCGGTGTGCTTGACGAGTGCTTACGCGCCTTCTGTTCATCTTAGCGACAGCTGGCAGCGAGTACCATATGATGTTGCGTGATAGCTTTGGACCTGATCGATGATGCTGGGTACGGACGTTTCTGATCTGTCGACCACCGCGGCCAACGCCGCGGCGCAGGGGCTGTCGATCGTCGTCCCCCTCTACAATGAGGCAGCCGGGCTGCCCTTTCTGCACCAGCGTCTCGGCGCGCTGGCGAAGACGCTGCGGCAGCGCTACGGACTCGCCTGCGAGGTCGTCTATGTCGATGACGGCAGCGCCGACAAAACGCTCGACATTGCGCGGGGGCTCGGCGCCGAGGGGCTCGACGTTCAGGTGGTGTCGCTGTCGCGCAATTTCGGCAAGGAAGCCGCCCTGATGGCGGGGCTCGACTATGCCCGGCTCGGCGCGGTGCTGTTCATGGACGGCGACGGCCAGCATCCGCCCGCGCTGGTAGAGCAACTCGTCAGCCACTGGATCGAGGGCGGCTTCGACGTCGTCTATACCGCCAAGGCGCATCGCGATAATGAATCGCGGATGCGGCGCATCGCCGTGCATGGCTTCTACGCGCTGATCAACTGGGGCGCGCGGCAGAAAATCCCGGCCGATGCCGGCGATTTCCGCCTGCTGTCGCCGCGGGCCGCGGTCGCGTTGCGGCAGCTTCCCGAGCGCAATCGCTTTTTCAAGGGGCTGGCGAGCTGGATCGGCTTTCGCCAGATCCGCGTCGATTACGAACCGGCGGCCCGCGCCCATGGCGTCACCTCCTTCAGCCCCGGCCAGCTGATCGGGCTTTCGATCGAAGGCCTGACCTCCTTCTCGGTGGCGCCGCTGCGTCTGGCCAGCCTGCTCGGCGTCGTGCTCGCGACCGTCGCCTTCCTGTTCGGTCTTTCCATCCTGTGGGAAACCTGGATGAGCGGAAAATCCGTCCCCGGTTATCCCTCGCTGGTGGTCGGCCTGATGACCATCGGCGGCGTGCAGCTCATCATGATCGGCATCGTCGGCGAATACATCGGCAAGATTCTTTCCGAGCTGAAGGCGCGCCCGATCTATTTCGTGGCCGAGCACAGCGTGAAACGCGGCGAGCAAGAGGCCGGCGCCAGCATCGGCGAACGGACCGCCGCGGAATGAACGATACCGCGCCGCCGCGCCGAATCTGGCTGTGCGCCGACGATTACGGCATCAGCCCCGGCGTCAACCGCGCGATCCGCGACCTGATCGAGCGCGGCCGCCTCAACGCCACCTCGGTGATGATGGTCGGGTCCGCGATCGGCCGCGACGAAATCCTCGCGCTGCAGGCCGCCGCCGCCGGCAGCCCGCGTTGCGCCATCGGCCTGCACGTCACGCTGACGGCGCCGTTCGCGCCGCTGACGATGCACTTTCGCCCCGTCCACGGCGGCATGTTCCTGCCGTTCCCGAAACTGCTGCGCGCCGGCCTGCTGCGGCGGCTCGATCCCGAGATGGTCCATGCCGAAGTGATGGTGCAGCTCGCGACCTTCGGCGAGTTGTTCGGCCGCACACCCGACTTCGTCGACGGACATCAGCACGCGCAGCTGTTTCCGGGGGTGCGCGACGCCTTTCTGGCCGCGGTGAACCAATCGGCGCCCGGCGCCTGGGTTCGCCAGGGCGGCCGCAATCTGCCTTTCGCCCGGCGGCTCGGCGCGCCCAAGGCGCTGGTTCTCGATACCCTGAGCGCGCAGTTTCGCCGCCGCGCCGCGCGCGCCGGCATCGCCTTCAATCCCGGATTCGCCGGCGCCTATGATTTTTCGACGCAGCCGGATTTCGGCGCGCTGATGCGGCAATTCCTCGATGCGCTGCCGGAGGATGGCCTCATCATGTGTCACCCCGGCTTCGTCGATGACGTCCTCGTCAGCCTCGATCCCTTGACCGTGCAGCGCGAACACGAGCACGCGTTTCTCGGCGGCGAGGATTTCCCGCACCTTTTGGCGGCGAATAAAGTTACGTTGGGTTGAACTCCGTCAGGGAATCCAGCCGGACGCTTTGTCGCATACGGAAATTTAATGCGCCGGGGGATTACTTGCGACACAAACCACCCCTACATCTCCCCCGCGCCCCCGGCGCCAGGGAGAGACGACATGACACCGCAAGAACGCCAACTGGTTGACGATCTTTTCGACCGCCTCTCGAAGGTGGAGGGCGCGCCGCGCGATCCGGACGCGGCGGGCGCCATCGCACAGGGCCTGCGCACGGCGCCCAATGCCGTCTACGCGCTGGTGCAGACCGTCCTGCTGCAGGACGAAGCGCTGAAGCGCGCCCACAGCCGCATCCAGGAACTGGAAGGCAAGGACGAACAACCCCAGGCCGGCTTCCTCGATTCGATGCGCGAAACGATTTTCGGGCAGACACCGCCGCGTGGCTCGGTGCCGAACGTGCGGCCGCCCGAGCTTCCCGGCCGCCCGACATGGAACAGCGGCCAGGTCATGCAGCAGGCGCAAGGTCCGGGGCAATATAACCAGGTACCGTATGGCCAGCAGCCTTATGGCGGCCAACAGGCGCCGATGGGCGGAGGCGGCGGCTCATTCCTCGGCACCGCGGCCGCGGCAGCCGCCGGCGTGGTCGGCGGCTCGCTGCTGCTCGGCAGCATCCGCTCGATGATGGGCGGCGGCGGCCACCAGCAGAGTTTTGGTGACAGCGCGAGCGCGGGCGGAAGCGACGGCGCCGGCCATCGCGGCAGCGTCGAGGACCGCAGGCCGTGGGCCGATCAGTCCGGCGGCGACCTGGCGAAGGAAGCCGGGATCAACGACATCGGCTCGTCCGGACGCCACGCCAGTTATGATGACAGCTCGTCGCGCTCGGGATTGTTCGATAGCGCGTCAAACGACGACGACGATCACGACGATATGGATATGGATTCCGACGACTTCGGCGGCGACAGCGACGAGATCTGATCGCTTTCTGCCAGTATCCAGGCAGAACGGCCGCCCACCGGGCGGCCGTTCTCGTTTGGTGGAATTTCGAAGTTTCATTTTCGCATCGCGTGACAATGTATTTTTCTCCCCTCCCACCACGCGCAAGCGCGCGTGGTGGGAGGGGAGTAGAAATCAGATCACGACGACCCTGGCGCCGACATTGACGCGGCCATAGAGGTCGATGACGTCCTCGTTGCGCATCCGGAAGCAGCCGGACGAGACATTGGTGCCGATCGTCCATGGCTCGTTCGAACCGTGGATGCGGTAGAGCGACGATCCCAGATACATCGCGCGGGCGCCGAGCGGATTTTGCGGCCCGCCTTCCATGTGCCGCGGCAGATCAGGACGGCGCGCCAGCATTTCCGGCGGCGGCGTCCACGCCGGCCATTCCTTCTTCGCGGAAACCTGCTTGACGCCCGACCAGGTGAAGCCGGGGCGGCCGACGCCGATGCCGTAGCGCAATGCCTTGCCGTCGCCCTGAACCAGGAACAGGAACTTGTTGGGCGTGTCGACGATGATCGTGCCGGCGCTTTCCTTGCCGTGATAGTCGACCAGCTGCTTTTCGTATTTCGGATCGAACGCGGGACGCGCGGGTTCGCTGACATCTTCCTGCCGGCGCATCGCCTGCTCGGCGCCCAGCGGCGGCAACAGCGTTCGCCGGGGTTCGTAGGACGGCTGCTGCTGATAGCGACCGCCCTGCGAGGGGCCGTCACTGAACAGGAATTCGATGAAGCCGCCGCCCATGTTGGAGCGCTCGGCGGAAGCCATTCGCACCGGGACCGGCCGCTGCTCGGGCTGCTCGGCATAGATCGCGGTGAGCCCGGTCGGCGCTCCGGCCTCGATCGCCGCGGCCGGATGGATGCCAGCCAGAAAGGACGCGCCGGCAAGCAGCGCGAGAGACATATTTTTCAACATCGACGTACTCTGTACTGTTTCGTCACTGTTAAGTTTTTGGAGCGCCCGGCGTTCTTGGGGGAACGCCAGGGATCAGCGCCTTTGCACCTCACCAATTAAAATCAAAACCGCCTCGGTTTGGTAAACGGAAGCGCCGTTTCGATTCACCACGTCGCCAATTCCACGTGGTTTTGAGCGGTAGCGTTTATTTTCGATGAACGCTGGCGTCGCATGGTTAATCGTTGGTGTGCAGCGCGAGCAATACGCCCCACAGATAAGTTCCGGCGTGAACCTGACGTTAAATCGCATCTGCCTAAAACGTTACGAGTGCAGTCAGGGAAAATCCAATGCCGGTCAATCGCAGACGTTTTCGTATCGAACAGGCTTTCGTCGGCGACATGCCGATGCCCGCAGCGGCGGACGGCGAGGCCGGCCCGATGCATCGCGAGATCATGAACGAACTTCGTTCGATCCGCGCCCAGATGGCCGCGCCCGGCCACGGCGCGGCGGCGAGCGCGGTGGATCCGGCAGCGCAGCAGATTGCCGAGTCGCAGGCCCTGCTCGAGACCTACCGCGCCCAGATCGAACAGTGCGAAAAGCTCAAGGTCGAGCTCGATCTGATTTACGACGCCATCAACCGCACCAAGCGCGAAATCGCGGTGCTGCACGGCAAGAGCTTCGACGGCAATGAAATGTCCAAGGTCACCGGCGAGCTCGGCGCCGTGGTCGGCGGCACCGAGGAAGCGACCCAGCAGATTCTGGAAGCCGCCGAGGCGATCGATCAGGCCGCCAGCGCATTGAGCAAGGTGAATTCGCCGGACCAGCAGAAGATCCTGAGCGAGGAAATCAGCGAGCGCGTCGTCTCCATCTTCGAGGCCTGCAATTTCCAGGATCTGACCGGTCAGCGCATCAGCAAGGTGATGAGCACGATGAAGTTCATCGAGAACCACATCACCGTCATGATGGACATCTGGGGTGGCGTCGACGCCATCCGGGCCCACGCGCCCCCGATCGTGGACGATCGTGAAGGCGACGCCAAGCTCTTGAACGGGCCGAAGCTGGACGGCGACGCCGGCCATGCCTCGCAGAACGACATCGACGCCCTGTTCGACTGAGCCCGGTTTTTCACCCCATCAACAAAAACGCCGGCCCCCTGGAGCCGGCGTTTTTATTTTGCGAGAAGCGTAGGGTGGGCAAAGGCGCCTCTTCGCGCCGTGCCCACCATCTTCCCGAGCGTCCGATGTTTGAAATGGTGGGCACGCCGACGGCGCGCGCATTCACGCGACCCGTCCGCTTTGCCCACCCTACGCTGTACTCGGCGATCAGGCGCGCGGCGCGCAGCGGATGTAGACCATGTTGCCGTAGCGGACCGCGGCATCCTTGTCGACGAAACGGGTGACCAGCACGCGGCCGTCGAAGGAAACAATCTCGCGATCCTGTTCACCGGGCGTCGGTCCGGCCGGACCGATATAATTCTTGCCGCTCGGGCTGCCCTTGAGGCGCAGTTCCTGCGGGGTCGCCTGGTCGGCCAGATGCATGACGACGCCGCCCGTAGTGCCGGCGGTGATCACGTAAGGCTGTTTGCATTGCGCGCGGGCGGCGGCTTCGGTGCGCGCGCGGTCATTGGGGTTCTGGTACGACGCGAGGCCCCAGCGGCCGACGATCTCGTCGGAGCGAATGCTGGCGGGCATATCCGGCGCCACCGCGGGCTCCGGCGGTGCCGAAGGCCCCGATGAGAAGGACGGCAGGCTCATGCCGCCGCCGCACGCCCCCAAGAATATCGTCAGCGCCGAGGCGATCCCCAGATTGGCGACCGTCCGCACGCTATATGACCTGACCATGGTTTCCCCCGAACAAATTCGTGGCCGCACCCGTCCCGCAGCCAATCTTAAAACTCCTGTCGGAGCAATGACGTCCCATTAACTACGCCACAGGCCCGATATGGTTTCCGGATCATCCTATATCAGCCTCACCAAGGGCTTAACCCCCTTGCTTGACAGGATCGGCGTCAAGCCATATTCCCGCACCCACAATTAGCACTCAAAGACCCCGATTGCTAAGGGTACGAGCTGCCGTGCCCCTGCCTTCAGAGCCACTTTCGATGGCGAACCAGACCTGAAAACCGAGCCTCCAAAAGGAACCGTCATGGCTAAATCAAAATTTCGTCCACTGCATGACCGTGTCGTGGTCAAGCGCATCGACGCCGAAGAAAAGACCAAGGGCGGCATCATCATTCCGGACAGCGCCAAGGAAAAGCCCTCGCAGGGCGAAATCACCGCCGTCGGCCCCGGCGGCCGCGACGAGGCCGGCAAGCTGATCCCGATCGACCTCAAGGTCGGCGACCGCGTGCTGTTCGGCAAATGGTCCGGCACCGAGGTCAAGCTCGACGGCGAGGAGCTCCTGATCATGAAGGAGAGCGACATCATGGGCGTGCTGAGCTGAGGGCTTAGCCACACATCCACCGCTCGTCCGGGCGGTGCGCTGCTTTCTTCCTTCTCCCCTTGTGGGAGAAGGTGGCGCGGACAAAGTCCGCGCCGGATGAGGGGTCTCTATCCGCGGAGACCGACCCCTCACCCGTCACGAACGCGCTTCGCGCGTCCGTGCCACCCTCTCCCACAAGGGGAGAGGGAAACAGAGCCCGGCGACGAACGTTTCCAATTCATTCCAGGAGTAAGTTCAAATGGCTGCCAAGGACGTCAAATTTTCCGGAGACGCGCGCGATCGCATGCTGCGCGGCGTCGATATCCTCGCCAATGCGGTCAAGGTGACGCTCGGCCCCAAGGGCCGTAACGTCGTCATCGAGAAGAGTTTTGGCGCACCGCGCATCACCAAGGACGGCGTCACCGTCGCCAAGGAAATCGAGCTCGAGGACAAGTTCGAGAACATGGGCGCGCAGATGCTGCGTGAGGTCGCCTCCAAGACCAACGACACCGCGGGCGACGGCACCACCACGGCGACCGTGCTGGCGCAGGCGATCGTGCGGGAAGGCGCCAAATCGGTCGCCGCCGGCATGAACCCGATGGACCTGAAGCGCGGCATCGAGATTGCCGTGCACGCCGTGGTCAAGGACCTCGAGAAGCGCGCCAAGCCGGTCGCATCGTCGTCCGAAGTGGCCCAGGTCGGCACCATCTCCTCCAACGGCGATACCGCGATCGGCAAGATGATCGCGCAGGCGATGCAGAAGGTCGGCAACGAAGGCGTCATCACCGTCGAAGAGAACAAGTCGCTCGACACCGAAGTCGACATCGTCGAGGGCATGAAATTCGACCGCGGCTATCTCAGCCCCTATTTCGTCACCAACGCCGAGAAAATGACCGCCGAGCTCGAGGACGTCTACGTCCTGCTGCACGAGAAGAAGCTGTCCGGCCTGCAGTCGATGCTGCCGGTGCTGGAAGCCGTGGTGCAGTCGGGCCGCCCGCTGCTGATCATCGCCGAGGACGTCGAAGGCGAGGCGCTGGCCACCCTGGTGGTCAACCGCCTGCGCGGCGGCCTGAAGGTCGCCGCCGTCAAGGCGCCGGGCTTCGGCGATCGCCGCAAGGCGATGCTGGAAGACATCGCGATCCTGACCGGCGGTCAGCTGATCTCCGATGAGCTCGGCATGAAGCTCGAAAGCGTCACGGTCAACATGCTGGGACGCGCGGGCAAGGTCGTGATCGACAAGGAAAACACCACGATCGTCAAGGGTGCCGGCAAGAAGAAGGACATCGAGGCCCGCGTCGGCCAGATCAAGGCGCAGATCGAGGAGACCACCTCGGACTATGACCGCGAGAAGCTGCAGGAGCGTCTTGCAAAACTCGCCGGCGGCGTCGCGGTAATCCGCGTCGGCGGCGCCACCGAGATCGAGGTGAAGGAGAAGAAGGATCGCGTCGAGGACGCCCTCAACGCGACCCGTGCGGCGGTGCAGGAAGGCATCGTGCCGGGCGGCGGCGTGGCGCTGCTGCGCGCCAAGAAGGCCGTCGGCCGTATCCACAACGACAATTCCGACGTCCAGGCCGGCATCAATATCGTGCTGAAGGCGCTGGAAGCCCCGGTCCGCCAGATCGCCGAAAACGCCGGCGTCGAAGGCTCGATCGTGGTCGGCAAGATCCTCGAAAACAAGTCGGAGACGTTCGGCTTCAACGCCCAGACCGAGGACTATGTCGACATGGTCGCCGCCGGCATCATCGACCCGGCCAAGGTGGTGCGCACCGCGCTGCAGGACGCCTCCTCCGTGGCGGCGCTGCTGGTGACGACCGAAGCCATGGTCGCCGAACTGCCGAAGGAACCGGCGCCGCCGATGCCGGGCGGCGGTGGCGGCGGCATGGGTGGAATGGGCGGCATGGGTTTCTAAACCTGCCTGCTACCGACCAATCGATCGACGAAGGCCGCCTCCGGGCGGCCTTCTTTTTTGGCAAAAAAGCTCTACGGTAACGCCCGATTCTGGGTCCCCGGGGAACGTTCAAATGCGCGCGCTTCTATTCTGCCTGATTGGTCTGATGACAGCTGCGCCGGATTTCGCCTTGGCTCAAACCAAGCCCCCGACCAAGGCAGCACCTGGTGCCAGCGAGATCAGGTATTTCACGGCGATCGACGGTTTGATGGACGGCAATGCCGACGTCGTGCTCAAGGAAACTCGCCAGGGCAAGACCGTCACCGCGGCGGTGCTCGACGTCTGCTACCCCGCCGGGAAGGGAGGCGACCGCAAGGACCGCTTCGTCGCCACCCTCGCGGTCAACGGCCAGACCCTGACCGGCACGACCCAGAGCCTCGGCGACAAGCAACCGGTCACGGTCCGGCTGGTGCGCAAGCCGACCGGCGACAGTTTTGAGTTCCGCGGGCAGATCAGCGTCGGTACGGCTGTGACGGAAGTGACTTCGACAGATAACTCCGATCTCAGCGAAAAGGAATTCCAGGAGAACCAGACCAGCGACGACGGCATCACGGAAAGCCCGAAGGATTTCACCGAAGTGTCGCCGGAATCGATTGGCGTGCGGGTCAAGCTGGACGCGACGCTGGATTTCCTGAAAAGCCTGAAGGGGCAGGATCTCGAGGTTTTACTGAGCAGTCTCAGCGTCTCCTGCGACGCGATGCGCGCCGGCCATCAGACCATCCACATCAATATCGATCCGGAACGGTCAGCCGCGCTGGTTGCGAAGGCCAAATCGTCGCCCGGCGTGGTCGCCGCCGGCTGGACCAGCGGCCTCGTGGAAATGGACCGCACCATCCGGTTCGCTGCCGCCGACTGGCGCGACGGCGACAAGCTCAGCAGGGACAGGCTGGCGGCAGCGATTTCCGGGGTGCTGGCCAGGACGCTGGCGGCGAAACCATCGGCGTTGGCATGGGACGCCAATACCGGAAAGCTCAAGGTGACGCTGAAGCGGCCGAGCCAGATATTCCCCGCGCTCGGCCTCACCGAAACCATCGAGGTCACCGCGATGGTGGCGCCGGACAAGCCCGGCGCGACCGACCGGCTGATGCTGTGGATCGGCAGCCCCGCTATTTCGACGGCGGACGAAACCTCCGGTCCCAAGCTCAATCTGGCGGAGGAGTCCAGCCTCGACGAGGAAGGCGAGCTGAAGGACGACAACGGCTCGGTCGAGGCGCTGGCCAGGGAATTCAAGGCCCAGCGCTGGGACGGCGACAAGAACGCCTGGAAATAGAACGGTTCTCGCGACTTCCCGGGAGCTTCGCAAACGCACCCTGTCCATGCATTCGTGCATTTGACATGCCGCCCCCCAGCGGCAAAGAACGGTAAATATCCGCACGAGAAGCTTCAGGGAATTGATGGCGCGCTGGGACGTAGTGGTGATCGGCGCCGGCCTCGGAGGCTTGACGGCCGGTGCGATCCTGGCGCGCGCCGGGCACAAGGTGCTGGTCATCGAGCGCAGCAACTCGGTCGGGGGCGCCGCGTCGAGCTACAAATCCGGCGACCTGTTCATCGAAGGCTCGCTGCAGGAAACCAGCGACCCCAGCCACCCCCGCGATCCCAAGCACGACGCGCTGACGCGGGCGGGTGTGCTCGACGCGGTCAAGTGGATAGCGGCAGGCTCGCTGTACGAGGCGCGAGGCGGCCCGCTCGGGGCGCCGTTCGTGATGCCGGATAATTTTGATGCGGCCAAGCGCGCGCTGTCGGAGCGTTTTCCGCAGGCCCGCGCCGGAATCCATCAATTGCTCGACGAGATGGCGGCCATCGCATCGGCCGCGGGCGCGCGCGCGCAGGACGGCCGAGACGGCTCAACCTTGATGAATTCGCCGGACTGGACGCTGTCGCTGTCGCAAAAGCTCGATGCCGTGTTCGGCGACGACGAAGCCGTCAAATGCGCGCTTGCCGCCAACCTGTCGTATTTTCACGACGACCCGGCGACGCTGTGGTGGATGCATTTCGCGGTGGCGCAGGGCAGCTATCTGCAGAGCGGCGGGCGTTTCGTGCAAGGCGGATCGCAGCGGCTGTCGAGCGCGCTGGCCCGCGCCATCCGCGCCGCCGGCGGCGAGGTGCTGCTGCGCCGCGTCGCGACCGGCATTGCGCTTGGCGCAGACGGTCGCGCCAGCGCCGTTACGCACACCGCCAAGGACGGCAGCGACAGCCAGACCGTGCAATGCGCCCGCGTGGTCGGCAACGCCGCGCCCGGCGCGCTGGTAGCCTTGATGCCACCAGCGGCCGCCGACCGGCTGCAGGCAAGTTACGCCAACCACGCGCCATCGATTTCGCTGTTCGCCATGACGCTCGGCCTTAACAAGCCGCCGCGCGAATTCGGCGTATCGGCCTATTCCACGCAATTGCTGCCGCGCCAGCTGCGGCTTCTGTCCGACTTTCCGCAAGGCGCAAGGCTGATGGCCGGCGAACCCGGGGAGCGAATGCCGCCGATGTCGCTGGTGGATTTCGCCGCGATCGATTCCGGGATCCCCTCGCCGCCTCACGTGCTGTCGGTCTACGGACCCGATTTGCTGTCGAACTGGGACAGTTCGGACATGGACGCCTATCGCGAAAAGCGCGGGCGCTGGCAGGACGCGATCGTGCGCTATCTGGATTCGCTTTATCCCGGCCTTAGCCAGGCCGTGGTGGCGTCGTCGTTCAACACCGCCTTGTCGGTCAGGCAATATCTCAATGCGCCTGACGGCGCGGTCTATGGCTTTGCGCCGACACCGCCGCGATCGATCGGGCAGGCTGTGGACCGTTCGCCGCGCACGCCGGTACCGGGTCTCTATCTGGCGTCGGCCTATGCCGGTTTCGGCGGCTACAGCGGCGTGGTGCAGGCCGGCGGCGCCTGCGCGGATATGATCCTGCGCGAGGACTCGTAGAGCGCTTTTCTTCTCCCCTCCTCCCGCGCGGCTCTTCGCCGCGTGGTGGGGAGGGGAGAAAAAGAATCTCAGTTGGTGTTGATGCGAAAGCGCAGCGTCCTGGGTCCGACCAGCGAGACAAAATCGCCCTGCCGCTTCCAGGTCGCGGCCTCGCTCAGGGCGGCGACCAGTTCATCGTCGGCCTGCGCCCGCGCCGGCGGACAGGCGCGGTCCTGCAGCGGCCCGGCGACGAAAATCACCGTGTTGCCCGCCACCGAAAATTGACCCTTGCCGCCCTTGCACCAGAGTTCAAGGACCACCTCGCCGGCATCGCCGATCTCCAGCGACGGGATCCGCTTCGATCCGGGCTGACGCGCCACATCCAGGGTCATCTCGAGTCCGAACGGAAAGCCGTCATTGGCGCGAGCCGGCCCCGGATTGAAGGCCGCCGAGGCCAGTGCCAGGGCCAATGCGGCGGCAACACGCGTCCAAAAACCGGATCCTGAAATCATAAGGCCTCTCGAATTGTCGCCGCACGCAAAACCAGCGTCGTTCTAGTGAATGCGCGCGACATTGGCCAGATCGGCCGCCAATCGCCGCATTCATGCCCAACGCAAAGACCACTCACAACCTCGCGAAGTTCAGGCACCGTCCGCCCCCTCGCCGCGACACCCATGCTAGGGTTGACCGCGACAGGCAGGAACATGAGACTTTAGTCTAGCAAAACGCAATCCTGTCGTTTCTCAGGCCCTTTGGGCCATTCCCCGGAGACGTTAAACTTGAAAAATATCGGCTCAACGCTCGCGACCGTGTGGCGGATCGCCGCTCCCTATTTCCGTTCCGAAGACAAATGGGCCGGCCGCGCGCTGCTGGCGGCGGTGATCGTCGCCGAGCTTGCCATCGTCGGCATCACGGTCCTGCTCAATCAGTGGAACAGCCGATTCTACAACGCGCTGCAGGAGCGAAACTGGGACACCTTCGTCACCGAGATCACCTATTTCTGCGTACTGGCCGCCATCTACACGGTGATCGCGGTCTACCAGCTCTATCTCAATCAATGGCTGCAGATCCGCTGGCGGCAGTGGATGACCAAGCACTATCTCGGCGAATGGCTGGATCAGGCCAACCATTACCGGATGCAGCTTCAGGGCGACGCCGCCGACAACCCCGACCAGCGAATGACCGACGACGTCAAGCTGTTCGTCGAACGGACGCTCAACATCGGCGTCGGCCTGCTGAGCTCGATCGTCACGCTGGCTTCCTTTGTCGTCATCCTGTGGGGACTTTCCAATGCCGCGCCGCTGCACCTGTTCGGACGGGATTTTGCGATTCCCGGCTACCTGGTCTGGGGCGCGCTGATCTATGCGGTGCTCGGCACCGTGCTGACCCATCTGATCGGGTGGCCGCTGGTCGGGATCGATTTCCGGCAGCAGCAATACGAGGCGGATTTTCGCTTCAACCTGGTGCGGGTCCGGGAAAATTCCGAGCAGATCGCGCTGCTGCGCGGCGACGAAGCCGAGCGCGAGCGCCTGCTGGTACGCTTCGGGCGCGTGGTCGAGAACTGGCTCGCCATCATGTCCCGCACCAAGAAACTGACGGCGTTCACCGCCAGCTATTCGCAGGCCTCGGTGATCTTCCCCTACATCCTGGTCGCGCCGGCCTACTTCGCGGGAAAAATCCAGCTCGGCGGCATGATGCAGACCGCATCGGCTTTCTCCAGCGTTCAGGGCGCGCTGTCGTTCTTCATCTCCATCTATCGCCAGTTGGCGGAGTGGCAGGCGGTGGTGAACCGGCTCGACGGATTTGAGGCGGGGATATCAGCGGCAAGGCAACTTGCCACCCGCAACGACAGGATTCACCTCGTCCAGGCGGCCGGCGACGGCGCCATCGATCTCGAGGGCCTGTCCGTGCAATTGCCGAACGGAAGGCCGCTGGTGAACGCGGACGGGTTCAGCTTGCGCAAGGACGAGCGCACGCTGGTCACCGGCCCGTCCGGTTCGGGCAAGTCGACGCTGTTCCGGGCGATCGCGGGCATCTGGCCGTTCGGGGCGGGCTCCATCGCCATTCCGGCCAAGGCCACCATGATGATGCTGCCGCAGCGCCCGTATTTTCCCACCGGGTCGCTGCGCGGGGCGGTCGAGTACCCCGGTCAGGAAGGCTCGTTCACGGCCGCTCAGATCAGCCAGGCGCTCGAAGCGGTGGGATTGCCCCGGCTGGCGTCCCAACTCGACGAACACGGTCACTGGAACCGAACGCTGTCGCTCGGCGAGCAACAACGCCTTGGGCTCGTGCGCGCGCTGTTGCATGCGCCGCAATACCTGTTCCTCGATGAAGCAACCGCCTCGCTCGACGAACCTTCCGAGGCGGCGATGTACGCTCTGCTCCGGGAGAAACTGCCGGCCACCACCCTGGTTTCGATCGGCCATCGCTCGACGCTCGACGCCTTCCACCAGCGCAACGTCGTGTTCGCCCGCGACGACGATGAATTTGTGCTGCAGGATGGCGGCGGGAACGCCAAGCCGTCGTAAAGACCGGCGCTGGGCCCATAGAAGCCGGCGCCGACGGCCATCTCTCTCCCCTCCACGCGCTCTTGCGCGTGGAGGGGAGAAGAAAAGCGCCCTTGGATCTTGCTCGCTTTCATCAGCCCAAACGAAAGGGGCGGCAGATCGCTCTGCCGCCCCTCAAGAACTTGAAGAGAAGAACTTACTTCAGGTTGGTCATCGCGGTCAGGTCAGCAGAGAGCTTGACGATGCCGGCCGCGCCGCACCAGCTGGAGCCAACGCCGGTTGGATTGATCGCCGTGATCGAGGTGCCGGAACCTGCGGTGATGTTGCCGCGAGCTGCGAAATCGCTGGTGAAGGCGTTGCAATCACCCTTCGACAGGTCGGTGTCGGAGTAGCGAACATCCAGCGTGAACACCTTGTAGGTGAAGCCGACACCGATGTTCCAGGTATTGTAGTCGGCGTAGTTGATGCCGTTCGGGAACGGTCCCGCAAAGCCGGGATTGGTGAAGCCCGTGCCGTAGAACGAGTCAGAAGTTCCAAGCCACTGCCGGCCGAACTCGCCGGAGATGTACATGCCGAGGCCGCTGCTGCCGAACGTGCTGCTGGGCGCCGTGAACTTGCCGGTGATCGACGCGTAGTTGCCCCAGGCGCCCGAACCCAGGAAGCTCGGGGTGTAGTATTCGGTGGCGCCGATCGTGAACATGTCGTTCACGGTGTAGTTCACCTTGGCGTAGGCTTCGAAGAAGCTCAGGTTCTTCTTGATGACGTTGCCGTTGAACAGGACGTTGGTCGCGCATTCGTTGCTGAGCGGATTGAGGGCCGTGTCGACGGCAGCGCCGTAATGGCAAGTCCCGCCCGGATACAGGTAGCCCCAGACACCAAAGTCGAAGGCGAAGGCGCCGAAGGTCGGGCGGATACCGCCGTAAACGTCGATTTCAGCCGCGGCGCGGTTCGGGAAGGAGATGCTGGCGCCGGCGAGGCCAACGTAGAGCTGCAAGTCCTTGGTGACGTTGTAGCGCGGCTCGAAATAGGCCGAGACCGAGGGCTTGTGGTTGGACTGGGTGATGCCGCGGAAGATGTAGTCGCTGGCGATCGAGCTGCCGAAGGCGATATCCCAGGGATCGAACGCTACCGGCGGCGGGGCTTTGTAGGCCTTGACACGCATGTCCGCCGCAACAGCCGAACCCGATACCATTGCCAGCGCCGTTGCTAACAAAACGATCTTCTTCATGACATCCCCATCACCGTTAAAACAGTCCTGCTCCGGGGCCCCCAGGGACGTGCGGTAACCGACTGCAACCAATTCCGTAACGTGATTGCAATCTGGAACGCGGTGTCAGTTACGTGAAGCAAAAAAGTCAAGCATCTGCCGCCTTTTTAGGCGTTGGCGCGGTTTCAGGAAATGTTGTCTTTGGGTGTTGCATTCCGACAACAATTTTTACGGTTTTTGGCGGCTTCCAGTGTCGGCTGAGGCACATTGGCAGACCGATTGGCACCGCAAAACTACGGCGTGTCGCCAATCGGAGCGCCGGCGAATCGCAAGGAACCTGCACCGCCCCGCAGCCATCCCGCTCCAGGCAATAAAAACCAAAGGCCGCAGCGGATGCTGCGGCCTTGAGCGTCATTCGCGGCTTGCGCACCCTTACTCGATACGCGTGTCGTCCTCTCCGCTGGCCGACTGCCCCCATGACGACGCGGGGCTGGGGACTGCCGGACTCGGAGACGCCCAGCTCGGAGCCGCAGACTCGGGCGCTGGCGCAGCCATCGGCTCAGGGGCGGGCTTGGGCTTGGGCGCGGTACGCTTGCGCGGGGCGGGTTTGGGAGCCGCGGGCATCGGAGCGGAAGACTTGGCGGCCGCCTTCCTGGCCGGGCTCTTTTTGGCGCTGCTCTTCTTCGCCGACTTCTTGGCAGACTTCTTCGGTGCCGATTTCTTCGCGGCTTTCTTGGCGGCTTTTTTGGCGGATTTCTTCGCGGACTTCTTTGCCTTCTTCGCCGACTTCTTCGAAGATTTCCTGGCGGTTTTCTTGGTAGTTTTCCTGGCAGCCTTCTTCTTCGCCGCTACGGCCTTCTTGGCTTTCTTAGCCTTCTTGCCCTTCTTGCTCTTCTTCCCTTTAGCCATCGTGAACCTCCTGTTGCCGCCGATCAAATGTCTATCCGGCGTTTCAAGCCGTCCGCTTCCGCACGGAGCCAAACGATTCAGGTCGATCCTGGCCGGGGACCGCCTGTCGCCCAATCGAGAAGCTCAATCGTGTGCACCACAGGAACTGACGTACCGCCGGCAATCTGAACCATGCAGCCAATATTGCCCGCAGCAATCATGTCCGGCTTCACTGTCGCAATATTGGCGACCTTTCGATCGCGCAATCTGCCGGCAATGTCGGGCTGGAGAATGTTGTAAGTCCCCGCCGAACCGCAACACAAATGGCTCTCCGGTACATCTTTCACCACGAATCCGTTCTTGGAAAGCAATTCTTTCGGAGCTTGCGTGATTTTCTGTCCGTGCTGCAGCGAACAAGCGGAGTGATAGGCGATGGTGATATCGCGCTGCTGCTGCGATGGCTGCAGTTCGATGCCGCTGACATACTCGGTGATATCCTTTGTCAGCGCAGAAACCGTGGCGGCCGGGCCGGCGAAATCGCGGTCCTCGCGCAGCATGAAGCCGTAATCCTTGATGACCGTGCCGCAGCCCGATGCGGTCACCAGGATGGCATCGAGACCGTCCCGTCCGGCCTCCCCGAGCCAGACGCCGATGTTGGCGCGGGCGCGCGCCAGCGCATCGCCATCGCGTCCGAGATGATGGGTCAGCGCGCCGCAGCATTGCTCGTCCTTGACCAGCACCACCTCGACGCCGTGCCGCGTCAGCAAATTGATGGCGGCCTGATTGATGCGCGGCGCCAGCACCTGCTGGGCGCAGCCCTGCAGCAGCGCGACCCGTCCGCGCCGCTCGCCGACCGCCGGAAACACTGTTCCCCCGCCGGGTCCAGCGGCGGGCAGCCGACCCGGCGCCAGTGCCAGCATCGCCTTGATTCGCCGTAACAAACCGGGCGACGCCGCAGCCGTTTTGGGGGTCGGCAACAAGGCGCCGAGCGGCCGGCCGAGCCGCGCCAGAATCATGCTCCAGCGAAACAGTTGTGGCCGCGGCAGCACGAAGGCGAGGACCGCGCGCAGCGCCCGCTCGGTCAGCGGCCGGGTATAATCTTTCTGAATTCTCACGCGCGCCTGATCGACCAGATGCATGTAGTTCACCCCCGACGGACAGGTGGTCATGCAGGCGAGACAGGAGAGGCAGCGGTCGATGTGCTTGACCACCTCCGCGGTCGGCGGCCGGTTCTTTTCCAGCATCTCCTTGATGAGATAGATCCGCCCGCGCGGACTATCGAGTTCGTCGCCGAGCAGCACGTAGGTCGGGCACGTCGCAGTGCAGAAGCCGCAGTGCACACACGCGCGCAGGATCTTGTCGGCCTCCGCGATATCGGGGTCGGCGAGCTGCGCCAGGCTGAATTCGGTTTTCATGTCGCAGCCCCTCGTGTCATCCGGCCGCGATTGAGGATGTGCTTCGGATCGAAGCCGTGGCGGACGCGTTCGCTCAAGCGCGCAAGGCCGTCCTGCTGCGGGTGGAACACGTCGATATTGCGCCTGACCTGTTCGGGCGCCCGTATCAAGGTGGCATGGCCGCCGGCGGCGTTGACGCGCGCGCGCACCAGCGCCGCCTGCGCATCCGGTTTCGGCGGCAGGGCCGCCCAGATCAGGCCGCCGCCCCAGTCGTAGACCACGTCGCCGCCGGTGTCGCGCGACAGCGCCTGGCCTAGCGCCCCGCCTGTGGCGGGGGGACAGACGATCCGCCACACCGGCCACGCGCCCAGCGCGCCGGCAGCCGCAAACGGCTTCACGTCGCGAACCGAACTCCAGACTGCCGCCGAGGGCGCGTCCTGCAGGATTTCCGCGGCGCCAAACGGCGCCAGCAGCGCGGCCAACGCAGTGGCGCGATGCATCGCCGAGGCCGTGATGCCCTCCAGCCGCAGCAAGGTCATCGCCTGCGATCCCATGTCGCCCAGCCCGCTGATGGCAGCCCGAAACGCCGATGCCGGCAGATGCGCCGCCCCTGACACGTCGAACGGCGAGCCCAGCGCCGCCGTCATCGCCCGGTTCGCTGTGACGTCATCAAGCCCCGAAAGCACCAGCGTGCGTTCACTTTCGGGCCGCGGCATCACCTTCATGGTCACTTCCGTCATGACCGCGAGCGTGCCCCATGAGCCCGCCAGCAATTTGCAGAGGTCGTAGCCGGTAACGTTCTTCACCACCTTGCCGCCGGCCTTGAAACTGTCGCCGAAGCCCGACACCGCGTGGGCTCCCAGCAGATGGTCGCGCGCGCCGCCCGCCCGGATGCGGCGCGGACCGGCGAGGCCGGCGCCGATCATGCCGCCGACGGTTCCGATATCGGGCGTGCCCAGCAGCGCCGAAGTATTGATCGGCTCGAACGCAAATTGCTGATTCTTGGAATCGATCAGGCTGAGCACGTCGGCCAGCGGGGCGCCGGCCTGCACGGTGATGATCAGCTCGTTCGGCTCGTAGGCCACGACCGCGTTCAGCGCCGACAGATCGAGCAGCGCATTGGTCGCCATCGGCTGGCCGATCAGCCGCTTGGAGCCATGGCCGATGATTTCCAGCGGCTGCCCGCTGGCGATCGCCGCGCGCACCGCTTCCTCGACGTCCTTGGCGTCACGTATGTTCAAGGTGTCCACGCGCGCCTGCTCAAAATCGGGGAAGATCGGGAAACGCCAGCTTGCCGCCGTGCACGTGCATGCGGCCGAGCTCGGCGCAGCGATGCAGAGTCGGAAACACCTTGCCGGGATTGAGCAGGCCCTGCGCGTCGAACGCGCATTTCAGCCGCTGCTGCTGGTTGAGATCGATCTCGGAGAACATTTCCGGCATCAGGTCGCGCTTCTCGACGCCGACGCCGTGCTCGCCGGTCAACACGCCGCCGAGTTCGACGCAGACCCTCAGGATGTCGGCGCCGAACGCCTCGGCCTTGTCCATCTCGCCGGGCTGGTTGGCATCGTACAGGATCAGGGGATGCAGATTGCCGTCGCCGGCATGGAACACGTTGGCGACGCGCAGGCCGTATTTTTCGGAGAGATCGCGGATCCGCGCCAGCGCCTTGGGCAGCGCACCGCGCGGAATGGTGCCGTCCATGCAGAGATAATCGGGCGAAATCCGCCCCACCGCAGGAAACGCCGCCTTGCGGCCGGCCCAGAACAGATTGCGCTCCATCTCGGAGGTGGAAATCTGCAGCGTGGTCGAACCGCAGCCTTGCGCGATCGCCTCGACCCGGCTGATCAGTTCATCGACCTCGACGCCGGGGCCGTCGAGTTCGATGATCAGCAGCGCCTCGACGTCGAGCGGATAGCCGGCATGGACAAAGGCTTCGGCGGCGTGGATCGCCGGCCTGTCCATCATTTCCATGCCGCCCGGAATGATGCCGGCGCCGATGATCCGCGCCACGCATTCGCCGGCCGCCTCGACCTCGGCGAAACCGACCATCACGGCGCGGGCGGTTTCCGGCTTCTGCAGGATCCGCACCGTGACCTCGGTGATGACGCCGAGCAGGCCTTCCGACCCCGTGATGATGCCCATCAGGTCATAGCCCGAGGTTTCCGCGGACTTGCCGCCTACCTTCAGGATTTCGCCCGTGATCAGCACGATTTCGCAGCCCAGCACATTGTTGGTGGTCATGCCGTATTTCAGGCAATGCACGCCGCCGGAATTTTCCGCGACATTGCCGCCGATCGAGCAGGCGATCTGCGACGACGGATCGGGCGCATAATAAAATCCGGCATGCGCGACCGCCTGGCTGATGGCCAGGTTTGTGACCCCCGGCTCGGTCACCACGGCGCGGTTGTCGAAATCGATCTCGCGGATCCGCTTGAACTTGCCAAGGCCCAGCAAGACACCATCGGCCAGCGGCAGCGCGCCGCCGGACAGCGAGGTGCCGGAACCGCGCGGCACCACCTTGATGCCCTGTTCGAAGCAGTATTTCAGGACGTTCGAGACCTGCTCGGTGGTGTCAGGCAGCACCACCACCATCGGCGGCTGACGATAGGCCATCAGCCCGTCGGACTCGTAAGGCACCATCTCGGCCGCGCTGTCGATCACGCCCTCGCCCGGCACGATCGCGCGCAGCGCCGTCACGATCTCGTCGCGGCGCGCCAGCACCGCCTGATCGGGAGCGGGCATCATGATGGTCATCGGTTACGTCTCCCGTGCCGGCGATTTGCTGCTCATTGAATTATCATTGGGAATCAAGCACGTCTGGAAGACTTTGGATAGATCATCAAGTGCCCGGCAGTGCGACCTATCCCGGCACGGCGCTCGCCTCGAACGCCGCATCGATGATCGCGAGCTTCACGGCCTGCGCGGCATGATATTCGCGCCGGAAATCCGCCGACACCCACAGCGGAGATTTCCCCGGCGGCCCGGACCAGCCCAGGCTTCCCATGGCCGCGGCCTCGGCAAATTTGCGGCCGAGCTGGGTCCGCGACAGATTGAGCCGCTGCGCCAGCCCGGAAATCGAGGTCACGTCGGTCGAAATGCGGGCAAGCCCGTCGGCGCCTGGCTGGCATCCGACGATCAGGCGGTCCATCACGATGCCGCCTTCGTCGACCCAGGTGAACAGCGAGAACGTCCGCTCGGGTTTGCGAACGTCGCCCGAGCCGATCAGGCCATCCGCGATCAAAGGCTGGATCGCACCTAGCAAGGCCGGCCGGGCGTGGAGGCCCGCGGCCCGGGCGCCGCCATCGAACCCATCGAGGGTGGCCAGATGCAGCGCGAGCCAGTGGAACAGGGACATCAGCACCGCCGGCGCCGGCTCGATCGGGCGGTGCCGCCTGCCCTCGCTGCCCGCGACGAACCGGACCATCTCGTATTTCAGCAATTCCTTGAGAAACGCCGACGCGGTGTTGCGGCTCGCAAGCCCGTGCCGCGTGACAAGCTCCAGGAATCGCTCCGCCAGCACCCCGGAGCCGGCGTCCTTCGCTTCGTTGCGGAAAAAGCGCGCCAGCGCGGCGTGCGACATCAACCAGCGCTGCTGGGTCGCAAACAGCGAAGCGATCCGCGGGCTCGCTTCCTGGATCTGCAGCAGCGATTGCGCCTGGCCGCGAACGCATGGCTCCAGCATGGGGTGAGCCAGGATCTCGGCAGCGGTCATCGCCATGGGTAAGCGTCACTTCATCCTAAACCTGACGCCGGATAGCTAGCCCTTCCCCGGCGCGAAATCCATCGACCGGGAGCGCTGATCCGGAAGTCTTTCCGCACAGCGGAACGTGCGGGGAATCCGAGGGCCGCGACAGGTGATATTTTACTGTCGCCAGCGAAATTTCCCTACGCTTGCAATCTATTGCGGGGCATAATGGCCGCTTCAAAGGGAGATCAAGAAAATGCGTGAAGCGGTTATTGTTTCTTATGCGCGAACCGGGCTGGCGAAGTCCGGCCGCGGCGGGTTCAACATCACTCCGCCGATGTCGATGGCGGCCCACGCCATCAAGCACGCCGTGGAGCGCGCCGGCGTCGACAAGGATTACGTCGAGGACAGCTATATCGGCAATTGCGCCCATGGCGCGCCCAATATCGGCCGCCAGGCCGCATTGCTCGCGGGCCTGCCGAAGTCGACCGCCGGCGTCTCGGTCAACCGTTTCTGCTCGTCGGGACTGCAGACCATCGCGATGGCCGCCAACTCGATCCGCTCGGACGGCTCCGATTGCATCGTGGCCGGCGGCGTCGAAAGCATCTCGATCCCCGGCGGCCCGTTGCCGAAGGAAGCGGTCGATCCGGACCTGCTCAAAGTGGCGCCCGCCATCTTCATGGCGATGATCGACACCGCCGATATCGTCGCGGAGCGTTACAAGCTGAGCCGCGAATACCAGGATGAGTACTCGCTGGAATCGCAGCGCCGCATGGCGGCAGCGCAGCAGGCCAACAAGTTCAAGGACGAAATCGTCCCGATGAAGACCAAAATGAAGGTGGTCGACAAGGCGACCAAGGCCGAAAGCATCGTCGATTACACGGTCGACCGCGACGAGTGCAACCGGCCCGAGACCACGATGGAAGGCCTCGCCAAGCTCGAGCCCGTGAGGGGTCCCGGCAAATACATCACCGCCGGCAACGCCAGCCAGCTGTCGGACGGCGCCGCTGCCGTCGTGCTGATGGAAGCAAAGGACGCGGAAAAGCGCGGCCTCAATCCGCTCGGCCGCTTCGTCGCCTGGACGGCGGCAGGCTGCGAGCCGGACGAGATGGGCATCGGCCCCGTGTTCGCGGTGCCGAGGCTGCTGAAGCGCCACGGGCTCAAGATCGAGGACATCGACATCTGGGAGCTCAACGAGGCCTTCGCCAGCCAGTGCCTGTATTCCCGCGACAAGCTCGGCATCGATCCCGAGAAGTACAACGTAAACGGCGGCTCGATCGCGATCGGTCATCCGTTCGGCATGACCGGCGCGCGGTGTACCGGCCACCTGCTGCAGGAGGGACGCCGACGCAAGGCCAAGTGGGGCGTCGTGACCATGTGCATCGGCGGCGGCCAGGGCGGCGCGGGCCTGTTCGAAATCTACAGCTGAGCTTTGTCTCGGCCCGGCATCTGCCGGCATCGGAACCACGAGCAGCGCGACGGGTAACCGCCGCGCTGCTTTTTTTTTGCGACGGTTATCGTTCGGCCGCAGCGGCCCTGCCGGGCGCGATCCTGCCGAGCATCGCCTCGATCTCGGAGATCACCAGTTCGGGCGCGGCGTGCTGCACCATGTGTCCGACATCCGGCAGCACGATCAATTTCGCATTCGGCACAATGGCGGCGAACGGCCGGGAATGGATGCTGGTCGATACGGTCTTGTCCGCGCCGTCTCCCGAGATCACCACGACCGGCGCGCTGATCCCGGCGTAGCGCGGCGCCTGCTCCCTGACCGCTTCCTTCAGGTCGACCAGATCATGCGCATTGGCGATGAATTCGTGCGGCCGCAGCAGCAATGGCGTCGCCGATCGCTGGATAAATCCGTCCGGCATCATTTGCGGCAGGAAAACGCCGCGGGCGCCGGCCTCGGCCAGCAAGGTGCCGAGCGGCAGCGTGATCGTGTGGGCGAGCAGCCAACCGATCACCGGCGTAGAGATGATCCTGTTATATTGCCCGACGCCGCCCGGCCACGGATAGGCCACCGGCGCCAGCATCACCAGACCGGCGACGCGCTGCGGATAATCCAGCGCCATCCGCGCGCCGAGCGCGCCGGCCCAGGAGTGGACCACGAAAACGGCGCTGACGATGCCGAGCTTCTCCAGCGCCTCCTCGATCATTCGCCCCTGGGTATCGGGCGTCGAATCCTCGTTGCGCGCGCGCGCGCTCCAGCCGTGGCCGGGCCGATCGATCAGGATCACCCGGTGCTTTTCGGCAAGCCTGCCGCCGAGCGGCTGCCGCATGCTTTCGAGATTGGAGCTGGCGCCGTGGATCATCACGATCGCGGGGCCTGTGGCATCGCGCGGCCCGATATCGACGACGTGGAGAGCGCCGCCCGCCACTTCGACGATCTTGCCCTGCGCGGGATAGGTGCGCTCCAGCAGGAAGACGCCAGCCTGCGTGATCAGCGCCAGGATCGCCAGCGCGGCCACGACGCCTGTCAATATCATTGAGACTATCCGGATGATCCTGTGCACCAACGAGCTACGATTTTACGGCATCCGGGTTTCAAGGCCAGCCCGAATCCGTCAAACGCTGAAACCGACACGCCCCAGTCCGGGCAATTTCACGGCCGGCCGCCGCAGATCGATGCCGAACACCGCGCCGAAAAAATTGACCTCGATGCCTTCGATCCAGCCGATCGCCAACCCCAGATAGCCGCCCAGCGTGAGGCGAACGCCGGTCCCGGAAGCGGTCGGCCCAAACATGTCGCCATTATAGGGAAAGTCCTTGCCGATGGCGGTCGGCGGCAACGTGGCCTGCAGCTCCGGCACCGCCGCCATCACGGCGGTGACAAACGTGTTGGAGTTCGGTCCCGGCCAGGCCCGATAATCGCCCCAGGATCTGAGCTCATAGCCTTCGACCGCGGCGCGGATTCTGGGGATCATGTGCTCTGCGGTTTCACCGTCCGTCGCGGCGATGGTCTCCGGCGTACCCCCGAACCAGCGTCCATCGGCGGCAAATCCGTTGACGCGGATCGGCTCGCCCCAGGCCGTGTAATCGTAGCGGGTGTAGCGCGTTGCCCCGCGCTCCTTGACGACGATCCAGCTGTGGACCGCGAAGATTCCGCGCCAGCGAACCGTGCGCGCGGCATAGACGCGAACCACCGCCTCGGGATGTTCCTGCGGTGCGGGCAACAGGCCCGCGCTCGAACGGTCGGCCATTTGCCAATCGACCGAGCGATCGCCGAGCAGGTACTTCACCGCCGAAATCGTGATCGGGGCGAACAGCAGAACCAGAAAGATAATCACAGATTTTCTCAAGTGGCGGAAACTTCGGCGGGGCAAATTCATGCAGGCGTCACATGCCGCTTCATATAGTCGTGCCGGGCGCTTTCGCTACGTTGCATTCAAATGGAGGGTATTCAATGACTTCCGAGGCCAGCGAAGCCGCCATCGACCGTATCGTGGAGACCTGCAATGGCGACATCCGCGGCGCGCTGAAGGCGCTGCTGCTGGTCAACGAGCAGCTGGAAGCCGAGCTGGCACAGGCCTATGCGGCGGTGATCCACGGACCAGCGCCGCGCGGCAGCAACGTTCTGCACTGACCGAAGGTCAATCGTCGGTCAGGCTGCGGTTTGGGCATTGGTTGATGGTGGAACGCGCCAGCTTGGCGTCGGCGAGGGATTTGTAGGGACCCGTCCCGAACCAGAATGGGCCGTCATTGCTGTACGGATAAATGGTCGGATTGCTGGTCACGATCTCGCATTTGTTGGTCGCGCGACTGCCGACCACCCAGTACTGCCCATCGGCCAGACATGCCGTTCCCAGACCGAACGTCATCGCGGCAGCCAGTATCCACGCTCTCATGGTCTCGCTCCTACACGCATTTCAGCGGGCGAGTTCGCGGTAGCCAAAAACGTTCCGGCCGACAAGGATCGCCTGATTTCGTGATTAATTCGTCCGCGAGCGGATCGATAAAATTAGCAATCAGATGTCGCGGCCTTCGACCTTCTCGGTCAGGGTCTTGACCAGCTCCGGCACCTTTTCCAGATGCGGATTGACCGCGAGCGCCTTGCGGAAGGCTTCGAGCGCGCGCTTTTCGTCGCCGAGATCCTGCATGATCATGCCGAGGCCGGCCAGCGCGCCGAAATGGCGGGGCTCGCGCACCAGCACCTGCTCGATATCCTGCATCGAGCGGGTGTAGTCGTTCTTGAGATAATACAGCGTCGCGCGCCGGTTCCAGCCCTCGACATAGTCCGGACGCAGCTTGACCACGGCATCGAGCAGTTTCAGCGCCACGTCGACCTGCTTGGCGTCCATCGCGGCCTTGGCACGCACCATCAGGAGTGCGGCGGTATCGCTCGGCGTCTGCATCCATACCGCCCAGATCCGGGCCTCGACATGCTTGGCGCTGGCCTCATCGGGCGCCGCCTTCAGCGCGCCGAACAGGAAGTCCAGTCCGCGCGTTTTGTCGGCGCCAACCTTCGGTAGCTTGGCTGGCGCCTCCGGCAGCTTCTTCTGGCTTCGCGGCGGCGCCGACCGCGGATCCTGCGCCGACGCAGGAATTGCCCATGCAGCCGCCAGCGCAGCCGTGAGCAGGATCGCGAGGCGGCGGCGGGGCCCTGGGAATCTCATTGCCATCGACAAAGTCTAGACGCAGCAAAACGCGCTTGCAAAGCAGCAAGTCGTCAAAGACCCGTGATATCAGGAATTTTCGCGAACGCCGAAAGCCGCAATCGGGCTCGACTCAGCCCCAATCAACCTTGATCAGCCCTGGCGCGCCTTGAAGCGGCGCTGGACCTTGTTGATCACGTACACCCGGCCCTTGCGGCGGACCAGACGGTTGTTGCGGTGGCGTCCACGCAGCGATTTCAGCGAGTTACGGACCTTCATGGGACAATCCTGATGCTTTGAAAGGCCGTGTTTCGACAGGCCGAAAGTGGCAAAATGAGATTTTTCCCGCCAGCGGTCATACCGCCCGGGACGGCCGGTTTCTAAGCCATCGAATGGTCGAATGTCAATCCGGACCGGCAAACCAGGACGCCGCCGGCCGATCCCGGCCCGTTGGAACCTGAATCCCCGGCTAGGAAAAATACGCAAATTCGGTCAAAGGTTTGCTGCGATACCGTGATTCGCACCCTATATCTGGAACTGGCTGTTCGGCCGAGCTGGGTCTCGCGCAAAGATGGGATCTGCCTCCACCATGACGACCGCTCAAAATCCCGCCATCAAACCTGCAACTCTGGCCCCCGCGGATCAAGCCGCCCCCCTTGCCGCCCCGGGCCGAATACCGCTGCCCGCCGGCGTGCGGCCGTTCCAGCTCAACTGGCCCTACATCATCGTAATCGCCGGCTACCATGCCCTGGCGCTGCTGGCCTTCATGCCCGGCTGGTTCTCCTGGAGCGGGCTGATCCTCGCCATGCTCCTCACCCACCTGTGCGGGCTGTTCGGCATCAACCTCTGCTACCACCGGCTGCTCACCCATCGCGGCCTGAAGGTGCCGAAATGGCTGGAGCATTCGATGGTAGTGGTCGCGATGTCCTGCCTGCAGGAAACCCCGGCGCGCTGGGTCGCGATCCACCGCCGCCATCACCAATTCGCCGACGAACAGCCCGATCCGCATAGCCCGCTGGCCAGTTTTTTCTGGAGCCATATCGGCTGGATCCTGGTGCACCAGCCCGAACTGGCGCGGCTCGGCATCTACGAACGCTACGCCAAGGACATTTTGCGCGACCGCTTCTACGTCGCGCTCGAGCGTTACGGCTGGCTGGTCTGGATCAACCTGATCCAGATGCCGCTGTTCTTCGCCGCCGGTTTTGCGGTGGCGTGGCTATCGGGCCAATCACCCGAGGCTGCCGCGCAGACCGGCCTCGGCAGCCTGATGTTCGGCGTCTTCGTCCGCACCGTACTGGTCTGGCACATCACCTGGGCGGTGAATTCGGTGACCCATATGTGGGGCTATCGCAGCTACGAGACCGACGAGGACAGCCGCAACAACTTTGTCGTCGGCATGATCTCCAACGGCGAAGGCTGGCACAACAACCACCACGCCGACCCGCGCTCGGCGCGCCATGGCCATCAATGGTGGGAGATGGACAATACCTGGCTGACCATTCGTTTCCTGGAACGGATCGGGCTGGCCACCCACGTGGTGCCGCCGAGTGCGCATCTCAGAGCGCAGGCCGCCAAAGCCAGGCTGGTTACACGCGGATCGGATGGCGTTCCGGTCGATTAGAGACCCGGCGGCGAGGCCGACGGGGGCTCAAACAAAAATATCGAAAACAACCCCATGCACAGTAACAGTGGTAGCCGGCGTTTCCCGACGGCACCATTAGAAGTACCCTGAGCGGGGACATCTCACTCTTCGCCACGCGGCTCCTACGCGGCCGTCCAGCCCCCGTCTACGGGGAGATTGGCGCCGGTGATCTGCGCGGCGTCATCGCTGCACAGAAACAGCGCTAGCGAAGCTATCTGCTCGACGGTAACGAATTGCTTGGTAGGTTGGGCAGCGAGCAGGACGTCCTTGATCACCTGATGCTCGCTCATGTTGCGTGCCTTCATCGTTTCCGGGATCTGCTTCTCGACCAGGGGCGTCCAGACGTAGCCGGGGCTGATGCAGTTGCACGTGATCCTCGATTGCGCGAGCTCCAGCGCCACCGTCTTGGTGAGACCTGCGATGCCGTGCTTGGCTGCGACGTAGGCGGACTTGAACGGCGATGCGACCAGCGAATGCGCCGATGCCGTGTTGATGATCCGGCCCCAGCCTCGTTGCTTCATGCCGGGAGTAACGGCACGGATCGTATGGAATGCGGAGGAGAGGTTGATTGCGATGACTGCATCCCACTTTTCGACCGGAAAATCCTCGATTGGCGAGACATGCTGGATGCCGGCATTGTTGACGAGTACGTCCACCCGGCCAAACGTTCTCTCCGCAAGCGAAATCATACTGGCGATTTCGATCGGCTCGGCCATGTTCGCGGGCGTATAGATTGCCTTCACTCCGAAATCGTTCTCAATTGCAGTCCGCGTTTTTTCGACATCGGCCGGTGCCCCGATTCCGTTGAGCACGATATTGGCGCCTGCACCTGCGAATGCCCGCGCGCACGCCAGGCCTATTCCGCTTGTCGAGCCGGTCACAACGGCCGTCTTGCCCTTCATAATACTCAATTCGCTCTCCTTCTTTGTCTGTTGCATGCCCTCATGTTCAGCCGACCAGACTCATCTCGCGGGCTTCGAGGAGACGCCGGCCTGGCTGCTGGAGGTAGTCGTGCACGACCTTGCCCAGCCCGAGCGTCAGGTCGGCCCGTATGTGAGTCGCGGACACCACCTCGTGGACCGGCAGGTCAGCCACGGGTGCCAAGGCGTGAGGCGACAGGTGGAGCGCCGCAGGCCCGGTCCATGCGCCCTTGATCGTGACATTCTCCAGGTGGTATTCGACCAGTTCGCAGATGCGCGGCGTGCCGTCGACATGCGGAATGATCTTGAGCAGGAAGTTCGGTGCCTCAAGTGAAGCCTTGACCTGCGACAGATCCGCTTCGCCATGCTTGTAGCCCATCGTGCCGGTGGCCACCCGAAGCCGGCCGTAGTCCAGGGTTCCGACCAGCGTATCGACCTCCGTTCGCAGCGTCGGCTTCGCCAGCTTCTTCGGAAAACCCCAGAGCTCACGGCCGCCGGAGATCGGCCCCTCATCGTCGAGGTACATGCAGTGGGTGTAGCTGCCTTTGCGGCCGCGAAAGGAGACCGGAATCACCTGCCCGCTTTCGGTGTAATCGCCGAAGCCGTTCGAATCCGGCATGCGGATGAATTCGTACTTCACGAGCGCTTCGCGCTGGTCGAGTTCGAGTGGCTCGGGCACCACGGCGCGCAGCTTCGCCGGATCGGTGCGGTAGGTGATATTCAGGTATTCGCGGTTGACGAACCGGTACGGCCCCGGCGGATATGACGGACTCGTCAGCGGCATCGCGAACGCCTGTTCAAGTACTTCCTTCTCGCGCATCTTCACATCCTCTTCGGGTCTGGCCTTTAACGGTTGATTGTTTATTCCCGACCGTCGCGTTCGAGATCGAACGTGAACACGCCGTCGAGGCTCGCAGGGCGAGCGAGAACGTCGGGATGGCGCAGCGTGCGGACGGCATCGTGATAGCCCGCGCGCCAATGATCCTGCATCGACAGGCGGGAGAATTCGTAATCCTTCGAGTGGCCCTCGTAATTCCGGGTCCGATAGATCAGGTGGACGATGTTGTAGACCTTGTCACTGGCGACCGATTTCAGGAGCTTCAGATCATCGTTCTCCTCAAGATCGGCAGGCAGCCTGCGGAGCAGGGCTGCAAGGGCCCGCTGCACCCGGTGCACGCTCTTGAATTGCCCGGTGCTGGCACGGGTGCGGCTCGAAAACTGAATCTCCTTGTGACGTGTGGTGACGTCCGCGAGGTTGCGCGGAAGCGCGCCTTGCGAGCTCCAGAGGTCGACCTGAAAAGCGAGCGTGTCCTCGCGGCGGGGGTTGCTCTCGATTACCCATTGCAGCGGCGTATTGGATACAAGGCCGCCATCCCAGTAGTGCTCGCCATCGATTTCGACGGCCGGAAAGCCGGGCGGCAGCGCTCCGCTCGCCATGACATGCTCGGGGGTGATCTTGTGAGTGCTGGTGTCAAAATAGATGAAATTGCCGGTCCTGACATTGACGGCGCCCGCGCTGAAGCGCGTCATTCCGGCATTGAGGCGATCAAAATCGACGAGGCGCTCCAGCGTCTGCTTGAGGTGCCTGGTATCGTAGAAGCTGGTCGCAGCCATCGTGCCGCCCGGCTGCAGCCAGGGCATGATGGTCCGTGCAGAGAAGAATCCCGTTGCCCCGAATGCGGCAGCCAGACCGGCGTTCATTTGATTGAGGAGATTGCGCGCGTCGTCACTCCGGGCGAGGTCTACGAATGGGTTGCCTGACCAGGGCGCGCCCGAGGTCACCTGCATCCAGAACTCGCGCAGCCGATCGACGCGGGAGTTGGGCGGGTTGCCTGCGATGATGGCGGCATTGATCGCCCCGATCGAGATGCCGGCGATCCAGTTGGGATGGATATCGGCCTCCGCCAGCGCCTCGTAGACGCCGCCCTGATATGCCCCCAGCGCACCGCCACCCTGCAATAGCAGGACCACACTGTCGAATGGCAGCTGTCTTTTCGCCGCCGAGAGGTGAGGTTGAAGCTGGGAATTCATGGTGTGCTCTTGGTTTGATGATTTCGGACCACCCTCGGGATTGCCGATCTCCGCCCCTGCGCCAGAGGTTGTCCTGGCTGGAAAGAAGATGATTGACATTCCGCCCCGAGGAACTAAACTATACCGTATAGTTTGGATAAACCACGGGCAAGCAGGCCTGTCAAGGAGAAGGGTCAAGCGACCCGCTCAGCTTTCTGTGAGCGCGGTAAATCGCTGAAATCGTCTTCTTGCGCAGGGATCAATCAGAGAAGTGATCCGACATGATTTCAAAAACCAGACGAACTATTCCGGCGATGGCAGTGTTGCTTTGCGCGACAGCCGCCTCTGCGCAGGAAAATCGCGGCACCCCGGAGCAGCGAGCGGCGTGTGCTCCGGACGCCTTCCGGCTCTGCATTGGTTACATTCCCGATCCCACCAGCGTTGAGCGATGCCTGAGACAGAACGGTTCCGATCTCAGCGACGCGTGTCGGGTGGTGTTCGAGCAAAGCGCCGGCGGGCTCGTGAGCAAAAGCCCCAAGGGAGTGAAGCCGGAACGACCAATTCGATCCGCGATCTCCCGAGACTCCGATTGAGCCGGCAATAAAGAGACACCCAGAATGGATATGTTCTACATTCCCGCGATTGCGTCGTTTTCGGGGTCGGCGTCCGGAACGCTGGCTTCGATTGTCACCAACTGGGTGACCCAGCGTCGCAAGGACCGTTTCCGCCATTCAGTGCGGGCCACGTCCCAACGCGAAGAACTCTACAAGGACTTCATTGAAGAAGCAGCGACGCTGTACGCCGACGCGATCGTCAATGACAAGTCGGAGGTCTCGAAGCTCGTCGGCCTCTACGCTCTCATCGCGCGGATGAAGATCCTTTCGAGCGATGCCGTGATTGAAGCCGCCGAAAAGGCGGCTCGGCTGATCATAAACACGTATCTATCGCCGAACAGGACGTTCGTCGATTTGCTCGACCTGATCAACGAGATGGATCCGTTGCGCGATTTCAGCGAGGCCTGCCGCTGCGAACTGCTATCCTCTCACGCCCGCTGAGGCTCTGATCATGCCGGTGTTTCAGTATTTGGGGTGGGTAGGAAGCTTCTTGCTCGCGACGCTTCTTGCCGCGAACTGGTGCTTCCCCGCACCTTCTGCTCCACAGGCCGGGGTTCCGCTCGATCAGAAGATCAAGATTCGAATCCATACGGATCATAAATGGCCTGAGCGTGTGGTGTTCGACACCGCCGGCGCGATGGTAGCGCAACAAGCCGGCGTGGAGGCCGGCATTGGCGGATGGAGACCAGCCGTTGCGACGGAACGCCAACCTTTCCACGCGTTCGCCGAGATGGCGTCCCCCTCAAGGCCTTGTTTTCGACCGCCCTGCTCCGCTCAACGGGAGCCCTCGCCGATCGAGAATGGCGCACCATTCCAGAATCGCGAACGCTTGTCGATGACAGTGCGCAAGAGACTCACTTTCCCCAATCCGCTTCACAGGCCGCCAGGAAGAAGCTGACACGTTCGCGCACGAAAGCGGGCAGTTCGCTGCGCAGATCTTTTGCGCCCTCCCCCATCAAAGCCCGCATGATCATCGGCAGCAGAACGAGATCCATGAAAATCTGCGCCGTGGAAACACTTCGTTTCGGACCGAAGGCTCCCTTGGCGCCGCGCGCAAGCGTGTGGGTGGCACCGTTCAGGATATTGGACACGGCAGCCGCGGCGCGGTCCCGCCCGTGTTCATGGACCTGGCGGCTCAAGGCCGGAAATCTGTCTGCCTCGGCGATTGTGGCGCGCGTGATGCCGATGGTCTCGTCGATGAACCGCTGCACGACCTCGATGCCCAGGCTGGCGAGCCTGTCCTGCACCGAGCGCCCCTTGGGCGCAAAGTCCTCGAAATCCGTCAGTCCTTCGACGACACGGGCCACCACCGCCTCGAAGAGCGCCTGCTTCCCGGGGAAGTGAGCATAGATGGTCGGCTTGCTCGCCGGTGCCGTCGTGGCAATCTCGTCGAGACTGGCGCTTTGATAACCTCTCTCGAGAAATACCCGCTGGGCGGCATCGAGGATCCGGGTTTTAACGTCACCTGCAAGGTCTTTGGGCGGCCTTCCCGGACGCGGCCGCTTCAGATCATTGTTCGTGTTCACCATCGGCTTCACCTCTGCATTCACGATGCTGCGAGCGCCCAGGCTCGCTGACCATTCCGGCTTGACACGGCTTCGATCAGAGTACAAGTAAAATAAACTATACGGTATAGTTTGGATAACCAGGAGCCTGCTGTGGCCGATCCCCTACCCTATACGCCAGCCCTGGAGGGACGCACCCTTCTGGACGAACTCAATCATCGCATCAAGAACGAGTTCGCCTCGCTCATCAACCTTGTCACCTACAAGGCCGTCTGGACCGACAACGCCGCGGCCAAGGAGGAACTGAGCAACGTCGTCGAATTGCTTCATCAGCATGTCCAGGTCCACAGCATTTTGACGATGCCGGATGGCGACACGCTGGCGGACGCCGGCGACCAGCTTCGAAAGTTGGGATTGGCGCTGAGCCGATCCAAGCTGGATCGCATGAATATTCGCCTGGTTTTGTCGGCTGAGATTCTGCCCCTGGAGTCGGAGCGGTGCTGGCGCCTGGCATTGGCCATCTACGAGTTCGTGACGAACGCGGCCCGTCACGCCTATTTCGATGGCCGGAACGGTGAAATCAAGATTGAGCTGATGCGCGCAAATACGTGGGTGAACTGCCGAGTCACCGACAATGGATCGGGCGTGGGTCGAATCAAGCTTGGTCGCGGCCTTCGGGTCGCCGGCGATCTGATCATGAGCCTGGGCGGCCGGATCGACCGTACCTCCGGCCCGACATGGAACTCGTTCGACCTGGACTTCCCTCTGACGCGGCGCGAGCAGCGCGCCAACCGCGTGACTTCCCGCCGCCCCAGAATCGGCCGCCCCGGGCCGCGGCCTCGCGTGCCCTCGGCGAGCGGGCAAGCGACGGCGATTGCCGTCCGACCAGAAGTCTAGATCGAAGGACATACACCATGCCTAAAAAGACACTTCTAATGCTGTCCGCAACCGCGATGGTCGGCGCCGCACTCCTGACGCCAGGTGCCGCACTCGCCCAATTTGGTCCTCCGCCAGGTCCGCCACCGGGTCCGCCACCAGCCCTCGCTGGTCCGCCTCCAGGTTTCGTTCCCGGCGGCCCGCCTCCGGGGCCGGGCGCCGGTGGTCCTCGTCCTGGCGGTGCTCCGCACACTCCTCCCGCTGGCCTGGCGCCTCGCGACCTCGCAGGCGCACCACCGCGCGATATCGCAGGTGCTCGGCCTCGTTTCTCACGTCTCGGCGGCGGCGCCGGATTGCAGAATCTCGATCGCGGCGGACGGACCGGTTTCCGCGGGGTCGAAGGTCGCGGCGCGGCCTACGGCGCGAACTACGCGCGAGGCGGTTATGCCGGCTATGGGTACGGGCATGGCCGCGGTTATCGGCACTGGCCCGATGTGGCGGCGGCTGCAGCTTACGCCGATAGCGGATCCTACGCCTCCTCCGATGACGGCTGCTACTACGTGTCGGGATACCGGCGAAACGGTCACCGGCGCGTTCTGGTCTGTCCCGAAAACTGATCCATGCGAGCCATGGCGCCCCGGTCTTCACCGGGGCCAGTCTTTTGTGCGGAACGCAATCCCTCCGCCAGAGCCGGTTTCGAGACTTGACATTTGTCGGAACTAAACTATACGGTATAGTTTAATTAAAGGAGGCCCCCTTGTACGTTCCCATTTCCTACCCGCCCGCATGGGCCGTTTCTCTGCCCATCGGCACCGCCACCGCACTCGCGCTTCTGGCGACGCTCCTGACGGCCTGCAAGGAAAATTCTGATGTTTCTGCCGAGCGCCCCGCGCTGGTGCATACCGAACTCGTGCAGTCGCGAAATGGGCAGGCTACCGTGACGCTGACCGGCGAGGTCCAGCCCCGCTTCAGCGCCGATCTCTCTTTTCGTGTAAGCGGGCGCGTGCTTGCGCGCCTGGTGGATGTAGGCGCCCACGTCAATGCCGGCGACCTCCTGGGTCAGCTCGATCCAGCCGAGCAGCAGGCCGATTTTGACGCCGCGACCGCAGGCGTGGCCGCGGCGGCGGCTCAGCTGCGTGTGGCGCAAGCGACATTTGATCGGCAAAGCTCCCTGCTCTCGAACGGCTTCACCACCCGCGTCGCCTACGACCAGGCGCAGGAGCAATTGCGAACCGCACAGAGCACGCTTGAATCGGCGAAAGCGGAGCTGGGAAGAGCCCGCGAAGCGCTCGGCGATACAGAACTGCACGCCCGCGCGGCGGGTGTGATTACTGCGCGAAGCCTTGAACTTGGACAGGTCGTGCAGGCGGCCCAAGCGGTCTTCACGCTGGCGCAAGATGGCGAGCGCGACGCCGTTTTCGATGTTCCGGAATCGATGTTCTTTGACGACGTGGAGCACGGCCGCGTGTCACTGGCGCTGGTCTCGGACTCCGGTGTGACCGCCACGGGGTACCTCCGGGAGGTATCACCGGCCGTCGATCCCAAGAGCTCCACTGTACGCGTGAAGGTCGCTATCCAAGATCCGTCCCCTGCAATGACGCTCGGAAACGCGATCGCGGGGACCGCCGGGATCAAACCGGCCGCGGAGATCACGCTGCCGTGGACCGCGCTGACGGCAGAGGGGTCAAAGCCCGCCGTCTGGATCGTCGACCCGAAGACGAAGAAGGCATTCCTGAAGCCGGTGACCATCGGCGCTTACGAAGCCGGAGCAATGACGATCAAGCAAGGGCTTGAGCCTGGGGACCGCGTCGTGATCGACGGGGGCAAGCTGCTGAGCACCGGTCAACCCGTGACATTTGGCGAGGATCGATCATGAGAACGCAGTTTCTCGTTGTTGCAGGCACCCTCGCTTCGGCATTGACGGTGGCCGGATGCAAGCAGGAGGTGAAGGCTCCGGAGCCTGTCCGGCCCGTGCTGTCGACCGTTCTGCTACCGACCGCAACCGGCAGCACAGCGGCGGTCGGCACCATCCAGCCCCGCTATGAGACGAATCTCGGG
The DNA here is from genome assembly GCF_030654605.1 of Bradyrhizobium sp. Lineage (GTDB taxonomy): Bacteria > Pseudomonadota > Alphaproteobacteria > Rhizobiales > Xanthobacteraceae > Bradyrhizobium. The sequence continues at coordinate 68,051 of NZ_JAURXB010000133.1, forward strand.
TTTCGCGCGCTGGGACGCCTTGTCGCGCGTCCAGTCAACGTCGGAGACCTGGTTGCGGAAGGGCAAACGATTGCAGCAGTAGATCCCACTGCCCTCGAGCTGGCGGTACGGTCAGCGAAGGCGGATCTTTCGAAAGCCGAGGCCCTCCTTGAAAATGCGACCGGGACCGAGGAGCGGAAACGGATCCTGATCAAGACCGACGCCACGACTAAGCAGACGCTGGACGATGCAGAGCAGGTGCGCGCGGGCTCACAAGCTTCGACCGCCCGCGCCCGTGCGAACCTGGTCAAGGCGATCGAGCAGCTGGGCTATACCCGGGTCAAGTCCGATTTCGCGGGTGTCGTCACAGCCGTGAAAGCCGAGGTGGGACAAGTCGTGGCGCCGGGGCAGAGCGTCGTGACCGTTGCGCGGCTGGACGCCCGTGAGGCTGTGGTCGATGTTGGCGCGGATTTCCCCGTGCCCTTGACCGTCGGTTTGCCGTTCACCGCCAGCCTGCAGCTGCTTCCTGCCGTTCAAGTCCAGGGCCAAATTCGCGAAATAGCGCCGCAAGCCGATCAAGTAACACGCATGCGCCGCGTTCGCATCGCCTTGAATGATCCGCCTGAGAGTTTTCGGCTCGGAAGCACCATCACGGCAAGCCTCAGCAGCGGATACAGCTCAGTTCTCCGAGTGCCCGCGTCCGCCGTTCTCAAAGAGGGCGCCGAGACTTTCGTCTGGGTCATCGACACTTCCACAAGCACGGTCTCACGCCGCAAGGTCGATCTCGCCGAGGACGAAAGAGGCATTCGGGTCACCGGCGGTCTCGCCGCCGGAACGCGCATCGCAACTGCCGGAATTCATACTCTCAAACAGGGACAGCAAGTCCGCATCGAACAGGACGCCACGCCATGAAGACCTTCAACCTCTCGGACTGGGCCCTCGAACATCGTTCGCTCGTCTGGTACTTCATGATCGCGTTCATGGCGGCGGGTCTGTTCGCCTATCTGCAGCTGGGGCGGCAGGAAGATCCGGATTTCACCATCAAGACCATGGTGATCGGAGCGCAGTGGCCGGGCGCTTCGCCCGAGGAAATGACCCGCCAGGTCACCGACAGGATCGAGAAGAAGCTCGAAGAGCTGGAGTCGCTCGACTATACCAAGAGCGTCACCGTTGCGGGCCAAACAACCGTCTTCGTTTATCTGCGCGACACGACAAGGGCTGCCGACGTTGCACCGACCTGGGCGCGCGTGCGCAACATGATCGCGGACATCAAGGGCGATTTCCCGCAAGGGGTGATGGGTCCCGGCTTCAATGACCGCTTCGGCGACGTCTTCGGCAACATCTACGCCTTCACCAGCGACGGCTTGACCCCGCGCCAGTTGCGCGACCGCGTCGAAGACATTCGCGCAAAAGTCCTGACCGTCCCGAATGTCGGCAAGGTCGATATCCTCGGCGCGCAGGATGAAAGAATTTTCCTGGAGTTCTCGACCCGGAAGATCGCATCGCTCGGACTCGACACCCGCTCCATCGTTTCATCATTGCAGGCGCAAAATGCCGTCGCGCCCTCGGGCGTGTTCCAGGAGGGGCCGGAACGCATCAGCGTGCGGGTCAACGGTCAATTCGCATCCGAGGAAAGCCTGAAGGCGATCAATCTCAGGGTCAACGACCGGTTCTTCCCGCTGACAGATGTGGCAACCATCACGCGCGGCTATGCGGATCCTCCGACCATGGTGTTTCGCTTTAGCGGTCAGCCGGCGATCGCACTCGCGATCGGGATGAAGTCGGGCGCGAACTTGCTGAAATTCGGCGAGGCGCTGAAAGAGGAAATGTCGAAGATCCTGGCCGAGCAGCCGATCGGCCTGGGAGTTCATCTCGTCGCCGATCAGCCGGTCGTGGTCGAACACGCCGTCTCTGGTTTCACGAAGGCTCTGTTCGAAGCGGTTATCATCGTGCTCGGGATCAGCTTCCTGAGCCTCGGCCTCCGCGCCGGCCTGGTCGTTGCGATCGCGATCCCGCTGGTGCTGGCGATCACATTCGTTGTGATGGAATATGCCGGAATTTCACTGCAGCGCATCTCGCTCGGCGCCTTGATCATCGCGCTCGGCCTTCTGGTCGACGACGCCATGATCGCCGTTGAAATGATGGTGGCACGGCTCGAACTGGGCGATCCCCTGGAGAAGGCCGCGACGCACGTCTACACCTCCACGGCCCTTCCCATGCTGACGGGAACGTTGGTCACCGTAGCCGGGTTTATTCCGATCGGCCTCAACACCAGCAACGCCGGTGAATTCACCTACACCTTGTTCGTGGTCATTGCCGTCTCGTTGCTCGTGTCGTGGGTCGTCGCAGTGCTGTTCACGCCCTTGCTTGGCGTGACGATTCTGCCCGCCAAGATCAAAGGCCATCATGACTCCAAGGGCCGGTTTGGGCAGATGTTCGCCCGTCTGCTTCTGATTTGCATGCGTCATCGGTGGACCACCGTGGGGGTGACGGTCGCGGCCTTCGCACTTGCGCTCTTCGGCATGAACTTCGTGCAGCAGCAGTTCTTTCCGTCGTCGGACCGCGCCGAACTGGTCATCGACTGGAACCTGCCTCAGAACGCCTCGATTACCGAGACGAATGCGCAGACCGCTCGCTTCGAGCGTGAACAGCTGCAGGGCAATCCGGCTGTCGAACATTGGTCGACCTATGTGGGAACCGGCGCCCCGCGATTTGTGCTGTCGTTCGATGTACAGACGGCGAACGCCTGGTTCGGCCAAATGGTCGTCGTCACCAGGGGTGGCATTGCCGCACGTGATCGCGTCAAGGCACAATTCGAAACCTATCTGAAGAAGACGTTTCCCGGTACGGATACTTTCGTCAAACTGCTCGAGGTCGGCCCCCCGGTCGGGCGTCCCGTGCAGTATCGGTTGAGCGGGCCCGACATCGCCAAGGTGAGGGAACTTTCCCAAAACCTCGCCGGCATCGTCCGCGCCAATCCGCATCTCGATCATGTCGTATTCGACTGGATGGAGCCCGCACGCGTCGTCAAAGTCGATGTACTGCAGGACAAGGCGCGACAGCTCGGCGTGAGCTCTGAAGACATCGCGACGACATTGAACGGCGTGCTCGCCGGCTCTACGATCACTCAGGTGCGCGATAGCATTTACCTGGTGAATGCGATGGGCCGCGCGACCGCGCCTGAGCGTGCATCGATCGATACACTTCGCGACCTGCAATTGATCGGCCTGGGCGGGCAATCGGTGCCCCTCGGAGCCGTGGCTACACTGCGCTATGAGGTCGAGCAGCCCACCATCTGGCGGCGATCCCGGATTCCCACGATAACGCTCAAGGCAAGCATTCTCGATACCGCGCAGCCCAAGACGGTCGTCGATCAACTTGCGCCTAAGGTGAACGAGTTCGCAAAAGGCCTGCCGGCGGGATACTCGGTCACGATCGGAGGCTCGGTCGAGGAAAGCGCGAAGAGCCAGGCCCCGATCGCGGCGGTCGTCCCGCTGATGCTTTTCATCATGGCGACCATCCTGATGATACAGCTGCAAAGCTTTCATCGGCTGTTCCTGGTGTTTGCGGTCGCGCCGCTCGCCCTGATCGGTGTGGTCATGGCCCTGCTGCCAAGCGGAGCTCCGCTCGGCTTCGTTGCAATCCTCGGTGTGCTGGCGTTGATCGGCATCCTGATCCGCAACTCGGTGATCCTGATCGTGCAGATCGAAGAGCTCAAGGAGGAAGGACGGCCTGCATGGGACGCCGTCGTCGAAGCAACCGAGCATCGGATGCGGCCGATCATATTGACCGCGGCTGCCGCAAGTCTCGCACTCATCCCGATCGCGCGCGAGATCTTCTGGGGGCCGATGGCCTACGCGATGATGGGCGGCATCATCGTGGGCACGGTTCTGACGCTGCTGTTCTTGCCGGCCCTTTATGTCGCCTGGTTCCGGATCAAGGAGCCGGTGCCCGCAACGGAGAACATTCACGAAAATACGCTTGCCCCGGGAGCGCAAGTTGTCTCCTCAACTGAGGCGCCCGTTCAGCGCGAACTGGAAAATGCATAGGAGCCGATATGAAGCAAGTTTTCAGTCTCTTTCTATTCGGCATCGGAGGATTGTTTTTCCTTGCATTCTTCGCCACCCTCAAGCCGACCGTCCTTTCGGCCGCGTCGGGGCCGGGCGTGCCCGGCCCGTGCGGCACGCAAACTCCGCCCTCAGTCGCCTGCCGTTCCCTCGCATTTGCTACAGCATTTTGGCCTGATGCCGGCCGGCAGAAGTGACCATCGCGGCCCGATCGACTGCGGCGGATGTGACGTCAGCTCACCCCCGCCCCCTCAGTTCGGAAACTCCACCATCGCCTCGCCGGTCGCGACTTTCTCGCCGCTCTGGTTCTTCACCATGACGTCGATCAGGACCCAGCGCGAATTGGCGGTGACCTGCTTCGACTTGACGATTCCGGTCGGCTGGATGGTGTCGCCCGGCTTCACCGGCTTGACCCAGCGGGTTTCGAGGCGGCGGTGGATGGCGCCGGCGGGATAGGCCCAGTCCGTCAGCATCCGCGTGATCAGTCCAAAGTTGTTCATGCCGTGCATGATGATGCCGCCGAAATTGGTCTTGCCGAAACTGCCCTTCATGTATTCGTCGTCGAGATGCAGCGGGTTGTAGTCGAGCGAGCCGTCGCAGAACAGGCGGATGGATTCGCGGCTGACTTCGAATGTCGGCCCGTCGATGGTGTCGCCCTCGCCGAGGTTTTCAAATGTGGTGGTCATGATTTCCCTCGCTTCATTCCGGCCGGATGGTCCAGCCGCGGCCGGAGCAGACCACGTCACCGTGCTGGTTGAAGAAGACATTGTCGTGCACCACGAACAGCCGTTCGCGCTTGATGAACTTGTCGAGCGCCCGGGCCTGCAGCGTGATGACATCGCCGGGACGCGCCGGAATGTTGTAGCTCCAGGACTGCCCGGCATTGACGGTGCCCGGCGAACGCATCCAGTCGTCCGCGGGCGTGCAGGCGAACATCAGCAGGATATGGATCGACGGCGGCGCGATCAGCCCGCCGTAGCGGGTGGTTCTGGCGTAGGCTTCGTCGAAATAGATCGGATGGTCCTCGCCGACCGAAGCGCAGTAGAGTTCGATGGCGTCGCGGGTCAGGGTGTAGGGAATGGTCTTGCGCGGTTCGCCCGGGACGATGTCGTCCCAGACCTTGCGCAGATTGGCGTGTTTCCAGAAATTGGTTTCGAAGGCTTCCGCCTGCGCCATCGCATCCTCCCTTTTTAGTTTTTCTCGGCCGCCGCTATTATGATGCCGGCTCGTCATGCCGCCTTGCGGAATTTGTTATATAGTATAATCAATTCACGACCGTGTAAAATCAAGCCGCTCTGCCGGGGAAACAACATGCCCAAACTGAAGCTGCCCAATATCGATGACGTCGTCGCGATCGACATCCACACCCATGCCGAGGAGCCCTGCGGCATGCATGGCGACGACGGCTATGACGATTTCCAGGAAAAGATGGCCGACTACTTCAAGTCGCCGAACAAGCA
>NZ_JAURXB010000134.1 GCF_030654605.1 Bradyrhizobium sp.
TATGCGAGAGATCGATATGAGCAGCGAGACCAGAACCTATCCGCGCCGCGTGCAGACCGAAGCCGGCGAGATCGAATTCCGCCTGATGTCGCCCGCCGACGAGGCCGCCGTGCTGGACTTCGCGCAAAAACTGCCGGTGCACGATCTGCTGTTCCTGCCGCGCAACATCAGCGAGCCCAAGGTGCTGTCGGCCTGGGTCAAGGAGATCGAACGCGGCGCCATCACCAGCATCCTGGCGGTTAAGGCGGGCCGGGTGGTCGGATGCGGCACCCTGGTGCGCGATCCCTGGTCATGGTCGCCCCATGTCGGCGAAATCCGCAATGTGGTGTCCGCCGATGTGCGCGGGCAGGGCGTCGGCCGCGCGCTGTCGCAGGAGACGTTTGCGCTCGCCCTGGGCGCCGGCCTGGAAAAGCTGGTGGTGCAGATGACCGTCGATCAATCCGGCGCCATCGCGATCTTCGAGGGCCTCGGATTCAAGGCGGAAGCGCTGCTGCGCGACCATGTGAAGGACAAGGACGGCCGCAACCACGATATCGTGGTGCTCGGGCACAATGTGGCGCAGGTCCGGGCCCAGCTCGAGGCCTACGGGCTGCCGGGGGCTGTCCAGCACTGAGGCAGGGCGGCGCCCGCTAACCGGGCAAATTGCGCATTAATCTGGCTGATCACGGATTCGTGATATCGCAGCGCACCATTGATGTTGCGACGCACCATTAACCGTGTCATAAAGAGATTGCCCCGGGCCAATCCGGACGGGGTGAGCCCATAGCTCAAACCTGAGGATGGAGAAACCCCAATGACCACCGAAACCAATTCCGTGCTGAACACCGTCAAGGAAGCCTTCGCGCCCGTCACCGAGGCGTTCACCAAGCTCCAGAACATGGAAGTTCCGGAAGCCGCCCGTGAGTTCGTGAAGAAGCAGACCGAGACCGCCAAGGTTCGCGCCGCCGACATCCATGCCGGCACCGAGAAGGTGACCGCCGCGATCGAAACCGCCGTTGCCGGTTCGGTCTCCGAGGCCGCCAAGATCAGCCGCAATATCCAGGACGCGCTCTACCAGGACGCCGAAGCGTTTTTCGCCGGCATCGAGAAGCTGGCTTCCGCCAAGTCGTTCAACGAAGCGGTCCAGATCCAGTCCGACATGGTCCGCGCGCGCGGCGAAGTGTTCGTGTCGCGGGCGAAGGCCTCGAGCGAATATCTCGGCAAGCTCGTCGCTGACGGCGCCAAGACCGCTCAGGACAACTTCTCCAAGGTCTACACCAAGACCGCCTGATCGCA
>NZ_JAURXB010000155.1 GCF_030654605.1 Bradyrhizobium sp.
CTTTCGGTCAAGCGCTGACGGTCGAGACCTTCGGTAGCAACGCACATCGGTGGTTATGGGTCCCTGCGTTCGCAGGGACGACGATAGTTTATAGGATGCGCAATCTGCCCTACGCGCTCGCGATCGAATTGTACAGCGACAGCTTGGAATTTGCCGCGCGAGCCACTAGATTGAGAAGATGCTACGAGGATTTCGACGATGCTGATCGAGGCTCTGGAGAGGGATGAGGGCAGAATTGCCCGGACGGGAGCGGACGCGATCGCGGCGGCTCGCGCCGCTGGCGTACCGGCCTACTATGTCGACCGATCGATCGGAGAAGGCATCATCAAGCTGATGCCGGACGGCACGATTCACCTGATCGATGCCGACAGGGAGGAGGACGTCATCCTTCGCACCATCATGCCGGGTCGATGATCGATACGTCCCTTCTCAAATGCTGGATCGTTGGCGGGACCAACGGATCGGGAAAATCCTCGATCTACCAGAATTCAAGGGAATTGCAGGGATCCGGCGAGTTCGTCAATGCCGATCTCATCGCTCGCGGGATTTCGCCGGGTAGACCCGAATCTGTCAGTCGGCTTGCGGGACGCCGGGTGATCGAAAGGCTCGACCGTCTCATTTCCGATCAAAGGAATTTCGTCTACGAAACCACCTTGTCGAGCCATCAGTCGCTCGACCTGCTATCGACCGCGCGGAATTCAGGCTATCGCGTTGGCCTGATGTTCGTGGTTCTGAGCAACGTCGGACTGAACGTGCGACGCGTCCACGAACGTGTAAGCCGTGGCGGTCACAGCATCCCGGACGATGTGATCCGACGTCGCTATGCACGGGGCTTCGCGAATTTTCCGAAAGCAATCCGGATCGCGCATGAAACGGTCGTTTTCGAGAACAGCGGCTCTGTACCTGTCAAGCTGATCTCGCTGATTGGCGGCAAGATTGTTCAGAACGCTCTGGATGAAACGACGATTTCGCATGTTGAGGTGGCGGAGGCGGTCGGTGACGCCCTCAAGATTTCCCTGCAGAGCGTACTCAGGGCAACGAGTTTGTAGGGCGGATCTTGATCCGCCGTCATACCCATCGCAACGGCGGATTACGCCTTCGGCTCCAATCCGCCCAACGCGCTGTGCTATTTAATCTCAATTCGGTATCCTAGGTACACTTATCTGCATTTGTCCGTCGTTTTCATCGCTGTCTCTATTTCGCCTTTGCCTTTCCTTGGCTCTTGCGGGCTTTAATTGCGCTGAGCACCTTCTGACCACCAACGAGCGCGGCCATCGCAGTTGTGCCGACCGTCATATCTGCTCCTGCCCAACCGAGCATTGCCACGCCTCCCACGAAGACGGGGACTCGTATTGCCCAATCCATTGCTTCAGCGCCATTCTCTTTCCACCAAGTTGTAAGTGTCTCGCCCATGCTACCGACCACGCGACCGGCTCGTCCGAGCAGCACCGGCTCGTTGGGGCTTGTCTCAAGGGCAGTCAGTGCTTTCGAGATCTGTTCGAAGCCATCAGCGAAAATCTTCATCAGCTCGCGCTGCTTTTTATGCCTTGCTATCCTGTCAGGATCATTGGGAAGATTCGCATCGAGCCGTGCGATCTCTTCGCGGGCCAGGACGTGGAGTGACTGCGCTAATGATAGTAGCTGGACACGGTCTCGTTTAATTCGCGAGACGACTACGGAGTTAGTCGAGTTCGCGCGAGCATCGACATGTACAAGGCGTTCATTAGAAACCTCAATAATGGATGTGAGCGCTCGGAGGAAATTTTGCAGCTTCGGGCTGCGCCCGTTCCGGGCAACAGTCGCAAAGAACCCGCTACCGAGCCCCGCACGCTCGCTCAACTTAGAATTCGCCATTTCCAATGTGGACTCAGAGTCTTTTATCAGTTCATAGAAGCGCGTTAGTTCGTCGTACCCATATGATCCCTCGGACACGTCCCTTCGAAGATTTATTGCCCGCTCACGCAGTTCCCGTATGGCGGCAATTTTATCTTGCTCCGGGTTCTGAATGCTAATTACGCGCGAAGATCTTGCCATGGCGGCCGAGTCCAATCCGTTCGCGGCAGTGGAGAGCGGAAGCGCGATCAGTGCGCTTCCGCTCTCCATACAAATCAAATCATCAATGCTGAATCGTGGGGAACGGCAACTTCAACGACCAATCGAGCTTCGTCATTGCGCCCTTCTGGCCCTTGACGAAGTGGTTCCAAGCTTGAACGAGAAGTGCGGTGCGAACAACATCATGAACGCGACCGTTATTGTCCGACGCCATTTTCATGATCTTTTTCGTCAGCTTCTGCTGGATCGGATGGGGCTCGCCATTAGCCCATTTCTTGAAAAACTCGTCAGCCTTTTGTGCATTTTTCTGGCGGGCCAGATAGTACATGGCTGCGAGCGGACCCACGGGCTGCTTGATGAGGCTCTTGATTTTCCTTGCGATCTTGACGCACGCTTCCAGCTGTGCGGCGTCAAGGCTGCCGTATTCGCGAAGGAGGTGATCCGGCTGGAAGGTGGTACGAGCTTTCGCCTCGCCACTATCGAGCAAGATCAGCCAGCGCACCGTTGCTGAGGTGTCGCTCGGGTAACTTATCTGCGCGATGTGGAAAACGTCGGAGGGATTGCGGTTCTTGCCACGATCCATGTTTGCGAAGACTTCGGGATCAATACCAAACACGACATGCGTACCGAAGGGCACACCGGCCTGGATGCAGGCCGAAAGACGATTCTGCCCGTCCTTCAGCATACCGTCGGTGCCGAACTTGATAGACTCGCCGGTAAGCTTCCAATTGCCAGCCTTCATGTCGGTGGCGTAGCGGCGGATTTCCTCCGGCTTCTTGGTGCGATTGCCCTTGTTCAGGTTCTCCAGCACGTCCAGCGCCAATTCGGGACCGATTGTGACACGGCGGCTGTTCTCGGGAGGCGAGGAAAGCCACTTGCTGAGCTGCTGACTCGTCAACTCGGGCAAGGTGTCCGAGTTAGACGGATTCGTAGACTTGATGGGGGTAACAGACATATGCGCATCTCCGTTTGTCCGCGCAGAATTAGCCCAACAATCGACGCGGCTCTGCCGGCGATGTTAGGTCGGCCCGTTGGGCCTATCCGACGAGACCTGCCCGTCGGAATTTCGGAGCGCTTTACCCAATCGAACGAGCCGCAGGCTGCCGGTTGTGCTTAGCGCGATAGTTAACAAATGGTTGAAGTCTTCGATTTGTCAAGGTCGGCGCGCTTGCCGTTCACCGATCTTTTGGGAAGAGCATTGGCGGACGGGATGCGGCGGGGCAGGCGCATTTCTCAGTTTATCTGCCGTGACTCCGCCTCAATTCGGGTGTGCATATCTGGCGCAACGCAACCTGGAGGAAATGGTAGTGGTGAGGCGGATACAAATCAGCGAGCAAATCAAGGGAGCGTTACGTCAGAGCGAGAGCTGGTGGACGTTGATCTTGGAGGATGATGGTACAAAGTCGATGGAGCATGAGTGGTCTCATGTTGATCCATTCGGCAAGAAGGCATCCAATGAGGGTAAGGAGATAATCCCGGTGGATTCCTTTCTGGCTGGCGATCACCCGGAGGCACTGAAAGCCAAAGTGCGAGCAGCGATAAAATAACTTAGCCTGTTGCCCTCGCCGCAGCATTTACTGCATGTGGCTAAAGGCACGAAGGGCGGCCTTTCGGCCGCCCGATGTTTTCCTGGATGCCGGGTCAAGCCCGGCCATGACGCTCAGTGAACCCTCACGAACACCCCGTCGTGCTGCCACACGTATCGCACTTCATGCACGTCCCATTCCGCACCAGCGTGAAGTTGAGGCACTCCCCGCACATCTCGCCTTCGTAACCTTTTGCCCGGGCTTCCTGGCGGCGTTCGGCCTTGGACGGTGCTGCCTGTGCCGCGGCGGCGCCCGCCTTGCTCCATTGCAGGGCTTCCAGCTTTTCGGTCGGCGACAGATCGTGCTGGACTTCCTGCTTCAGGGCCACCGCGCCTTCGAGCGCGTCGGTGACGCGGGCGGTGGGGCCGTGGCCGGACAGGGAGGTGACGTTATGGGCCCCGCGGGCTTCGGTTGACGGTTCGGCGGCGACGTTGCGCATCACCACGAGATTGTCGGTGCGCGAGCGGGTCAGGCCCTTCGACAGGTACTTGTTGTTGGGCTGCTCCGGCGCCTTGCCTTCGTCGACGCCGCGGCCCATCGCATCGAAATTGGTCTCGGAGGGGTCGACATGGGCGAGGTCGAAGCGGCCCATGTAGCTGACCGCGAGTTCGCGGAACACGTAGTCGAGGATCGAGGTCGCGAACTTGATTGAGTCATTGCCCTGCACCGGGCCGTTCGGCTCGAACCGGGTGAAGGTGAAGGCGTCGACATATTCCTCCAGCGGCACGCCGTATTGCAGGCCGAGCGAGATCGCGATGGCGAAGTTGTTGATGATGGAGCGGAGCGCCGCACCTTCCTTGTGCATGTCGATGAAGATCTCGCCGATCCGGCCGTCGTCATATTCGCCGGTGCGCAAGTAAACCTTGTGGCCGCCGACCACCGCCTTCTGGGTATAACCCTTGCGGCGATCCGGCATTTTTTCGCGTTCGCGCATCACCACGATGCGCTCGACCAGCCGCTCCACGACCTTTTCCGAGAGCTGCGCGGTGCGCGCGGCCATCGGCTTTTCGTAGAACGACTCGACGGCATCGTCTTCCTCGTCGTCGTCGCTGATCAGCTGCGAGTTCAGCGGCTGCGACAGTTTCGAGCCGTCGCGATAGAGCGCGTTGGCCTTCAAGGCGAGCTTCCAGGAGAGCAGATAGGCGGACTTGCAATCCTCCACCGTGGCGTCGTTCGGCATGTTGATGGTTTTTGAGATCGCGCCCGAGATGAACGGCTGCGACGCCGCCATCATGCGGATGTGGCTTTCGACGCTGAGGTAGCGCTTGCCGATCTTGCCGCAGGGGTTGGCGCAGTCGAACACGCTGTAGTGCTCGGCCTTCAGATGCGGCGCGCCTTCCACCGTCATCGCGCCGCAGATGTGCACGTTGGCGGCCTCGATCTCGCGCTTCGAGAAGCCGACGGCGGCGAGCAGGTCAAACCCAGGCGCCGCAATGGCTTCCGGCGCGATGTTCAGGGTGTTGCGCAGGAACTCTTCGCCAAAGGTCCACTTGTTGAAGGCGAACTTGATGTCGAAGGCGGTGGGCAGGGCGGCTTCCACCTTTGCCAGAGCTTCGTCGGTGAAGCCTTTGGCCTTCAAGGTGGAAACGTTGATGGCGGGGGCGTTGGAGAGCGAGCCGTGGCCGACGGCATAGGCCTCGATCTCGGCGATATCCGATTCGCGGTAGCCGAGCGCGCGCAGCGCCTCGGGCACGGCGCGGTTGATGATCTTCCAGTAGCCGCCGCCGGCGAGCTTCTTGAACTTTACGAGGGCAAAGTCGGGCTCGATGCCGGTGGTGTCGCAATCCATCACCAGACCGATGGTGCCGGTCGGCGCCACCACGGTGGTCTGGGCGTTGCGGAAGCCATTGACTTCGCCGAGTTCGAGCGCCTGGTCCCAGGCGTATTTGGCGCGCTCGACGATCTCGGTCTGCGGCACGCTGGCGTAATCCAGCGGCACCGGGTTGACCGCGATGCCCTCATAGCCGCGGCTTTCGCCGTGGGCGGCGCGGCGGTGGTTGCGGATCACCCGCAGCATGTGGGCGGCGTTCTTCTTGTAGCCGGGGAAGGGGCCGAGCTCTTTCGCCATCTCCGCCGAGGTGGCGTAGCTGGTGCCGGTCATGATGGCGGACAGCGCGCCGCACAGCGCGCGGCCTTCCTTTGAGTCGTAGGAAAGCCCCATGGTCATCAGCAGGCCGCCGATGTTGGCAAAGCCGAGGCCGAGGGTGCGGAATTCGTAGGACAGTTCCGCGATCGCCTTGGACGGGAACTGCGCCATCATCACGGAGATTTCGAGCACCACGGTCCAGAGCCGGCAGAGATGCTCGTAGCCCGCGACGTCGAACAGTTTGGCCGAGGTGTCGTAGAAGGTGATCAGGTTGGCCGACGCCAAATTGCAGGCGGTGTCGTCCAGGAACATGTATTCCGAGCACGGATTCGACGCGCGGATATCGCCCGAGGCCTTGCAGGTGTGCCAGTCGTTCATGGTGGTGTTGAAGTGCAGGCCGGGATCGGCCGAGGCCCAGGCGGCGTGGCCGATTTTCTCCCAGAGGTCGCGGGCCTTCAGGGTCTTCGTCACCTTCTTGTTGGTGCGGCCGATCAGGTCCCAGGTGCCATCGGTCTCGACGGCGCGGAGGAAATCATCCTTCAGCGAGACCGAGTTGTTGGAGTTCTGGCCGGACACGGTGAGGTAGGCCTCGGAATCCCAGTCGGTGTCGTAGATCGGGAAATCGATCTCCTTGTAGCCTTGCTTGGCGAACTGGATGACGCGCTTGATCATGGCGTCGGCCACCATCGCGCGGCGGGCGAGCTTGATCTCGCGGCGCAGCGCCGGGTTCTTCTCGGGATCGAAGCAGTCGTCGCCCGAGCCTTCGCAATTGACGCAGGCTTTCAGCACGGCCTTCAGGTGGCGCTGGTTCAGTTTCGAGCCGGTGACGAGGGCGGCGACCTTCTGCTCTTCCTTCACCTTCCAGTCGATATAGGTCTCGATGTCAGGATGGTCGGCATCGACCACCACCATCTTGGCGGCGCGCCTTGTGGTGCCGCCGGACTTGATGGCGCCGGCGGCGCGGTCGCCGATCTTGAGGAAGCTCATCAGGCCCGAGGAACGGCCGCCGCCGGACAGGCGCTCGCCTTCGCCGCGCAAGCGGGAGAAGTTGGAGCCGGTGCCGGAGCCGTATTTGAACAGGCGCGCCTCGCGCACCCACAGGTCCATGATGCCGCCTTCGTTGACGAGGTCGTCGCTGACGCCCTGGATGAAGCAGGCATGCGGCTGCGGATGCTCGTAGGACGATTTCGACTTCGTCAGCTTGCCGGTGAAGGGATCGACGTAATAATGGCCCTGGCCGGGGCCGTCGACGCCATAGGCCCAGTGCAGGCCGGTGTTGAACCACTGCGGCGAATTCGGCGCGACCATCTGCTTGGCCAGCATGTAGCGCAACTCGTCGTTGAAGGTGCGGGCGTCTTCTTCCGAGGTGAAGTAGCCGCCCTTCCAGCCCCAATAGGTCCAGCAGCCGGACAGCCGGTCGAACACCTGCTTGGCGGAGAGTTCGCTGACATAGCGCTCGGCTTCGGGCAGGCTCGCCAGCGCCACGGTGTCGGGCACCGAACGCCAAAGCCAGGACGGCACGGTCTCTTCCTCGACCTTCTTCAGGCGGGCCGCGACGCCGGCTTTGCGAAAATACTTCTGCGCCAGCACGTCGGAGGCGACCTGCGACCAGAACTCCGGCACCTCGACGTTTTCGAGGCGGAACACCACCGAGCCGTCGGGGTTGCGGATCTCGGATGTCGTCAATCTGAAATCAATGCCGGTGTACGGTGACTGGCCGTGGGTGGTGTTGCGTCGTTCGATTCGCATGTCGTGCCCCGTTCTAGTTTGACCGGCTCGCGTTGCACCGCGGAGCCGGGTGTTTTCCTTGAGCGAACCTCCCGGACCAAAGTTGCAGGCAACTTTGGCCCAGGGCTCGCAAGCTCTACCGGTGGACCCGGCCCTGTTTCTCTCTGGCGCAAGACCGATGCGAGCATCGGTCTTGTCGCTTCAACGCCCCAGCTCTCGAACCGCAGGGCCATTGTTGGCCCGTTTTTGTCGTCCCGAAAGTCCCCTCAGCGAGGTCAGGATTCCGGGCAAGCAAGCCCGTCACCCGTGCCTCTACCGGCAGTCGGAATGGTCGATTTGGAACCCTGTTAGGGAGCGTCCAGCGGGACTAAAAACCACCCGGCACCGAACGATCCAAAACTAGGCCGACTCCATCGCACCCGTCAAGGATTAGTACGAGTTCCTGAATCAAACACTAAATATGGTGGAAAAGGGAGAAAACCAGAGGCCGCCGGCCCGCTCTGGTGGAGCCAAGTATCAGTGAGTCCTCAGAGATTCCCAAGCAAAAATATTTGTTCCGGAGTGAACAATCTGGACTTCGCCCCGCTGTTCACAGGGCAACTATATTTTGTGCCCTCCGGGGCCTTTGGGGGTTGCTCCGGGAAGACTCACGTAGGGCTACGGAAGGTGAGGGCAGGCATGCCCGCCGGCCGATGGTCTCGGGCGGCCATTAGCTGCAAGGTGCCGCCGATTCTCGCCGGTAACCCAACTCCATGACCTATTCAAAACCTGCGCCGGCGCGTGCCGCCATCACGCCGGCGGGCCTGATGTTCCTCGCCATCACCTCGGTGGGCTGGGGATTCAACTGGCCGGTGACGAAATACCTGTTGAGCGAGCTGCCGCCGCTGACCATGCGCGGCTCCACGGGCGTGATCGGGGCGGGGCTATTGGCGGCGCTGGCGCTGTTCAGTGGCCAGAGCCTGCATGTGCCGCGCGCGCTGTGGCCGCGGCTGGTGCTGGCGGCGATGCTCAATGTCGCGCTGTGGATGGCGCTGATGGGGCTGGCGCTGCTGTGGCTGCCGGCCAGCGAGGCCGCGCTGATCGCCTACACCATGCCGATCTGGGCCTCGATGCTGGCCTGGCCGGTGCTCGGCGAGCGGCCCAATCTGCTGCGGGTGATTTCGCTGGTGATGGCGTTCGCGGGCCTCGCCTCCATCATGGGCGGCAACGGTTTTGCCGCCAGCGTGGAAAAGCTGCCGGGAATCATCATGGCGCTCGGCGGCGCGCTCGGCTTTGCCGTCGGCACCGTGCTGGCGAAGAAGCTGCCGCTCAATCTGCCGCCGCTGTCGGCCGCCGCCTGGCAGATCGGGATCGGCTGCCTGCCGGTCGCCATCGTCGGCCTGCTGGTCGAGCACGCCGATATCGGGAAGCTTTCGAATCTCGGCTGGATCCTGCTGTTCTATTCGACCGTGATCCAGTTCTGCGTGGCCTATGTGGCCTGGTTCGCGGCACTGGCGCGGCTGCCGGCCTCGGTGGCGGCGATCGGCACCATGGCGGTGCCGGTGATCGGCGTGGCGGCGTCCGCGGTGGCGCTGGGCGAGCCGCTCGGCCTCGGCCAGATCGCCGCATTGGTGTTCACGCTGGCCGGCGTCGTGCTGGCGACGCGGTCATGAGCGGCGCCTCGAGCCAGCGCGCGGCGAAGAGCATATCGCCGCTCGGCCTTACGTTCCTCGCCGTCACCTCGGTGGGGTGGGGCCTCAATTTCCCGATCATGAAGAACCTCCTGAGCGAGTGGCCGCCGCTGTCATCGCGCGGGCTGTGCGGCATCGTCGGCGCCGTAGCGCTGGCGCTGTTCGCGGTGGCGCGAAAGCAGAGTCTCGCAGTGCCCAGGCCGATGTGGTCGCGGCTGGTGCTGGTGTCGCTGCTGACGATCGGCGGCTGGGTCGCCTTCATGGGGCTGGCGCTGGTTTGGCTCCCCGCCAGCGAGGCCGCGGTGCTCGCCATTTCTATTCCGGTGTGGGTGTCGCTGCTGGCCTGGCCGATTCTCGGCGAGCGGCTGTCACTGCTGCGCGCGATCTCGCTGGCGGTGGCGCTCGCCGGCATCGCGGTCCTGATCGGCGGCAACGAAATCGAGGCCAGTTTTGTCAAGCTGCCGGGATATTTGTGCGTGCTGGCGGGCGCGATCTGCGTCGCGCTCGGAACCGTGCTGACAAAACACTTTCCGCTGGCGATGCCGCCATTGTCGCTGGCGGCCTGGCAGATCGGCATCGGCTGCCTGCCGATCGCGATCGTCGGCCTCGCGGTCGAGCAGCCGCAGCTTTCGGCGCTGTCAGCGGTCGGCTGGGCATCGATGCTCTACATGACGCTGATCCAGTTTTGCCTGTGCTACGTCTGCTGGTTCGCAGCGCTGGAGCGATTGCCGGCGGCGACCGCCTCGATCGGCACGCTGCTGGTGCCGGTGATTGGCGTGCTCTCGGCCGGCGCCATGCTGCACGAGCCGCTCGGCGTGCGCGAGATCACGGCCCTGGTGGTAACGCTCGGCGGCGTCACCATGGCGCTGCGCTCCTGAACGAAAAAGGACGGCGCACCGGAGTGCGCCGTCCTCGTGTTCAGTCGGTCTCCGACGTCGCTACGGGCAGGCGTGCCGCAGGCCGTCATAGCCGAGATAGGTCCCCGACCGCACATCGTAGGAGCGATAGGTCCGCCGGCAATATTCGACGTCATCACCCCCCGGGGCCACCGCGACGACGGGCTCGTCGTAATAGCCGTCATCGTAATAGCCGTAGGGGTTGCCGTAATAGCCGTAGCTCGACCCCAGCGCGCCGCCGATCACGAGGCCGGTGCCGATGCCGTAGCCCGGACGGTAGTGCCGATAACCATGGCCGCCGTGCCCGTATCCGCCACCGCCATAGCGCGGGCCACCGCCGCCAATCACGGGACCACCG
The DNA here is from genome assembly GCF_030654605.1 of Bradyrhizobium sp. Classification (GTDB taxonomy): domain Bacteria; phylum Pseudomonadota; class Alphaproteobacteria; order Rhizobiales; family Xanthobacteraceae; genus Bradyrhizobium. The sequence continues at coordinate 10,377 of NZ_JAURXB010000155.1, forward strand.
CCACCGCCGCGGTAACCGCCGCCGCCAATGGCCGCGCCGCCACCGCGAAAACCACCACCACCGCCGCCGCCAAGGGCGGGGCCACCGCCGCCCCGCGCGACGCCGCCGCCCGCCTTATCGCCCATCTGGGCGAAGCTGGCGGTGGGGGCTGCCAATGGCAACAGGAGGGCCATCATAGCGGCCGCACTCAAAACTTTAAGGCTGGTCATTATCGGCTCCATTTGCGGGACTGCGTCTAAAACCCTCTGACGGGTTGGAGGTTCCCGAGCCCTGCACCAATTGTGCATGGCCAAGACTGTCAGCCCGGAACTGTACGCGGAATGAACGGATTGTAGCTATTCCGCGACAGCCGGTCACACAAAGTTGTTGCCGCAGCACCCCCCGGGCGGCCGGCCTGGATGCCGCGGACTTCAACTGGACAATCCGGCCCGCCGATGGCATCAGGGGCCAAGCGTTCTCGAACCGGCCTCGCGCATGAAACTGTTTTTCCTGAAGCTCTTCACCTGGTGGAACGGCCAGACCTTTGGCACGCAATTGTGGACCTGGCGGTTCGGCGAGCTGGTCGGCAAGGACGAGCAGGGCAATCTCTATTACCGCACCAAGGGCGGGGCGATCGATCCCACGCTCGGCTTCCAGCGGCGCTGGGTTGTCTATAACGGCTATGCCGAGGCCACCCGGGTGCCGCCGTCCTGGCACGGCTGGCTGCATCACACCGTCGATGTCGCTCCGACCGAAGAGAGCTACACGCCCCGCGAATGGGAAAAACCGCACGTCCCCAACATGACCGGAACGCCGGCGGCCTACCGGCCCTCCGGCTCGACGCTGGCCAGCGGCCGCCGTCCCAAGGCCACCGGCGATTACCAGCCCTGGACGCCGGGCAATTGAGGATTGAATCCTGAGCGGCCGTCAGGCCCTCAGGCGTTGAAGTCCGCATGAGAGCCGGCGGGCGGCTGCGCTGAATAGCCCGCGCTCCGCTGCGCCGTTGCCCTCTGGTTCTCCGCCATCATCGCCTGCCAGGCATCGTCCAGTTGGGTCCGGGAATAGTTCGTCGAGATATCCGGACGCGGCGTCCATTGCGACTGCGTGATCGCGGTCGGCGCCTTCTCGATCGTACCGCCCAGCGCCTTGGCAATCCGCTCCGCGCGCGCTTGCGCCAGATCGGGGCCGCCGTTGAGGCCGGGCGGGTCCTGCAGGTCGCCTACCGCCGCGGCGGCGGCGTTGGTCATGACCGAACAACCGCCGTTATAGAGCGTCGCCACCACCTTGCCGTTGACCTTGACGGTCGCATAGGTGTTTTGCGGTGCGTTATCCGGCACCTCGGTGGCCATCCTCGCTTCCGCGGCTTGCATGTTAAGCCAGTGCGTCGCCATCTGGTCGCGAAGTTCGGGTAGGTCGGTGATTGAAACGGCCTTGAGTTTGGACGTATCGATCTGTTTCAGTTCCGAGACGGGGATGCCGTGTCTGGCATTGCCTGGGGCTTCGCTCGCGGCATCGGGCGGAGGCAACGCATCGGCCGGCGTCAGTGTCTTCGTCGATGGCTGCGCTGGCGCGGACCTGTAGTAGATCCCGATGTTTGCGATACTGGAAATCATGGATATCCCCGTTGCTGCCGAGGTGAAAGCAACCGCTATGCCAGCGCGGAAGTGATTGATCGGACTGCGTTTGTCTCTCGCGCAAAATGCCTGTGGCCCGGAAAATCCTGCCGGTGGCGGCAAGACCTTCCACCGCGATGGCGCGGCGCAGCTGTTGTGAATAACGGGGACAGCGGGGACGTTTGCCGCGCCATCGCGCGGCGATGTTGAATGCCGGACGCGCTCATGGCTCAATCAATCATCCTACGGAGATGGGAAACCATCGCGTCGGTTCGGGCAACAGTTCGCGACTGCCCCGATGTGCAGCGGCTGCCGATCAGGATGTGGCTGGGAGATAGGCCCCCGGTGCTGAATTCCTGAAATCGCCCGTCAATGTGGAGCTGCCGTAGGAAAGGAAAGGCCGTCCGGGCAACCGGGCGGCCTTTTTCTTTTCACGATGTCGATCGAGTTCATATGCGCGCTTGCTCCGCTTCCTCATGGTGAGGAGCGCGTCCGGTCAGCGCCCGCGCTGCCCGGCGCGCGTCTCGAA
>NZ_JAURXB010000159.1 GCF_030654605.1 Bradyrhizobium sp.
ATGGGCTGGGTGTTGGTCGCGCTCGGCGTGATCGGCGCGGTAACGCCGCTGTTGCCGACGACGATTTTCCTGATCGGTGCGGCAGGCTGTTTCGCGCGCTCGTCGCCGCGTCTGGAGGCGTGGCTGCTCGATCATCCCCAATTCGGCAAGACGCTGCGCGACTGGCGCTCCGATGGGGCGATCTCGCTTCCGGCCAAGGTGATGGCCTGCGCGGGGATGACGTTCGGATTTGTCGCATTCTGGTTCAGCGCGCATCCCTCGCTGTGGCTGGCGGCCGGCGTGGCGGCGCTGCTGCTGGCCTGCGCTGCCTACGTCATATCGCGTCCGACCATTGTGGATCAGTCCTGAAGCGGCCGCCGCAAATTCACAACACGCCCTTGACATCGGTCCTTGCGAAATCATCGCCGACATACAGCAGGGGACAGTCGTGCTCTTTCGCGACTTCATAAGCAAAACAGTCGCCGAAATTCAGCCCGGCGGCATCGATGCCTTTGCCCCAGCGCCCATAGGCCGAAGCAAGCCGCCGCGCCGAAGCCGGGGTGACCGCGACGGCGGTGAAGCCTAGTCCGTCGATCAGGCTTTCGATTTCTTCGCTGACATTGCGCCGCGCTCCGACAATCAACGCCTCCGCGATGGTGCCGGCCGAGATCACGACGTTGTCTTCCTTCTCCAGCGCGGCAATGCAGGCATCGGCCTTCGCCTCGTCGAGCACGATCGCCATCAGCGCGGAGGTGTCGACGGCGATCAAGAGGGCAGGCCGTCGTCGCCGTAGAGAAAGTCCTGGCTTCGCGCCGCATCCGGCCCGGCCGTTGCCTTGGCCGAACCGCGCACGCGCGCTTGTTCGAGCAACGCGCGCCGGTCCTTAGGCTCCAGCACGGCCGTAACCGGCACCAGCCGCACCGCTTCATGGCCGTGCCGGGTCAGGATCACCTCGTCGCCGGCCTCGGCGCGGCGCACCAGTTCGGTCAACTGTCCCTTGGCTTCGGTGACGGAAATCCGCACAGGTTTTTCCTTCTGACGCGCAGATAAATATTGGACTATTTAATGGTCCATGTCAAAAAACAGCGCGCCGCAGCGGGCGGATAGCTTCATGTCCTGAGCGCAGTGCTTGGCGCGCGAAAAATAGTGTATCCGCTGATTCACATTTCGCCGGGCGCCTGCTCCCGCGCGACAAGACCAAGAACTCCGGAGGAAGCTCTATGTCGGCTCTGCCCCTTCAAGGCATCAAAATTCTCGATCTGACGCGCGTGCTGGCGGGGCCGCTGTCGGCGCAGATGCTGGGCGATCTCGGCGCCGAGGTGATCAAGATCGAGCGGCCGGGCGGCGGCGACGACGCGCGCGCCTTCGGCCCGCCCTACCTGACCGATCCCGATGGCAAGGCGAACAACAACAACTCGTTCTACCTGTGCGCCAACCGCAACAAGGGATCGGTCACCGTCAACATCGCGACGCCGGAAGGCCAGGACATCGTCCGCGAACTGGCGAAATCCTGTGACGTCATGATGGAGAACTACAAGGTCGGCGATCTCAAGCGCTACCGGCTGGATTACGAATCGATCAAGGCGATCAATCCCGGCATCGTCTATTGCTCGGTGACCGGTTTCGGCCAGACCGGGCCTTATGCGCCGCGCGCCGGCTATGACGCGATCCTGCAGGCGATGGGCGGGCTGATGAGCGTCACCGGCCATCTCGACGGCGAGCCCGGCGAAGGGCCGATGAAGGTCGGGCCCTCCATCGTCGATTACATGACCGGCATGAATTCATCGATCGGCATTCTGGCGGCACTCTATCACCGCAAGGCCAATGGCGGTGCGGGGCAGCATGTCGATGTCTGCCTGTTCGACACCGTGATCGCCTCGCTGTCGCATTACGCGCAGATCTTCCTCGTCAACGGCCAGACTCCGCCGCGGCGCGGCACCTGGGGCAATGGCGGCATGCCCGCCGGCGTGTTCCGCTGCACCGACGGCGAGTTGATGCTGGTGGTCGGCAATGACGGCCAGTTTGCGCGCACCTGCGCCGTGCTCGGCCAGCCGGAGCTTGCGACCGATCCGAAATTCCTGAAAAACAACGACCGCGTCGTGCACGGCAAGGAGATCATGGCGATTTTTGCCGGCCTGTTCCTGAAAAAGCCGGTTGCGCACTGGCTCGACGAACTGGCGAAAGCCGGCGTGCCCTGCGGCCCGATCAACGATTTCGCGCAGGTGTTCGCCGATCCGCATGTCCAGTCCCGCGGCATGCAGGTCAAGGTCGATCATCCCTTCGAGCACGAGCTGTCGCTGATCCGCAACGCCATCACGTTTTCGGGCACCCCGGTGAAGGACTATCGCGCGCCGCCGCTGTTGGGCGCGGACACGAAGGATGTGCTGGCGACGATCGGGGTTGATGAGGCGAAGCTGGGTGAGTTGAAGGCGCAGAAGATCATCTAGTCCGCAACCACGCCTCCGTGCGACTTGCGCGCTTGCCGCGCGGTCGCCATGGCTTGATTTGCATCAAGACGATCCGGTGGTCCCGGGCGCAGCCTGCAATGCGGTGGGACCCAAACAGATGATACCGCGCTCCAATCTGCTCCGAAGCCTGATCGCCGCACTTCTCGCTTGTTCGGCCGCGACCGCCGATGCCGCCGGCTCTGCCCAGCTACGGAGCAGGGGTAAGGCCATCCTCGAGAAGAACTGCGGCCGCTGCCATGCGATCGAGGCCGTCGGTGCGAGCCCGCTCGCGCAGGCGCCGCCGATGCGCGACATCTACGCCCGGTTTTTGCCGCGAGAGCTGCAGGCCGAACTCAGGGAAGGCATGGTGTCGAAACACCGGGCGATGCCGCAGATCGACTTTTCCGACGAGGACGTCGATGCGATCCTTGCCTATCTCTACGCGCTCGCCGTCAGGAAATGAGACCGGCATCGGCGTGGCCTTTTTCGGTCACCGCCCGTCCCGCGCCACCAGCCTGGCGGGCGCCTTGCTTTTCGTCTCGCCGCCCGCCAGCGCCATCACCGACACCGCGACGACCCGCTCGACAATCCCCTGCACGTCGTCGAGATCGCACAATCCCTCCGACAGTTTTGTCAACCGCTCCCGTTCGCGAATGGTGTGGTGCGCCATCGCCAGCGCGAAGTGCAGGCCCCAATAGATATCGGCTTCGGCGCGGCCGGGCAGGGAGCGGCGCATCGCGGCCGCGAACTTTCGCAAGTGGTCGACTTCGCGGTTCTTGATGCGGCGGATCGGTGGCACTGACTCGATCGAGGCGCGGATCATGAAGCGCGCGGCGGTCGAGCCCTCGCTCGATGGCCCAAGGCAGCCGCGCAGCGTCGGTCCCACCAGCGCGCGGAAAATCGCGTCGATGCCGGCGCGGCCGCCGCCGGCTTCTTCCGCGGCCTTCAACTCGTTGAGCCGCTCGCGGTTGGTGGCGAGGCTGCGGGTCACGAACAGTTCGGCGATCAATTCGTCCTTGGAGCCGAAATGATAATTCACCGCCGCGAGATTGACGTTCGCGGAAGCCACGATGTCGCGCAGCGTGACGTCGCCGAAGCCGCGATCGGCATACAGCCGCTCCGCGGCGCTGAGGATCGCGCTCCTGGTATGATCCGACGCCATGTCATGGCTCCCATGCAGGGCCGATCTGGCCGGTTGCATTTCAAACACTTGTATGAAACTATCGTTTGAAGGGCCGGAAATGTCAATCATTGTTCGTAATGGTTCGCATTTCGAACGCGGTCCGCTGCGGTCGTGAGCCGTCGCGAAGGCGCAAAATCGCCTTGCGGCCGGCGAATGGCGGGCAGACAGTGCGCCCAACAATTTCACAAGGTGAGGAAACGCCCATGGACTTCAATATGTCGGATCGCCAGAAGGATTGGCTCAATCGCGTACAGTCGTTCATGACCAAGCATGTCCGGCCCGCAGTGCCGATCTACAAGCAGCAGGACGCCGAGGGTTCGCGCTGGAAGGTGATCCCTGTTCTCGAAGACCTCAAGAAGAAGGCGAAGGCCGAAGGCCTCTGGAACATGTTCATGCCGCCGTCCTCGCATGAGGACGATGAATTCCGCGGCGCGGGATTGAGCAACCTGGAATACGCGCCGCTGGCGGAGGAAATGGGCCACATCACCTTCGCCTCCGAAGTGTTCAACTGCTCGGCGCCGGATACCGGCAACATGGAAGTGTTCATGCGCTATGCCAGCAAGGAGCAGAAGCGCAAATGGCTGAAGCCGCTGATGAACGGCGAGATCCGCTCCGCCTTCCTGATGACCGAGCCCGCGGTGGCGTCATCGGATGCGACCAACATCGAAACCTCGATCACGCGCGACGGCGATCACTACGTCATCAACGGCCGCAAATGGTGGTCGTCCGGCGTCGGCGACCCGCGCTGCAAGATCGCGATCCTGATGGGCAAGACCGATCCCAACGCGGCGCGCCATCAGCAGCAGTCGCAGATCCTGGTGCCGCTCGATACCCCCGGCATCACCGTCGAAAAGATGCTGCCGGTGTTCGGCTTCGACGATGCGCCGCACGGCCATGCCCAGGTGCTGCTCGAGAACGTCCGGGTTCCCGCCGAAAACATCCTGCTCGGCGAGGGCCGCGGTTTCGAGATCGCGCAGGGCCGCCTCGGTCCCGGCCGCATCCATCACTGCATGCGCACCATCGGCGTCGCCGAAGAGGCGCTGGAGAAGATGGTGCGGCGGCTGGCGTCGCGCACCGCGTTCGGCAAGAAGATCATCGAACATTCGATCTGGGAACAGCGCATCGCCGAGGCCCGCACCGATATCGAGATGACCCGGCTGTTGTGCCTCAAGGCCGCCGACATGATGGACAAGGTCGGCAACAAGACCGCGCAACTCGAGATCGCCATGATCAAGGTGGCGGCGCCGAACATGGCGCTGAAGATCATCGACAACGCGATCCAGGCATGGGGCGGCGGCGGCGTCTCCGACGATGCGGGCCTCGCCAAGGCCTATGCCGGCATTCGCACGCTGCGCCTTGCCGACGGTCCGGACGAGGTCCATAACCGCGCCATTGCCAGACTTGAACTTCGGAAGTATGCCAACTCTAATACGCACTAACGGGAGCCCGGCGGAAACAGTGGCGCTCTCTAACCGTCATTCCGGGGCGATGCGAAGCATCGAACCCGGAATCTCGAGATTCCGGGTCTGGTCCTTCGGACCATCCCGGAATGACGAGTAAGAAAAGCAAGGGAGCGTCATTGTGGCCGAAGGCGTCAGGAACGACGAAGAGTTTTCCGGCACCAGACCCGTCGAGGAGCGGCATCGGATCGATGAAATCGCCCTCGACGGCTGGATGCGCGAACACGTTGAAGGCTATCAGGGACCGCTGACCGTCCAGCAGTTCAAGGGCGGCCAGTCCAACCCGACCTACCGGCTCGATACCCCCGGCCGATCCTATGTGATGCGCCGCCGTCCCTTCGGCAAACTGCTGCCGTCGGCGCACGCGGTCGATCGCGAGTTCAAGGTCATCGCTGCGCTGAGCAAGCAGGGTTTCGCGGTCGCAAAAGCCTATGCGCTGTGCACCGATGACAGCGTGATCGGCGCTTTCTTCTACATCATGTCGATGGAAGAGGGGCGGGTGTTCTGGGATCCGACGCTGCCGAGCCAGACGCCGGACGCGCGCCGCAAGATCTTCACCAGCAAGATCGAGACGCTGGCAAAGCTGCACACCTATGATCCCGAGGCCATCGGTCTCGGCGATTTCGGCAAGCCCGGAAATTATTTTGCGCGCCAGGTCGACCGCTGGACCAAGCAATACCGCGCCTCGGAAACCCAGCACATTCCCGAATTCGAAAAACTCGCCGAATGGCTGCCGAAGACCGTGCCGGAACAGAAACGCGTGTCGATCGTGCACGGCGACTATCGCCTCGACAACATGATCTTCCACGCCACGGAACCGCGGGTGCAGGCGGTGCTGGACTGGGAGCTGTCGACAACAGGCGATCCGATGGCGGACTTCACCTATCTGTTGATGCAGTGGACCATGCCGGGCCTCGCCAATGCCGACCTAAAGGCGCTGAACATACCCAGCATGGAAGAGGCGGCGCAGATCTACTGCAACGTCACCGGCAGTGCGGTGCCCGACCTCAACTGGTATTTCGCCTACAACCTGTTCCGGCTCGCCGGCATCACCCAGGGGATTGCCGGACGCGTCCGCGACGGCACCGCGGCCAACGCCAAGGCGATGGAATCGGCCGCGCGCACCGTGCCGCTGTCGAAGGCCTCCTGGGAATACGCGCAGAAGGCCGGCGCGAAGTAGTCGTTGTGCTCGTGTCCCGGACGCGGTGCAGCGTCCTTCACGCTGCGCCGCCGAGCCGGGACCCACTCTATTAGTACCAAGACCAGATGGGCCCCGGCTCAGCAGCGCACCGCTCCGCGCTGCGCAGCGTCCGGGGCACGAGACCTTTGAAAGCCGACTTGCCCCTTTCCCCGAACATGCGCGGAAGTCTGCTGATGGCCGCCGCCATGGCGGGCTTCACCATGAACGACGCCATCACCAAGGCGGTGTCGTCCGAGATGAATTTCGGCGAGATCATGCTGGTGCGCGGCGTGGTCGCGATTGCGCTGATCGCCACGCTGGCGTGGCATCAGGGCGCGCTGCGTCCGCTGCGCACGCTGGTCATGAAACCGGTGGCGCTGCGGGTGGTTGGCGAAGTGCTGGGAACGGTGACGTTCCTGGCCGCGATCGTGCACCTGCCGCTGGCCAATACCGCCGCGATCTTTCAGGCCCTGCCACTGGCGGTCACGCTGGGCGCCGCACTGATGTTCGGCGAGCCGGTCGGCTGGCGGCGCTGGCTCGCCATCGCCGCCGGCTTCATCGGCGTGCTCATTATCGTCCGGCCGGGTGTCGAGGGCTTCAACCAGTTTTCGCTGTTCGCGCTGATCTCGGTGTTCTTCTGCGCCGTGCGCGACCTCGCGACAAGGCGCATCCCCGCGCAGGTGCCGTCGCTGTTCATCACCCTGGTGACGACCGTGACGGTGACGATCGCCGGCGCCGCCATCATCGTCCCGCTCGGCGGCTGGACGCCGCCATCGTCCCGCGCGCTCGGCCTGCTGACGCTCGCCGCGGTGCTTCTCTTGATCGGCTATCAATGCGTCATCATGGCGCTGCGGTCGGGCGATATCTCGGCGGTGGCGCCGTTCCGCTATTCCGCGCTGCTGTGGGCGATGCTGCTCGGCTATCTCGTGTTCGGCGACGTGCCCGATGCCATGATGGTGACGGGCGCATCGATCATCGTGCTGTCCGGCCTCTACGCCTTCTACCGTGAGCGCATCCGTCACCGGCCGGTGGCGGCCGACGCCTCCGGCCTGCCGCCCGACGGGCTGTGACCGGCGCCCCTGGTCCTCATCCTGAGCAGCGGCATCTTCGCGGCGTCTCGAAGGATGGCGGCCGGGTGGATGTGTGGTGTGTGACGCTGTGTGACTACCCGGCGGGCAACTCACTTCGCTTTATCAGAAGTCGTGTCAAGCCCCTCGTGCAAAAATAATTCGGTTTTACAGAAATTAAAACCGGTGTATGTAAATCGCCATCCCGTCCCACTCAGAGGGGCGTTGCGCAAGGTCACCAGTGCGGGACGGGGATGCGATGGACGCGGATGGCGTTCCTGACCAGGGCGCCTGAAGCGGATGGCAAAGACGTGTGGTTCCGACACCCCAAAGGCTGGTGTTCAAGTTCGCGCTCTGGCGCGGGCGACGGTGGCAAGAGTGCAGGGCTCGCCGGGGAGATCACGTATAAGCCGTAAACCATTGCGCGGGGAGTGCCGGGTGATTCCGGTGTGACCTGACTAACGCGTGTGCTTGCTACCTACTCCCGTTGCACACGCGGCTATCGGGCGCATCGGGCGCCCGGCCTCCCCGCGCCCTCTGATTGGAGGGCAAGGAGATTTGATAGCAGAGTTCGGGCGCATCGCGCCGCGAGATCGCGCACGTGTGTTTACAGATTGAACCGGAATCCCTCATCCGTCGTCCCCGCGAACGCGGGGACCCATAACTCCGGTCGCATGATGCAATGGCGAAATGCTCCAACAAGCTTTCCAATACCAGTCGCCACTCAACGTCACGGCGTATGGGTCCCCGCGTTCGCGGGGACG
>NZ_JAURXB010000161.1 GCF_030654605.1 Bradyrhizobium sp.
GCAGCGGCTTTACGGCGGTGACTTTACGGCAATGACTTGGAGTACAACGTACCCTATTTGTTCTAGGTTCGCAATATGTTCTTTTCACGAGGTCGGTACTGGCCTGTTTCCAACCCTCGTGACCTACTCTGAAAATTGCAGCGGCCTAATTTGCACCCTTAACGAGCCGTAAATTTGCCCGGGATCGTTCTCAGTAGAACTACGGAGAACTGTGATGAAATTGGCACTATCGGTATATTGGCTGCATGGAATTGCACGATCGGATTATGGTCGGCGTCCGCACCGAGCGCCTGGAGCTTGATGTCATCGACAGATGAGCTTGTTCTTGGAATCATCCCCCACGCGCGAAGCGCAGCGAGCGCCCCGGCATCCCGCCCGACGCCATTTTTTTGTGCCGACGGCACCTTCCTTGGTCTGGTTCAGCCCTGCGGTATCGACATCCCTCGACAACGCAAGTTAGGTGCATTACTAAAATTAACAACCTATAGTTTATATGTGGGATCCGAAGCGGTGGGGGATATGGAGCACAGGGGCGTCGAGTACACGGTTACGCCGTCAGCGCCCGGCGTTTGGCAATGGCAGTTCCGGATCGGCGACGCCGTTATATCCGGCAAGACCGAGACCAATATCAGGCTGCTTGCTGTCCGCCGGGTTCAGTTGCGGATTGACCGCGAGCTCAAGAAGGCCGCGCCGAAGGGCGGAGACCGGGCTTAGGCCCGTAAAATTCCGGAGTTGATCAAACAGGGTTTCGGGAATCATATGCCTACATCTTGTGGTTTTTCACGGGCCTGCCTTCACGCATCGGTTTTGTGTCATGCCGCTATATTTCTTTTGCATCCCCGAAAGGCCGGTACGCCGGCTCCAGCGATTGCGGTACCGAATGCGCCGACCGCGCTGCAGCCTGGAAAGAGCTGACCGGCGTTTGCAGCGATATGGTCGGCGGCATTTCCCGCAAACTCAAGGAAAATGGCGAATGGCAGATGGAGCTTCTGGACGCGTCGAAGAAGCCGGTTTTCCGAATTCGCCTGGTCGCGGAAACGCTGGATTAGGTAGCCCGGATTGGAGCGGCGTCGGAGCCCGTTGGCATCTGCCGGGTCCAGCGGCATTGATCGGGATCAAGGCGGACAACCGTGCCGGCCCTAAGCTGGCCAATATATGGCCAATATCATTTTTAAATGCCCGCGTACCCGCATGAACGTGCAGCACTGGCTGGAGGACGAGCCCGCTGACGATTCTCACTCCAGTTACGAAACCGTGGTCTGCCAGGCCTGCAGCCGGCTCCATTTCATTAATCGTTCGAGCGGTAAATTATTGGGCGCAGAAGAAGGCTAACCCGAATCATCGAATCGCCGCCGCTCACCCGCAAGGTGTGAGTTAGCCCACACACTGACGTGCTGCTGTTGTGGCAGTCTGACATCAACCATTCGAAAAACCACAGGGGCAGCTATGATGGCGTCTGGCGACGCGAATGTTCCGCCCGATCCGGCGGATCAAGGCCGCGCCGTGCGCCGCTGCGAAAAATGCGACGCGGTAATGAAGCAGTTGGCTGAACTCCCGGCGCTGTCGATCCGCGCCGCGATCAAGGTTTTCCGCTGCTACGCCTGCGATCACGTCGTCTCGGACCGCGCTTAAGGCCGGTCAGCCCCAATCCCTGCGGCAGCTCCCTGGCGGTGACGAAGGCGATAATTGCCGACGCCCATTTTTGCAAAAACGCCAATAATTATAGATAGTTGGAGATAAATCGGGGCTCTCCGGAGGACTGCTGGCTAGTCGGCGCTGCGCAGCCTGCGCATGGTGAATTCGATATAGCCGCCGGGCAGTTCGCGCCAGCTTTCGACTTTGCTCATATAGGCGGCCTTGGGAAAGCGGGTGAAGAAGTCACGCGCCGTGGTCCGCGCCTCGGCGCGCGGCAGGGTGAAGGTCTCGCGCAGGAAACCGTCGTCCGGCTTGCGCCGGGCGGCCATCCGGTCGGCGAGATCGCGCGGGCGAAAGACCATGTCGCAACTCCAAACACTGACGACCGGCTCAATATAGCGCGCGCCGGTTGCAATTCGAGGCCTGACCGGTCACGCCCGCATGCCAAGGAAATATCAAGGGAATTGAGTCGCTTGCCGGACATAACGGCGCTACAAGCAGACATTGCCGGCAGCGACCCATCGGGCGCCGGCGACTGAGAGCCCCCACCAAGGACTCCCGCCTCATCGAGAGCGAGTCAGATGGCGCCATCTCTACCCCTTCGCGAACCAGCCGGGCGCGGCGCCAACCAACGAGAGCCGCACGGCATGCTCAATCGCGATCGACGAACCAACCGGCTGCTCTCGCTGTTGTCGGATGACGACTACCAGCGATTGCGACCGCACCTGTCGCAGGTCGTGCTGGATTACAAGAAAAGCCTCTATGAAGCGGCGCGCCCGATCGAGCACGTTTATTTCCCCATCGACGGAGTAGCATCGCTGGTGATCACGACATCGAACGGCCATAGCGCCGAGGTCGGCACCATCGGCAGCGAAGGACTGGTGGGATTGCCGGTTTGCCTCGGCGACCACGATGCGCCGTCGGCGGTCTACGTCCAGGTGCCGGGTACGGCGCTCAGGATGGATGCCCGCCTTTTCCGCGCTGAACTCGATCGCAATCCGGCGCTCAACCTGGTCATGCTCCGCTATGCCCATGCCTTCTTCAACCAGGTCGCGCAGTCGGCCGCTTGCGCGCACCTCCACCGGCTGGAACAGCGCTGCTGCCGCTGGCTCCTGATGACGCGCGACCGGATGCCGTCAGGCGATTTCCTGCTGACCCAGGAATTTCTCGGAATGATGCTCGGCGTCCGGCGGACGTCGGTCACCGACGTGATGGGGGCCCTGCAGAAGGCCGGGCTGATCCGCTACCGGCGCGGCCACGTGACCATTCTCGATCACGAGGCCCTGCGGCAGCGGGCCTGCGAGTGCTACGATATCTCGAAACTGGAATTCGACCGGCTGCTCGGCGATACCGCCATGGCACCCCGAACCGACAAGAAGCATCGATCCGTCAGCGAACTCGGATAGGCCGCAGGCAAGGGTACACCGCCCTCAGCCGTGTGCGCTTTCCGACAGGCGGTTTCAATTCGCGAGGGGCTCCATGGCTGACATCATTGCGGTTCGGGCTCGGCGCATAGTCGACGCTATGACGGCTACCGGACCGACAACGCCCCCTGCTTGTCCCTATACAGGACCTTCCCGCGGACCGCCCTCTCGGAGCGTTCTCCCCAACCCCCTGCGGTAAATCGGCCCGACCGACCGGGCAGGATATCGCAGTGCCAGTACCCGTTTCGAAGGCCGGTCTTCCCTTGG
>NZ_JAURXB010000047.1 GCF_030654605.1 Bradyrhizobium sp.
CAGCGCCGACGGTTCAGACGCGGCCGTGACGACGACGACCTTGACGGTCGATGTTGCCGGCGTGGCCGATGCGCCGACGCTGACGGCGGGCAACGCCAGCGGTGACGAGGACACCGGGATTCCGCTTTCGATCGCCGCGACGCAGACCGACACGTCGGAAACGCTTTCGATCCTGATCAGCGGCGTTCCCGCGGGAGCGACGCTGAGCGCCGGCACCAACAACCTCAACGGAACCTGGTCGCTGACACCGGCGCAGCTGAGCGGCCTGACGCTGATGCCTGCTTCGAACTTCTCGGGCTCCATCGTCCTGACGGTGAGCGCCACCAGCGCCGACGGTTCGGACACGGCCGCGACGACGACGACCTTGACGGTCGATGTTGCCGGCGTGGCCGATGCGCCGACGCTGACGGGATTGGCGATCTCCGTCGACGCGTCCTCGAGCCCGATCCCGCTCGGTTTGTATCTCGCGGCGACCGATGGTTCCGAGACGCTCGGGGCAGTCACCATCAGCGGAGTGAATGGTGGCTATGTTCTGTCGAGCGGCACGCGCGACGAAGACGGCGACTGGGTCGTCGCGGCGGCCGACGTTGCGGGTCTCACCATGCTACCGGGATCGCCCGGTGTCGGCACTTTCGGAACTTTCAACCTGCATGTGACGGCGACATCCATCGACGGGACCAGCGTTGCATCGACCTCGATCGATCTGGCCGTCAACGTTTCGGCGGGTCCGGACGCCAGAAGCGGCCGCGCGTTCGACGGCTATGTTTCCGGCGCAACCGTATTCGCAGACGCCGACGGCAACGGCTTGCTCGATGCGGGCGAAGCGTCGACGACGACAGCCGCGGACGGCACTTTCACGATTGTCGGCGGCACCGGCAATCTGGTGATGGTCGGCGGTACCGACGTCTCCACAGGCCTGGCGTTCCTCGGCACCCTCAGTGCGCCATCGGGCTCGACCGTGATTACGCCGCTGACCACGCTCGTTGCCGCGCTGGTGACCGCGGCCAATCCCGATCAGAACGACCCCGTGGCCGTGCAAGCAGCGGTTGACGCGGCGCAAGCGGCGATTGCGAGCGCATTCGGGCTCGATCCATCGATCGACCTGCAGACGTTCGATCCGGTGGTCGCCGCAGCGGCGGGCGATGCCAACGCGACGGACGTTCTTTCGGCAGGCATTCAGGTGCAGACCACGATTGCGCAGATTTCCGCGGCCGGAGGATCGGCCACCTCGCAGGCGGCTGTCGTATCCGCGGTTGCAGGTTCGATCTCGGAAGCGGCTGTGGCTGGCGACCCCGTCGACCTGACCCAGGCCTCGACCCTGAGTTCGATCATAGAGGAGGCGGCTCCGAGCGCGGGCCAGGCGGCGATCGACGCCGTCTCGCAGGTGGTGGCGGCGGCCAATGATGCCATCGCGACGGCCGCTTCCGGAACCGGCGACGCGCTGTCGGTTCTGAGCAACATGGCCCAGGCGGCTACCGTGGCGTTGGGGCAAACGACGGATCAGCTAACCACGGCCGGTCTTGACGAGACAGCGCTCGCCACCGTCGTCACCGACAACACCGGAACCAATCTGACGGACGCGATTGCCGCGGCGCCGGTGGGAGATCCCGACGGCTCGCAGGTTGGCACTCTCGGCAACGACACCCTCACAGGTGGCGGCGGCAACGACGTGATCGAAGGCCTCGACGGCAACGATACCCTGAGCGGCGACGGTGGCAACGACACGATCCGGGGCGGCAACGGCGCCGACAGTATTTTCGGCGGCGACGGCAACGACAATCTCGAGGGCGGCGACGGCAAGGACATCCTGACCGGTGGCGCAGGCGATGATGCGATCGACGGCGGCAACAGCGTTGATCGTGTCTCTTATGCCGATGCCACCGGCGCGATCGCGGTCAATCTGGCAAACGGTACGGCCTCCGGGGCAGGCGTGGGCAACGACACACTCACTTCTGTCGAAGCCGCGGTTGGCAGCGACTTTGCCGACACCTTCGATGCGACCGGCTTCACGGGATGGAGTGGGCTCCCCGGGGTTGCAGCTGGCTATAACGAGTTCGAGGGCCGAGGCGGCGACGATACCATTGCCGGTTTCGTCAACGCCCAGGGCCAGGCCCTGACGCGGGTATCCTATGTCAGCGCGACGGGTGCGGTGACGGTGGACATCGCGGCCGGGACGGCGGGCGGCGATACTTCGGTCGGTCACGACACGTTCTCGAATGTCAACGCGGTCACCGGGTCGGCTTCCAACGACATGCTGTATGGCAGCAACAATGCCCCTGGCAGCTATGAAACATTCGACGGTCGACGCGGCGACGACTTTATCGATGGCCGCGGCGGCTACGACCAGGCCGCTTACAACAACGATCCCAGCATCACATCAGGGATTAGCGTTCAGCTTGCCGCGGGAACCGTGACCGGCGACGCCAGCGTTGGCACCGACACGCTTCGCGCGGTGGAAGCGGTGCGCGGCACCCAGTTCGACGACGTCTATGACGCGAGCGGCTTCGGTACCGCCGGCGCGCTCAACATCGGCTCCTCCGGCACCTTCAACGACTTCGCAGGTGCTGGTGGCAACGATACGGTCATCGGCAACGGCGCCACCCGTCTCAACTACTCGCTCGCGGCTGGCAGCGTCAGCGTTGACCTTGAGACCAGCGTCATCGGAACCACCAATGCCGTAACCGTTGTCGGCACCGCCACCGGCGTCGGCGAGGGGACCGACAGCCTTACCGGTGTCAACGCGGTCCAGGGTTCGGTATTTGGCGACACGCTGCTGGGAAGCAGCTTCAGCAACACCTTCACCGGTCTCGGGGGCGATGACCATATCGACGGTCGCGGCGGCTTCGACACGGCAAGCTTCAACAGCATGGGCCTTGCGACAGCCGGGGTCAGCATCAATCTGGCGTCCGGCTCCGTCATCGGCGATGCCTCTGTTGGCACCGACACGTTGCGTTCGATCGAGGGTGTCCAGGGCACCAACTACGCCGACACCTTCGTCGCAACCGGCTATGGCGTTTTGGGCGCTCTGAACGTCAGCAACGGCAACTTCAACCAGTTCGAAGGCCTGGGCGGCGACGACGTCATTACCGGCAACGGCAACACGCGACTGGGCTACTTCAACGCGACCGCGGGCGTGACGGTTACGTTCACCGGGGCGGGCACCGGCACGGCTGACGGCAATTCGTCGGTCGGCCACGACACCTTCACGGGTGCCAACGGCGCTCAGGGTTCGAACTTCAATGACGTGTTGAATGGCAGCAATGCCAACGAAGCCCTGATCGGCGGCGCCGGCGACGACGCGCTGAATGGCGGGGGAGGCTCCGACACGATCACAGGCAGCGCCGGCAACGACGCCATCGACGGCGGCGCCGGTGCCGACATCGCTGTCTTCACGGGACCACGGTCGGGTTACACCATCAATTTCAACACACCTGGTGCAGGTCAAACCCAAATCCAGGACAACACTGCAAACCGCGACGGTACCGACACGCTGACGGGCGTGGAGATCCTGCAGTTCAACGATGCATACTACGTGATCGCCTCGGGAACCTCGGGCAGTCCGATCAACCTTACCGGCCTCGGTTTCAACGGTGGTGTTCCGATCAAGGTCTTGACCGGCACCAACGATGACTTCCTGACGATCGGGCAGGGACTCTCCAACCGCTCGATCGATCTCGGAGCTGGTCTCGGCGATACGATTACGCTTGGCATCACGGGTGGCTACAACCTCAACCTTGTGAACGTCGAAAATCTGAATGGCACGGGCGGCGACGACTTTGTCAGTCTAGTGGCCAACGCCAGCGGACTCACGATCGATCTCGGGGCGGGCATCAACGACGGCGTCAACCTGGCCAACGGCGCCAACACCGTAAGCGTGGCCAATGTCGAGAATCTCAACGGCAGCGACTTTGCCGTGGGCAGCGTCTCGAACGATACGCTGACGCTGGGCAACAACGTCGGCGGCGTCTCCATCAACCTCGGAAATGGAACCAACACGCTCAACCTCGCGTCGGGCGCCAATTCCCTCGTCAATGCCTTCAACATCGCCACGATCAATGGGACGGCATTCGACGACACGCTTACCCTCGTCAACGGCGTGTATCAGTCCACGATCAACCTCGGCGGCGGAACCGATACGCTGATCCTGACCAATCCCACGGGGTTCAGTAGCCTTGGTCTGGTTGACGTTGAAAATGTGGTCGGCGGAACCGCCGACGATTATATCGTCCTGCAGAACGCCGTGACTGGCGTGACGTTCGACCTCGGGATCGGCAACGATACCCTCAACCTCGCCAATGGCTCGAATTCCGTCGGCGTGATCGGTGTCGAGACCATCAACGGCAGCGACTTCGGCGGGACGAGTCCGTCCAACGACACGCTGACGCTGCTCAACAACGTCAGTAGCGTCAGAGTCAATCTCGGTGACGGGACCAATACGCTCAATCTCGCGGCGGGCGCCAACTCTCTGGTCGATGCAGGCGGAATCAATAACACCATCAACGGTACCGCACTCGACGACACGCTCACCGTCGTCAACGGAGTCTATCAGTCCACGATCAATCTCGGCGACGGGACGGATACGCTGATCCTGGCGAACCCGGCGGGGTTCAGCGCTCTTGGTCTGGTCGGCGTCGAGAATGTGGCTGGTGGTACCGCCGACGAATATATCGTCCTGCAGAACGCTGTGACGGGCGTGACGTTCGATCTCGGGATCGGCAACGATACCCTCAACCTCGTCAACGGCTCGAATTCCATCGGTGTCCTCGGCGTTGAAACCATCAACGGCAGCGACTTCGGCGGGACGAATCCGTCCAACGATTCGCTGACCCTGCTTAACAATGTCAACGGCGTCGTTATCAATCTCGGTGACGGGGCCAATGCCGTCAATCTGGCTGGGGGCGCCAACTCGCTGACCCTCAATAGTATACAGTCCGTCAACGGAACGCTTTCCGACGATTCCCTGACGTCGCTGGGCCAAAGTCTTAATTCGACCATCGACCTCGGGGACGGGACCGATACGCTGACGCTGGCAGGTGGCTTCAACAACGTCACAGTCAACAACGTCGAGAACGTGTTCGGCGGCAATGACGCTGACGGTATCGTCATCGCCAACACGACAGGATCGACCACGGTTACCGGCGGGCTGGGCGCGGATTCCATTACCGCGAGCGCCGGACAGGACAACGTCCGATACACGAGCTCCGCGGAGTCCGCGGCCGGCGGAGGCGGTGACACCGTCACCAACTTTGACGCCGCCAACGATACCATCGTACTCGATCACGTCGCCGGTCTCGCTGGCGGGATCCATTTCGTCAGCAACGGCATTTTCAACGGAACGCCCGGGGTCCCTCAATCCGAAGCCAGGTTGGCCGGGAACGTGCTGCAGATCGACGTCGATGGCGACGGGCAGATCGGCGCCGGCGACATCGAGATTGCCCTCAATGGCCTGAGCGGCACCCTGACCGACGCCAACTTCATAACCACTGGCGTCAATCACGCGCCAACCGACATTTCCCTTGTCGGATCGACTGTCGCCGAGGACAGCTTGGCCGGAACCATCGTCGGCTCATTGTCGAATTTCGATCCGGATGCCGGCGATACCGCGACCTACAGCATCGTCAACCCCACCGGCGCGTTCGGCATCAGTGGCAATAACCTCGTCGTCGCCGGAGTTCTCGATTACGAGAGCGGCGCTTCGCAGCAGGTAACGGTGCGTGTCACCGATTCCGGTGGCCTGACGTATGATGAGGTGTTCAACATCGGCATTACCGACGCCAACGACGCTCCCACGGTGACATCGGGCGCAACGGGTAGCGTGGCCGAGAATGCTGCGGCCAGCACCGTGGTCTACCAGGCGACCGCCGCCGATCCGGATGCGACCGCGCCGAACAACGCGATCACCTGGAGCCTCACCGGTACCGACGCCCTGGCCTTCAGTATCGACGGCGGCGGAAATGTCAGGCTGAACAGCTCTGCAGACTACGAAGCCAAGAGCTCCTACAGCATCAACGTCGTGGCAACCGACGGCGGGAATCTGTCCAGCAGTCTGGCGGTAACCGTCAATGTCAGCGATGCGAACGACGCACCGACCGTTACTTCGGGCGGAATCGGCAGCGTTGCCGAAAATGCCGCGGCCGGCGCCGCGGTCTATCAGGCCACTGCAAGCGATCCGGACGGCACGGCGCCCAACAATACGATCTCGTGGAGTCTTACCGGTACCGATGCAGCCGCGTTCAGCATCGACGCCAGCGGCCAGGTCACGCTGAACGGCTTAGCTGACTATGAAGCCAGGAGTTCCTACAGCATCAACGTCGTCGCGACCGACGGGGGGAGTCTGTCCAACAGCCAGGCTGTGACCATCGGCGTCACCGACGTCAACGAGGCCCCGACAGTGAGTTCGGGCGGCACCGCCAGCGTCGCCGAGAATGCGGCGACCAGTACGGTGGTCTATCAAGCCACCGCCACCGATCCGGACACCACGGCGCCCAATAGCGCCATCACCTGGAGCCTGTCCGGCACCGACGCCGCCGCCTTCAGTATTGACGCCAGCGGCCAGGTCACGCTGAACAATTCAGCCGACTATGAGGCCGGGAACTCGTACAGCATCAATGTGGTTGCCACCGACGGCGGGACTCTGCTGGACAGCAAGGCTGTGACCGTCAGCGTTACCAACGTCAACGAGGCGCCCACCGATATCCTGTTGTCGAATGCATCGATAGCGGGCGCCAGCGCCCTTGGTGCGGTCGTAGGCGCACTGTCGACCATCGATCCCGATGCGAGCGACACTGCCACGTTTGCGCTGACGGACGATGCCGGCGGTCTATTCGCGATCAGCGGCGGGAACCTCGTCGTTGCCAATTCGCTGAGTTCCGTGACGTCTGCGACCCAACAGGTCACGGTCCGCGCGACCGACGCGAACGGCCTGACCTTCGACAGAACTCTGACGCTCACCGTGACCGGCATTACCGCAGGGGGGACGTTCCTCGGGGATGCGAACGACAACACCCTGAACGGCACCGACGGTAACGACATCTTCACGGGTCTTGCCGGCAATGACACTCTGAATGGTACTGCGGGCCAGGATATCACGGTCTATTCGGACGCAACCGGCGGCATCACCGTCAACATGGCGGCGGGCACGGTCATTGGCGACGCATCGGTCGGCACCGACACGCTTAGTTCGATCGAGGCCGTCGAGGGCTCAAATTTCGCCGATAGTTACGTCGCCACGGGCTACGGTGCCACCAGCACGAACGCTGGCAGCCCGAGCTTGATGGGGCCGGTCAACAACACCTTCGAGGGTATGGGCGGCGACGACGTCATTACCGGTAGCGGGCGGACCACCGCGTCCTACTTTCACGCCACCGCCGGGGTGACCGTCAATCTGTCCAGCGGCGCTACCAACGGCAGCGCGACCAGTACTGCGGGTGGTGACGCCGCCAGCGTCGGCAACGACACGCTGATCGGCGTCAACTGGGTTCGCGGCTCCGAATATGCCGACGTTTTGAACGGAGGCGCGGGCAACGATGTGTTCGTCGGAGGCGCCGGCAACGACGCCGCCACCGGCGGCTCCGGTTTCGACCTGATGACCTACGCACCGACCTTCAACAACACCGTGACGTCCGGGATCGCGGTCAACATGACGACGGGGATCGTGACCGGCGACGCATCCACCGGCAGCGACACGCTGCGCTCGATCGAAACGGTGCGCGGCACCAACTTCGCCGACACCTACACCGCAACCAATTTCGGCGCGGCCGGATTCACCAACGCGGCGAACTTCAATGTCGGCAACAACGGCACCTTCAACGAATTCGAGGGGATGGGCGGCAACGACACCATCACCGGCAACAACAACACCCGGATTCTGTTCTGGAACGCGTCCGGCGCCGTGACGATCGATCTCGCCGCGGGCACCGCGGACGGCGATGTTTCGGTGGGCCACGACAACTTCAGCGGCGTCGTCCAGGTCCGAGGTTCGAGCTTCAACGATACGCTGCTCGGCAGCAACAACGTTGGGTTCACGGAAGTCTTCGACGGCTGGAGGGGCAATGACTTCATCGACGGCCGCGGCGGCTTCGATCAGGTGAC
The DNA here is from genome assembly GCF_030654605.1 of Bradyrhizobium sp. Taxonomy (GTDB): domain Bacteria; phylum Pseudomonadota; class Alphaproteobacteria; order Rhizobiales; family Xanthobacteraceae; genus Bradyrhizobium. The sequence continues at coordinate 8,092 of NZ_JAURXB010000047.1, forward strand.
CTACAATAACAACAATCCGCTGACGACGTCGGGTGTCGTCGTCAACATGGCGTCGGGCACGGTGGTCGGCGATGCCTCGATCGGGACCGACACGCTGCGCTCGATCGAACAGGTATTCGGCAGCAATTTTGCCGATACCTATGACGCGACCAACTTCGGCGCTGCCGGATTCCAGAATGCCTCGACCAACAACGTCGGCAACAACGGCACCTTCAACTCGTTCCAGGGCCTTGCCGGCAACGACCTGATCACCGGCAACGGCAATACCCAGATCCTCTACGGTAACGCCACCGTAAGCGGCGTTACCGTCGATCTCGCTGCCGGAACAGCGGTAGGCGATGCTTCGGTCGGGTCCGACACGATTACGGGTGGCGTCAACAACGTCCAGGGCACGAACTTCGACGACACAATTACCGGCGGCGCCGGCAACGAGACGCTCGGCGGCGGCAACGGCAACGACACCCTCAATGGCGCCGGTGGCAGCGATGCCATTACCGGTGGCGGTGGCAACGATATTATCGATGGCGGCGCCGGTGGCGACATGGCGGTCTATGCCGGCACGATCGGCCAGTACACCACGGTGACAGCCGGTTCGGTCAGCGGCAACGGCGAGGGCACCGACACAATCAGCAACATCGAGGTGCTGCAGTTCGGCACCGGTGCCACCGCCCCGGCCTACTACCTGGTCGCGAGCGGAACCGCCGGTACTCCGGTCGATATCAGCGGCCTCAACCTCGGCGGTACGGCAGGGCTGTCGTCGCTGACCGGCAACACCGATGACTTCGTGACCATCGGCCAGAACTTCTTCGGGCGCCCGATCAACCTCGGAGCAGGCAGCGCCGATACCGTCAATCTCGGCATCGCGGGGGTGGGCTACACCCTCGCGCTTAGCGGTGTCGAAAATCTGAATGGAACGGCGGGCGATGAGTTCGTCACACTGACCGACAATGCCAATGGCTTGGCCGTCGATCTCGGAAGTGGCAACAACGACTTCCTGCAGTTGGCCAACGGCGCCAACAGCTTCAGCGTGGCCAACGTCGAGTTCATCCAAACCAACGATTTCGTCGGCAGTTCGGACGACACTCTGTTCCTGCTCAACAACGTCAGTGGAGTAACCGTCAACCTCAACAACGGCAACAACACGCTCAACCTGGCCGCAGGAATCAATTCCCTGACAAATGCCCACAACGTCCAGACAATCAACGGCTCTGCATCGAACGACGATCTGACGATCGGCAACATAACCGGCTCTACCTTCAACATGGGAGACGGTACGGACACGTTGCAAATCGCCACTGCAGGCTACACCTCCTTGAATTTCATTGGCGTCGAAAATATCGTCGGCAGCGCTGGTGATGATTTCGTCAATCTCGTCGGTACTGTCAGCGGATTGGTGGTCGATCTCGGCGATGGCAACGACACCCTTAGTGTCGCCGGCGGGGCAAGCTCGGTCAGCGTCGTCAATGTTGAGAATATCAACCGCAGCGACTATTTGGGCTTGGGCGGCGAGCCCGCGACCGACGATACACTGACCCTGCTAAGCAATGTCAGCAGCGTCACCGTCAATCTTCAGTTAGGTACCAATACGATCAATCTGGCGGCTGGAAGCAACTCGTTCGACAACCTGTTCAACATCAGTGAAGTCAACGGCACCTCATCGGACGATACGCTGACCCTGCTGGGCAACGGCGCCAATACGATCGATCTCGGTGGCGGGACCGATACGTTGAATCTGACCGTAGGAGCGTCCGGATTCACCGTGGTCGATGCCGAAGCCATCAATGGCAGCGCAGCCTACGACAACTTCACGATCGGCAACATTTCGGGCAGCACGACCGTCACCGCGGGCGCAGGCTCCGATGCGATCACGGCCAGCTTGGGACAGGATAATTTCCGTTTCGCCAGCGTGGCGGACTCGACGATCAGCGGGGTGAGGGACGCCATCACCGGGTTCGATGCCGGCAGCGATACGTTCACCTTCTCGGGGATCACTTTCGGCGGCGATGGGCATATCGAGTATGTCGATACTGGCAGCTTCGCGGGCAACGGCCAGGCATCGGCTCACCTGCAGCTCGACTCGCCCGGCAATGGCCTTTTGCAGATCGACGTCGACGGCAACGGCGCGATGGATGCGAACGACATGGAAATCAGTCTGTCAAACTTCACGGGGCCGTTGAGCAACTCCAACTTCCTGCTGACGTGAGTCACGGGCTTCTTGGGCTTTGGTCAGCGTCAGAAAATGAGGGGTGATTGAAGGTGGGCTTGAAATGAAGGATGTAAAAATAACTACAATATAATCAATTACTTATAATGAACGCTGGCGGAAGGGGTGGGATTCGAACCCACGGTACCCTTGCAGGCACGCCGGTTTTCAAGACCGGTGCCTTAAACCGCTCGGCCACCCTTCCGTCTTTGCAGTTCAGCGACTTAGCAGGGGGAGGGGCTGGGGGAAAGTATCAATTGCCGGTCACGGGCAGGCGCGTGGCGTCGATTTGCGCGGGCGTCGCCGCGCGCTGGGCCCCGGTCGCGCGGCCCCTGCGAAATATCTGGCGCCCGCCTTATGCGAACGCGAAGGCCAGCAAGCTCGAGCACAGCAGCACGAAACCGGCTGCGGTCAATGCGAGGAAGCTGTCGGACACCAAGTCATGAGTACGCATGTTGCACCTGCCACTCTCAAAGCTGGTCCGAATTCATTAAAACTTTCGGAATCAGCTTGTTTGAACGAGGTGGTCATCGCGCAAGGTCAAGCCCTCGAGCGAAAACCCTCAAATGCATGGGCAAGGAAAATACCGGCGCTAAACAGACCCAAAAACGCTGTAACTGTCTCAATCATCGCAAGATCCTTCGCGCCCCGGCACGAACACAACGCCACGAGACCGCGCACAGTCAAAAGGATTCCGGGGTGGAATCGAAGATCCGGCCGGAGTGATGCTTTGGCACAACAGTTTCGCCGGGGAGGGGAACCGGGGCCGGCCGTCGTGCAGTCGACCGGCTCTATCTCGACAGCCGGAGCGCCGCTTCCGCCGTTGCCCCGTTAGCAATTCGCCTCGGCGCGACGGTCGACCGTGATGGTGCGACGCCGCAACCATTGATTCACCACGCTGACCCTCTCCCCATTTCCGCCGCGATCCGGATGCGGTATCTTCACGACCTGGTGCGGAGGTGGGCTGCATCAGGACGCAGGACCGGCGTACGCCGCCAAGTAGGCGCGTGGCCGGCGAAATGGTAATTGGGGCGGATGGGGATTCGACAGTCAGATCAGGCCGGAGTGGCGCGAAGCGCGCTCGCGGTGGCCGCATGTCTCGTTCTCGCCAACTGCGCCTCGTCGGGCAAGTTCGCCAGCCGGGTCGATCCCAAATATGGCGTTTCCTCCAGTCCCCGGGTGGTCGCGATGGGCGAACCCGTGCCGAAGGGCGGCGGCACCTACCGTGTCGGCAAGCCCTATACCGTCGCCGGGCGGGTCTATGTGCCGGAAGATGATCCCAATTACCGCGCCGAGGGCATGGCGTCCTGGTACGGCGACGATTTCCACGGCCGGCTGACCGCCAATGGCGAAGTCTTCGACATGACATCGCTGACCGCCGCCCATCCGACGTTGCCGATCCCCAGCTACGCGCGGGTGACTAATCTCTCCAACGGCAAGTCGCTGATCGTGCGCGTCAACGACCGGGGGCCATACCACGGCAACCGGCTGATAGATGTCTCGAACAGAGCCTCCGAACTACTTGAATTCAAAGGCAAAGGCGTAGCTCGCGTGCGAGTCGAATATGTCGGCCGGGCACCGCTCGAGGGGTCCGACGACCGCCAGCTGGTCGCGACCTTGCGCACCGGCGTTCCGGCGCCATCGCCCTCGCTGGTCCGGGTCGCCTCGGCCCGCCCGTTCGTTCCCGAGGTCTCGGCCCGCGCGATCCGCGGCGATGTTCCGATGCCGGAGGGCAGGCCCTATAGCCTCGGCAACACCTCCCAGGACCTCGCTTCCATCAACGCCACATCCGAGATGTCCGCTTCAAGCCGACCCCGTCCGGCGGGCCGGGCCATCGAAAATACCCGCGCCGTGTCCTATGAAAATGACGCGCGCTATGCGCTCCGGCCGGTGAGCGCCTATGCGCCGGTCGATCCGCGCGGCCCCCGTGAATTGCTGAGCGGACGCGGGCTTTATTGAGCCTGCCGGTCAGGCCGCAGTCGCCTTGAGGAAGGCGACCAGCGCCGTGTTGACCTCGTCGGCGCGTTCCTGCTGGATCCAGTGGCCGGCCCCGTCGATGATCAGCTTCTGGCGCAATCCCGGCAGCACCCGCTCCATATCGCCGACCCGTTTGGCGCCGATCAGGCCGGTGATGACCGAATCCTTCGATCCCGCGATGAACAGCGAGGGTTGATGGATTTGCGCGCCCTGCCATGGCGCGGTCAGTTCCCAGTTGCGGTCGATGTTGCGGTACCAGTTCAACCCACCCCGGAAGCCGGATTGCCGGTACGCTTCGGTGAAATGCGCAAGGTCGGCCTCGCTCAACCAATCCGGCAACGGCAGGTCGGCGCGCGGGTTGCCCAAAAATCCCTTGCCGTCCTCGACGAACAGCGACGCCGCGGGGTCGGAAAATCCGCGACCCAGCAGGGTTCGCATCGACAGGGCGACATCGCGCTCGAATTCGGCCTCGGCGACGCCGGGGGTCTGGAAGTACTGCCAGTAGAAATTGGTGATGCCGCTGTCGCGCAAGGTATCGAGCGGCCGGCCGCGGCCCCGGAACGGCGGCGGCACACTGAGGCCCGCCACGGCGGTGAAGATATCGGGCCGGAACAGCGCCGCGTGCCAGGCGACCGGCGCGCCCCAGTCGTGGCCGATGATAACCGCCTGCTTCTCGCCGAGCGCCTCCACCAGCGCGACCATGTCGCCGACATGGTCGAAAATGCTGTAGGCGCCGACATCGGCGGGCGCGCTGGTCTTGCCGAAACCGCGCATGTCGGGGGCCGCCACCCGAAAACCCGCGGCCGCGATTGCCGGGATCTGGTGCCGCCAGGAATAGGACAATTCCGGCCAGCCGTGGCACAGCACGACGAGCGGACCTTCGCCTTGCTCGCGGAGAAAAATCTCGATGCCATTGGTGGAAACAGTGCGTGTGGAGGGCATCGCTTTTCCGCCTTGTTTCGGGGATTTTGTTGAGGACTGGGCCGCGGCGCACGATAAGGTCGTTTGACCGGTTCCGCAATCGGACCGGCTCCGCGGCATCGGGCAAAACCCGTGTTGTTTGCGGTACTTCCAACTGATAGAAGGCCGGCTTCAAGGCATCCCCAATGGCAGTCGAAACATCATCCTTCCGCAAATCCGGGTCCGCGACAGGACGCCGGTGGCGCAGCCTGCTGGCGGCGCTGGTCGCCATGGCGGTCGGGTGGGGCGGCTTGGTCTACGCCGCCAACAACAGCGTGCAGGGCGCCAAGAAGGAGGTGGAGGGCGGCTTCGACGGCGATGCGCCGACCGCGATCCTGATCGAGGCCAGTAGCGGCAGCGTGCTGTTCGAGAAGAACGCCGACGAGTTGCGCGCGCCCTCCAGCATGATGAAGCTGATGACAGCCGAGGTGGTCTTCAACGCCATCAAGAAGGGCGAGGTCAAGCTCACCGATGAATACCGCGTCAGCGAGAATGCCTGGCGCAAGGGCGGCGCGCCGTCGGGCGGCTCGACGATGTTCGCGGCCATTCACAGCAAGATCCCGGTCGATGACCTGCTGCGCGGCGCCATCATCCAGAGCGGCAACGACGCCTGCATGATCCTGGCCGAGGCGATGGCTGGCAATGAGCGCACCTTCGCCACCGAGAACATGACCAAGCGCGCGCGCGAGATTGGCCTGACGAAATCGACCTTCGGCAATTCGAACGGGCTGCCCGATCCCGCCAACAAGATGACGGTGCGCGAACTCTCCAAACTCGCCCGACACATCATCCTGACCTATCCCGATTTCTACAAACTGTTCGGCGAGCGCGAATTCACCTGGAACAAGATCCGGCAGCAGAACCGCAATCCGCTGCTGAACTCGCTCGAGGGCGCCGACGGGCTGAAGACCGGCCATACCAAGGATGGCGGCTATGGCCTGGTCGGCTCGGCCGTACAGAACGGCCTGCGCCTGATCGTGGTCGTCAATGGCCTCGATGATCCCGACGATCGCGCCACCGAAGCCAAGAAGATGCTGGAATGGGGATTTCGCAATTTCGAAGCCCGCACCCTGTTCGCAGCCCAGCAGCCGGTCGGCTACGCCAAGGTGTTCGGCGGCGAGAGCCGCTCGGTCAAGCTCACCAGTTCCGAGCCGATCAAGGTGATGGTGCAGAAAAACGGCACCGATAAACTGATTGCGCGCGTGGTCTATAACGGCCCGGTGC
>NZ_JAURXB010000163.1 GCF_030654605.1 Bradyrhizobium sp.
TGCAAGCACCTTAAGGCGCATCGGCCGCCATGAAAAGAACGGCGGACGGCCGAGCGCCGGGTTATCGGCAGGTGTGGCCGCCTTGCACTTGACCTCGTGCGGGCTTCGCGGCACCGTCCCCGGCGTTGGAACACCGGCGGATTTCACCATGCGCGACTTCTTCACATCTCTGAAACGATCCGTTGTTGGCGCCGCACTCGGCGTCATGCTGGGTCTGCTCGCCCCGGGCCAGTCGGCGCAAGCGGCAAATCCGCTGGAGCTGAATTTCGGGCTGTTCGGTCCGAAATATGACGGCCGGGTCAAGGAATGCGAAGCCGCACTGGGCACCATCACCAACCAGTTCTGGGAGAAGGAAAGCACCTTCTGGAATTCCTCGCTCAAGATCACCGCCTATGGCCGTATCCACGAAACCGCGTTCCGGCCCTGGCAGTCCGACAACATTCCGCGCCGCTATTGCAGTGCCGACGTGATGCTGAGCGACGGCAAGATGCGCCAGGTGCACTACTCGATCATCGAGGACGGCGGCTTTGCCGGCTTCGGCCAGGGCGTCGAATGGTGCGTAACCGGGCTCGACCGCAACTGGGCGTATAATCCCAGCTGCAAGGCTGCCAAGCCCTGAGTTTCCGGTCGCCACACGCGATTTCGCCGGAGTCGTAAAAGAGAAAAAATATCAGCCGGTTTAGGGCGCGGCGACAGAAGCGCGGCAGCTGGTCATCCTTACTGTGCATGGGGTTGTTTTCGCAATTTTGCGCACGGAGGTTCGGCGCTCCTTCATATTCTGTTCTTGAAATGTTCCATTTTTCTGCTACAATCCCAAATGGTCCGAGTATGGGGGCTTTTGTCATGTCGCGTCTTTCCCGGGTCTGGATTTCGCGGGTCGTCATCGCCGTAGGTCTGCTGGCCGCAGCCGCCCTGACGGGGCTGGCCGGGACCGCATCGGCGCAGGATCGCCGGCAGAATGCGCCCGGCGAGTTCGATTTTTACGTGTTGTCGCTGTCATGGTCGCCGTCCTACTGCGAGGAGGCGGCGGAGCGCGGAAATACCGGGCGTTCGCAGCAGATCCAGTGCGGCCGGCCCTATGCCTTCGTGGTCCACGGCTTGTGGCCGCAATATGAGCGCGGCTTTCCCAATTACTGCCAGCGGCCGTCACCGCGGCTCGATCGCAACATCATGACGTCGATGCTGGATCTGATGCCGGCGCCCGGGCTGATCTTTTCCGAGTGGGACAAGCACGGCACCTGCTCCGGGCTCAGCGCCCGGGCCTATTTCGAGACCACCCGCAAGGCCCGGGCCGCCGTGAAGATTCCGCCGGAATATCTCGAATTATCCGCCGAGAAGACCCTCGCACCGGCCGAGATCGAAGAGGCTTTCATCAAGGTCAATCCCGGCCTGAGTGCGTCGGCGATCGCGGTGGTCTGCGCCCGGAAGCGGCTCAGCGAAGTGCGCATCTGCATGAGCAAGGACCTCCAGTTCCGCGCCTGCGAGGAAACCG
>NZ_JAURXB010000164.1 GCF_030654605.1 Bradyrhizobium sp.
CCCCTCCTCCCGCGAAGCGGTGGGGAGGGGTCGGGCGAGGGGTCGGGGGTGGGGGGTCTATCGGCCTGGACCGCTGCCAATGAGTTTGCAAACACGACTCGCAGCGAGTTTGCTGAAGCGCCCCCCACCCCCGACCCCTCCCCGCCACGCGCAAGCGCGCGTGGGAGGAGGGGGGAAGAACAAAAAAACCGGCCGCGGAGCGATCCGCGGCCGGCTTGTGACGATGATCCGGCGGCGATGGCCGCCGGATCAGTTCAGGCTACTTGGTGATATCGACGTCCTTGGTTTCCGGCATGAAGAAGAAGCCGACGACCGCGGTGATCGATGCGAAGATGATCGGATACCAGAGACCGGCATAGATGTCGCCGGTTGAGGCCACGATCGCGAACGATGTCGCGGGCAACAATCCGCCGAACCAGCCGTTGCCGATGTGATAGGGCAGCGACATCGAGGTATAGCGGATCCTGGTCGGGAACAGTTCGACCAGCATCGCCGCGATCGGCCCGTACACCATGGTGACGAAGATCACCAGGATGAACAGCAGTCCGACCACCGCCGCGACCTGCGGCCGGAAGATATCGAACGGATGCGCCATCTTCACGATCTGGGCGTCGCCGGCCTTGGGATAGCCTGCGGCCTGCACCGCCGCCAGCACCTGCGGGTTTGACGCCGCCGCTGCCGTATACGGCACGTCCTTGCCGTTGACGACGACCTTCACGCCCGAGCCCGCGGCACCGTAGCTGGTGGTGTACTTGACCGACTGCTGCGCCAGATAGGCACGGGCGGTGTCGCAAGGCGCCGTGAAGACGCGGGTGCCGACCGGATTGAACAAGTCGCCACAGATGGCACGATCGGAAACAACCTCCACCTTCACCGTCTCGATGGCCTTTTCCAGCGCCGGATTGGCGTTGGACGTGATCGATTTGAAGATCGGGAAGAAGGTCAGCGCCGCGATCAGACAGCCTGCCAGGATGATCGGCTTGCGGCCGATCTTGTCGGACAGCGCACCGAACACGATGAAGAAGCCGGTGCCGAACAACAGTGACCACGCAATCAGCAGATTGGCGGTGTAGCCGTCGACCTTGAGGATCGATTGCATGAAGAACAGTGCGTAGAACTGGCCGGTGTACCAGACCACGCCCTGACCCATCACGCCGCCGACCAGAGCCAGGATGACGATCTTGGCGTTGCTCCAGTTGGCGAAGGCTTCGGTCAGCGGAGCTTTCGAACTCTTGCCCTCGTCCTTCATCTTCTGGAACACCGGCGATTCATTCAAGCGGAGCCGGATCCAGACCGAGATGCCGAGCAGGAACACCGACACCAGGAACGGAATGCGCCAGCCCCATGCAGCGAATTCAGTCTCGCCGAGTGCGGAACGAGTGAACAGGATCACCAGCAGCGACATGAACAGGCCGAGGGTTGCCGTGGTCTGGATGAACGACGTGTAGTAGCCGCGTTTGCCGTGTGGCGAATGCTCGGCCACGTAGGTGGCGGCTCCGCCATACTCACCGCCGAGCGCCAGGCCCTGCAGCAAACGCAGGCCGATCAGGATGATCGGCGCCGCGATGCCGATCGTTGCCGCGTTCGGCAGCAGGCCGACGACGAAGGTCGACAGGCCCATGATCAGAATGGTGACGAGGAAGGTGTATTTGCGGCCGACGATGTCGCCGACGCGGCCGAACACGATGGCGCCGAACGGACGGACGATGAAGCCCGCGGCGAAGGCGAGCAGCGCGAAGATGTCGCGGGTCGCCTGGTTGAACATCGGCAGCTTGGTGGCGGGATCGATGACGCCGAAGAACTGCGCGCCGATGACGCTGGCGAGCGAACCGAACAGGTAGAAATCATACCATTCGAACACGGTGCCGAGCGAGGAGGCGAGAATGACGAAACGTTCGTCCTTCGTCATGCCTCCGGTTCTGACTTTTTCAGTTGCAGCTATTGTGGACATTGTCGAATCGCTCCCGTCTCTTTTTGATTCACGAACATGTGTGTTGCGTCGGATAAGTGCGCAATCAATCAGGCGCGTCACTACAGGCTCGGGAAGCATGTCCCAATAGTACTTTCGGCTGGCCGCGATTTGCAGCGCCTGCGATCGGGATGCCGCTGCGCCGGGGCGATTCAATCGGCACGATCGGTCGGAGATCGTGATTTTACAGGGCAAATGGCCTTTCGCGGTCCAGGCCGGGGTCTTCGAAAACCTCGCTGCTCGCGTTCACATCTGCGAATCAGCCAGGCCAAAAGGCGGAGACTTGCCGCGCGCGGGGAACCTGCCGTCGATCCGTGCGGTCTCGAACTAAAGTCCAATGACCGAGAAGAACAGCGCAATCGCCCACATCACGATGGAGATGATCGCGCTCCAGCGTGCGAACAGCAAATAGGTTTCGCGCATGACCGTCGAGACCATCCTCTGCGCCACGGCCTGCGGCGGGCGGCTTTCCTTGGGAAGATAGAGCCACATCTCGGTCCGGCGGTGATCCTTGGTGCGGGCTTCACGGGCCTTGAGGACGAGAACGAGGGTCATGAGCAAGCTCAGAAAACCTCCCGCCTGAAAGGCGGAACGCGGCACGAAGGACATGGCGATCAGGACGCAGAAAATGGCCAGCGACGCGAAGGCGCATGCGCGCAGCACCGTTGTATAGGCAATCCGGCGCATCTCATCCACGATCCGTCCCCCGTCGTCGCAGGACCTGAGGCCAGCGTAGCGGCAAGGTCTCGCGCCCTCAACCTCAGGGCTGCCGGCTAGAGGCCGATCTTGAGAAAATTGCCGGCGGCGGGCAACGCCAGAATCGCGGTCGTGGCAAGCCAGATCCAGAGCGACACGTTGTTTGACTCCGGGGCGCCGGTGACCCGCTCGTAGATCGCGGCCGGAATCCCGCCGAGAATGACCGTGGCGGTCGAGACCATCAGCGACGCGAACATCAACGTCAGCGACAGGTTGCCAAACAGCAGGGGAGCGGCGAGCGTCTGCACGTAGAGCAGCGCGAAGATCAGCCAGAGCTGGTTGAAGATACCGTTGATCATGCCGAAGAAAGCTATGCCGATGAAATAGAAGTTGCGGTTCATGACGCCGCTCCGCCGAGCTTGGGGGCGAGGTTCAGCACCAGCAATGTGTAGTGGAGCACGACGCGCAGCCAGAACATCCAGACGAAGCCGAACAGCCAGAGCACGGCGGGAGCCGTGACCTTCGGGGTCACGATGGCGATGATGCCGATCACGGGATCGGTGAACCGGCAAAAGAACCGCCAGATATAGTTCGGCGAATCCGCGTCGACCATCAGGCCGAGCAGGAAGCGGCCGAGCATGGTGTACATCAACGCCGCCAGAACGAAGTTCGGCAGGTGGTAATACCAGTAGGTGGCGATTGAGGCTGCAGTATCCAACGTCCGATGCTCCCGTGGTGCCTCGACAATCGAACAACCGGGATGCGTGACGACACCACGATCGTTCCCAACCATGACAAGCGCCGACTTCCCCGGCAAGAGCGGACGTGAGGTCATCGAAAACAAAACGGGGCCCCGAAGGGCCCCGTTCATCGAGATGTGTTGCAGTGCTCTCAGGTGGTCTTCTCTTCGAGCACCGTCCTGCCGCGCGGCTTGCGGATATCGTCGACATAGGCCTGCATTTCCTTCGACGGTTCCTTGCCGAGCAGGCTGACCACGTAGATGACCGCGAAGCCGAGCGGCGCTCCCAGCATCCCGCAGGCGATGTTGGTCAGGCCGAACCAGCCGACCTTGTTGGCCAAGGGGTGCGCAAGTGTCGGGAAGGCCTCCATGGCGTTGGGCAACGCCATGGCTTTCGCGATGTCGACCAGCGGCGCCCCCGTCACCGGGTTGAGCAGCGATGTCATGCCGTAATACTTCACGCCGGCGCCCGGGAAGTAGCGGGTCGTGACGAGGTAGAACAGGCACAGTCCGAAGCCGGCAATGATGCCGCAGATCGCGCCGGTCGCTGTCGTGCGTTTCCACCAGACGCCCATCACGAGTGCCGGGAAGTTACCGGCCATCGCCAGCGAGAACGCCCAGCCGACCATGGCCAGGATATCCCCGGGTTTGGTGGCGGCCGTCGCTGCCGCAACAATGGCGACGATCAGCAGCAGGACGCGGGCGACCAACAGCCGGCGCACGGTCGGCGCGCTGGGATCGATCATCTTGTAGTAGACGTCGTGCGACAACGCGTTGGCGATGGCGAGCAGCAGCCCGTCAGCGGTGGAAAGCGCGGCGGCGAGACCGCCGGCGGCGACCAGACCCGAGATCACATAGGGAAGTCCCGCGATCTCCGGGGTGGAGAGCACGATCACGTCCGTGTTGATCACGAAGTCCTGCAGCCTGACCACGCCGGTATGACCGGCTATGGCCTTGCAGGCCGCGACGATCGCATCGATGCTGCCGGCGTTCTTGCCGCAGATCTGGATCAGGCCGAGTTCGCCCCAATTGAAGATCCACGGTTTGAGCGCGCTGACATCTGCGCCGATGATGTTGGTGTAGACTTCCAGCTTGGAGAACGCCGCGTAGGCCGGCGCCGAGAAGTAAAGCAGGAAGATGAACAGCAGCGACCATGCCACCGACTGGCGTGCCTCACGCACCGACGGGGTGGTGAAGTAGCGCATCAGGATGTGCGGCAGCGAAGCCGTGCCGACCATCATGCAAAGGATGATCGCGAAGAAGTTCAACGGGCTGTAGTTGATGAACGGCGAGATATGCGGTTTGAGGTTGGCGACGGTCGCAAGACCGGACGCCAGCATCTGCTGCTCCCGGGCGATAATGTCCGAGATGGCCAGTCCGTAGGTGAGTTCCGGAATCGGAAATCCGTACTTCTTGGTGGACAGGATCACGATGGGGGTCAGATAGGCAATGATCAGCACGATGTACTGGGCCACCTGGGTCCAGGTCACTGCCCGCATGCCGCCCAGCATCGAGCAGACCAGGATGCCGACAAGTCCGGCGAATACCGCCAGTTCGAACGGCATGCCGAGGAAGCGCGAGGCGATAAGTCCGGTGCCGTAGATTTGCGCCGTCACATAGGTGAAGGAACAGGCAACCAGCACGACCACGCCGAGCCCACGGGCGAAATTGCCGCCGTACCGGAAAGCCAGGAAGTCTGGCACCGTATAGGCGCCGAACTTGCGCAGGTACGGCCCGATCAGGATCGACACCAGCACGAAGCCGCCGGTCCATCCGAGCACCCATGCGATGCCATCGTAACCGAGCAGGAACAAGGTGCCGGCCATGCCGACGAAGGACGCCGCCGACATCCAGTCGGCGCCGGTCGCCATGCCGTTATAGAACGCCGGCACGCTGCGGCCGGCAACGTAATATTCGGAGACCTGCGCCGTTCGCGACAGAACGCCGATGATGGCATAGACCGCAAGCGTGAAGAACACGAACAGATAGCCGAGGATCTTGTTCGGAACCCCCATCTGCTCGAGTACTGCGATCAGAATGACGAACGCGAGGAAGCCGCCGGTGTAGATGCTGTAGACCCGCCCAAGGTTGTTGAGAAAGTCACCACTGCCTGATGAAGATTCTGTAGCCATGTCCGTTCCCCCTAGTCTTCCTCGGCAAAGCCGTATTCGCGGTCAATCTTGTCCTGCTGTTTTGCGAACATGAACAGCATGACCACGAACACGATGAGCGATCCCTGCGCGGCCATGTAAAAGCCGAGCGGGAAGCCAAGAATCGGAACCGTGATCTTGTTGAGCGGCACCACGAACATGTGGATGATGTAGCCGAAGAAGAACCAAACCCCGAGATGCATCCACATCAGCCGGGAGGTCTTTGCCCAGTGGGCTTCTTCTCTCTGTTTCAGGTCTGTAGATTCAGGCATGGGCTGCAAATCCTCCTTCAAGCACCGGTCGCAATGCGCCGGATGGACTGATCGAGGGGAATGCAAATCCCTTCAGCGCGGCGCCCCCCCTGCCGCCCCCCATCCGGTCTTGCGCCGATATGGAGAAGTTGAACGCTAGCACTACGAACGCTTCCGGCTTTATTATACTTTCGGGGAATATGAGAATGTTGCAACTGCGAAGCGAAGGGACGTTGAAAACATAGGACTTGGCAGATGCCGGATAAGCTGGCGAACTGTCTCCGGTCCATTTTGCGGGAAAGACGGCGATGAAATTGTTCGAGAAGTTGTTTCGCCCGCGTCCGCCGATTTGCGACCGGGAGGCGCTGGCGGACTTCGTCGACGCGCAATCGGCCTTCATCGTGCAGAAGGGAATCTACGAATATTCCCGCGCGCGCGCGGGCCATTATGCCAAGGTTCTGTTTGCCGAGAAGGAGTTCGCGCAATCCGTCGAGTATTCGCGCTGGCAGGCCTATCCGCTGGGCCTCTCGATGGTCGGCGAAATGATCAATGGCGTGCTGGCCTCCGAGGCCGACGGCATGCAGCGCCGGCAGATTCTCGACCAGCTCATCCTCGTCGTTCTTTCGGTGTTCGACCGCTATCCGGTACCTCCCTCGATCGGCGAGGCCGCCTGGCTTGCAGCGCGCAACGACCTTGCGCATCGGCTCGATCTGGCTGGCGGGCATGCGCCCAGGCGCGTGATGGATATTCCCGATCCGCTGGCGGAAGCCTATTTCGCCATGATGCCGATCCACGAAAAGCTGCGCGGGCGGGATTTCCAGACCACCCGCAATTACCTCCGTGTCAGCCTGTGCAACATCCACGATGAATTGATCTCGCGCATGGACCGGGCCGCGGTGCAACGGACACTGCTCGCGGATGTCGCGGCATGATCATCATGTAGCGGCGGGTCAGGAGGGGCGATGGACAGCACCAGTGGCGGCGTCCCGCTTTTGTCGCTCGACGCCGTTGTCATCGATACCGAAACCACCGGGCTCGATCCACGCAAGGCGCGGGTGATCGAGCTCGCCGGGGTCCGCCTGTCCGGTGGAAAGCTGGCGGGCGATGGCGCGTTTCGCCAATTGCTGCGGCCGGGCGCTGAAAAGATCCCGGCGGAGACCACGCGCATTCACGGCATCGACGATGCCATGGTCGCGCAGTCGCCGCCGTTCGCCGATGTCTGGCCGGATTTCCACAGATTTCTCGGCCAGGCCATGGTGATCGGGCACACCGTCGGGTTCGACTTGGCGGTGCTGAAGCGCGAATGCGATCTTGCCGGCCTGCCGTGGCTGCGACCGCGTACCCTCGATACACGGCTGCTGGCGCAGATCGCCGCACCGGAACTGGCCGGTTATACGCTGGAAAAGCTCGCCGCCTGGCTCGGTGTCGAGGTCGCCGACCGGCATTCCGCCCTCGGTGACTCCCTGACGACGGCGAGGGTATTTCTGGCGCTGCTGCCGAAGCTGCGGGACCACAGCATCCGCACCATCGCTGAAGCCGAGCGGGCCTGTCTCGCCCTCACTTCCGTGCTCGACGGTCAGGCGCAGAGCGGCTGGATCGAGGCCGTCGAGGCTCCGGAGCGCGCCGATGCCGAGCGGACCCTGAAGCGCTTCGACAGCTACGCCTATCGGCATCGCAACCGGGACATCATGCGGGTGCCTCCGGTGTTCGTGGAAGCCGGCGCGTCG
>NZ_JAURXB010000166.1 GCF_030654605.1 Bradyrhizobium sp.
GGCGAGCGCGGCACGCTGGACCTGCGCGGCGTCGCTGAACTGGTCGAGAGCGATTTCATATTTGCCCCGGTACCAGTCAACGACGCTCCTGACTTCACCGGCCAAAGCGTCGGGATAAGCTACACGGGCAATCCGGTCGCGATCGCGACCAATGTCTCGGCGAGCGATATCGACAGCGACAACTACGCCGGCGGATTGCTGACAGCGACGGTGACGGCGGGCAGCCAGCAGGGCGATACGCTGTCGCTCGCGGAGAGCGAATACATCCACTACAATGCTTCCGGTAACATCGTGAGTTTCGATTCCGATGGTTATGGCGATGGAGCCGACTTTGTCGACATCGGCACGCTTACCGACAACATCAACAGCCTGACGGTCGCGCTGAACGGCAACGCCACCGATGATGCCGTTGAGCGGCTGACGCAGGCGATTCAGTTCGAGAATGCCAAGCCGAATGCAGTGGCCCCCGGTACCCGCACGGTCACGTTCAGGCTCGACGACGGCGGCGGCACCGCCAACGGTGGTCACAACATCGATGAATTCACTGCGACGGTGAACGTCCCGGGATCAAATCAAGCCCCGGTGGCGGGCGCCGACAATGTCCTTGTCCGTCCCGATTACATCGCCATCGCCAGCACGCTGATCACCAACGATAGCGACCCCGACGAGGACGCGTTCGCGATCTCCGGTGCTGCGTACGGCGAGAACGAGGCGACACCGGGCGACGGCACCTACACCATCCAGGGGCAGTATGGGACGATGCAGTTCTACGCCACCGAACATCTATCGGTGACGTTCGGAGGATTTGTCGACTTCCACGTCAATGCCGGCGACTTCATCTACGCGATCGGCCGGGACGCTGACGGCGACCCGCTTGCCGGGCTTCCGATCTACGACCTGCAGCCCGGTCAGACCCTGTCGGAGGAGTTTACCTACACCATTACCGACAGCCATGGCGCGATCTCCTCTCCCGCGACGGTGACGGTGACGTTCGAGCCTTCGCTGGTCGACCTCAGGGTGCGTACGGCAGATGGTTACGACACGACCACGCTGTGGAACGACCTTCATTATGGCGACATCACGTCGATTGACGAAACGCACATCACCGTGGTGAACGAAGGCAGGACCATTGAGATCGATGCCAAGGGGCTGATATTCGACGATCTGGGCGATGGCGAATATTCCATCAGCGGCGGCCTGATCAAGGGCTTCCATGTCTCCGGTCCGTCGGGCGCCCCCCTGTTTGACGCGGTGCGATACAATCTTCCGGCGGGATTGCTTGACGAAGCGGTGGACAATCCCGACTCCACCGAGTTCGACGGCATGTTAGCCGCGTATGGCTATGACAGCCACGGCAGTATCGGTTTGGATGTGCTGCGGGGCGGTGACCTCGTTGATTATTTCGATGCCGGAGGCGACGCCGATAACATCGACGCCGGCAAGGGCAACGACGTCATTACCATCAGCGACAACGCCGCATGGAATATCGACGGCGGCGACGGGGTCGACACCGTCAGACTGTCCGGCGCCTTCAATCTGGCCGCTGGGCCCGAAGGTCAGAATCTGACCAACATCGAAATCATCGATCTCAACAGGACCCATGCCAACGCCATCGTCGTCGAGCCCGAAGACCTGTACCTGGTCAATGCGGGCCATGTGGGACGAATTCTCGGCAACGGCAGCGACACCTTGGTGCTGGCCGGCGAGTATTACGGGCATCCCGGCGGTCAATGGGCTCTGGCGCAATCGGGCGCATTCTATGCCGGCGATTCTGCGACGGCAGGGGTGTCGTTCGACGTGTACGAATACACGGAAGACGAGCTCGTCCTGGGTACGCTGTATGTCGAACAGGGCGTGACGGTCGAAGGCGGGCCGGTCATCCTGAGCAATGATTTGCAAACGGCCGGAAGCGCCTTCGGCGCGATGATCAGCCACCTTTCGATCCTGGACGGCTATACCGATGATCTCACCATCACCGCGGTGGCCGGCGACGGCACCCTTGCTCCGGTTGGCTCAGTCGATGATTTCGACAGTTTCAACGACGGCAGCGATGGCACGCTGTCTGCCACCGGCAGCCTCGCCGCCATCAACCAGATGCTGGAGGATGGTCTGATCTATATGACGGACATCGTTACTCCGCCGTCGACGGACATGGTCACCCTCACGATCAATGACGGCCAGGGCACCGATAGCCTCAATTTCATCTTCAATGTCACCGGAACCAATCCGACCCTGTCCAGCACGGCAGGCAACGACATTCTCTATGCCACCGGCGGCAATGATCAGTTTGTATTCGCAGCCGCCGGCAATGGACACGACACGATTATCGCTTTTGCGCCTGGGCAGGACGACATCAATCTCGGCCATGAAGCGTTCGCTGCGAGCGGCCCCAATGACTTCGCGCACTGGCTCGCGAGCCACGCGACCGCCGTCAATGGCGATGTGCTGATCGATCTCAATGTGAATGGCGAGCATCTCAACCAGGATACGATTCTGTTGAAAAATGTCGCATTGGCCAGCCTGCGTGACAGCGACTTTATCCTGCCATCCGGCGGCGGCGGCAATAGCCTCTAGCCCTCCTACACCACCCGCGGAATCCCCATCCGATCGACTTCGCCCAGCACCGCGGCGAGATCCTGGTGCCCCGCACCGAAATGCCCCTTGCGCTCGGCCAGCGGCACCGTCCGAACCCCGGCCAGCCGGTAATGCCGGTCGTGCACCAGGCATCGCTCTCGGATCAGCGGCCACAGCAACAGGCCGAGCATGCGCTGGTCGTGGCCGTATTTCGCCGTCGGCCCGTTGACAAAATAGCGGCGCATCAGTTCGGCGATACCGATCCCGCAATCGGCGCGACCGTCCCAGGTGCCGCCCATCATCAGTTCGTTGTGCATGACGTGATCGCGCATCACGTGAAACGGATAGAAGCTGTCGATCCATTGCTGGACGGCATCGGCTTCCGCGGCGGATACCCTTGCATCGCAATCGCGCACCAGAAAATACCCGACCGTCGGGTCGTCCATGACCAGGAAGCGCTGGAACAGCCCCACCCCCGGATATTCGTCCGCCATGTTCCTGATCTCGGCGGCGTTCTCGCGCAAAAAGCCGATGCATGCCGGCGGCACCGTCGCGTCGACGTAGAAGCGGCAGGTCCAGTCCGGATAGAACTTCCGGCAGAGCACCAGATTGATCATGGCGCCATAGGTGTAGAAGAGCGTCGGTCCCCACAGCGAGAATGAAATGACCTTGCGCCCCACCGGCGGCCCGGCGGGCTCCTTCAGGGTGAACGGCAACGGCTTTCGGCAGGCCTCGGCGTCGCGCAGGTCGAGGGCGCGCTGGCCGTAACGGATCGCGTCGGCGGTCCTGCCGGTGTAGAAATGCGCGACCTTGAGGGTGTCGAGGATGGTGAGGTCTTCGCCGTGCTCCGCGATGTAGGCTTGCGCCTGTGCGATCGTCTCGTCGAAGCGCTTCATGTTGGAAAGCGTCGCGATCCGCGCCTTCTGCATCCGCGCCATGCCGGGCTGGCGTCGGTTCAGTTCCTCGGCGAGCGTCAGCGCCGCCGCCCATTCGCGCTTCTGGAAGAACGCGTCGAACAGCAATTCCTTTGCCACGAGATCGTCGGGATCGCTGACCGTGATGGTGCAGAGCTGGACGATCGCCCCGTCATTGTCGCCGGCCCGCAGCAAGGCGCGAATGGTCTCATGGCGCGGTGCAGGTTGCGCAAGGGTGCCGTTCACACGGTTGGACATCTTCCCTGGGCCCCAAAGCTTCGAGATGCCGGATCAGCCAGCATATAACCGATTTATGCGCAGGTTATAGTGACGTCCCTGAAACCGGCATCTGGTGCCGCGATCCCCTGATGTGATACCCAGACGGGATGAAGCGGCTGAGGGTATTGCGGCGCTGGTTCAAGCGCAGGTTCGGGATTGCCAGGCTGGTCTGCCTCGCGATCCTGGTCGGGCTGGCGGCGCTGCGCGTCGCCGATCCCTTTGCCGTCGAGGAGCTCAGGGTCAGGACCTTCGACGGCTTCCAGGTCATCGAGCCGCGGGTCAAGACGGCAAGACCGGTCACCATCATCGACATCGACGAAAAGAGCCTGGCGAAACTCGGCCAGTGGCCATGGCCGCGGACCCGGGTCGCGGAGCTGATCGACAGGCTCGCCGCGCAGGGCGCGATCGTGGTCGCCTTCGATATCGTGTTCGCGGAGCCCGACCGGCTCAATCCGGCGGTTGCGGCCGACACCATCCCCAATCTCGACGAGGATGTCAGGGCCAAGCTGCGCGCGCTGCCGAGCAACGATCGGATCCTGGCCGATTCGCTCAAACGCTCGCGCGTGGTGCTGGGCCAGTCCGGCTTCCCCTATGTGCTCGGCGAACTCGACAAATCACTGCCGGTGACGGGACTGGCGATGCGCGGCGAGGAGCCGCAGCCGTTCCTGTACGATTTTCCTGGTCTGCTGCGTAACATCCCGGTGCTGGAGCAGGCGGCCGCGGGGCGCGGCCTGTTCACCATCAAGAACGAGCGCGACGGCATCGTGCGGCGGGTGCCGATGATCATGCTGGCGCAGGGCGCGACCATGCCGTCGCTGAGTTTCGAAATGCTGCGGGTGGCCTCCGGCTCCGGCACGATCCTGACCAAGGCCGACAAGGCCGGCATGCAAAGCGTCGCCGTCTCGGGCTTCGAGGTTCCGACCGATCGCAACGGCCAGGTCTGGGTGCATTTCGCACGCCGCGATCCGTCGATCTACGTCTCGGCGCTGGATGTGCTGGAAGGCCGCGTGCCGCCCGAGAAGATCGCGCAGAAGCTGGTGCTGATAGGCACCTCGGCGGTCGGCCTTCTCGACACCAAGACCACGCCGGTCGATCCGGTCATGCCCGGCGTCGAAATTCATGCCCAGGTGCTCGAAAGCGTGCTGACCCGAACCGTGTTGTCGCAGCCCAATTGGGCTATCGCCACGGAATTCTTCTTCGCACTCATCCTCGGGCTTCTGGTGATCGCGTTTGCGCCGAACTTCGGACCGGTCACGCTGGTGGCGGTCGGCGCCCTGTTTGCCTCGGCGCTGATCGGCACCTCCTGGTATTTCTACACCCAGCATCGCCTGCTGATCGATTTCACCTATCCGCTGGCGTCGACCATGTCGATTTACCTGACCCTGGTGTTCTCGAGCTTCGTGCGGGAGCAGAAGCAGCGGCGGCAAATTCGCTCGGCATTCGGCCAGTATCTGTCGCCGGCGCTGATCGAGCAGCTGGCGCAGTCGCCGGAAAAACTCCAGCTCGGCGGCGAGGAGCGCGAGATGACGATCATGTTCTCCGACGTGCGCGGCTTCACCACCATCTCGGAATCCTACAAGCACGATCCGCAGGGGCTGACCGCGCTGATGAACCGGTTCCTGACGCCGCTGACCAACGCCATTCTCGATCGCAAGGGCACCATCGACAAATACATGGGCGACGCCATCATGGCGTTCTGGAACGCGCCGCTCGACGACAAACAGCACGAGATCAACGCCTGCGAGGCCGCCCTCGACATGCTGGAGCGGATCGACGAACTCAACCAGGAGCGCGAGATCGAGGCGCAGGACGGCGGCCACGTCTATATCCCGATCAATGTCGGCGTCGGCCTCAATACCGGCGTCTGCGTCGTCGGCAATATGGGGTCCAATTTGCGCTTCGACTATTCGGTGCTCGGCGACAGCGTCAATCTGGCCTCGAGGCTGGAGGGGCAGTCCAAGGAGTACGGATTCCCGATCATCATCGGCTCCAAGACCGCGATGGCGGTGAAGGACAAGTTCGCGATCCTCGAGCTCGACTTCATCATGGTCAAGGGCAAGAAGGAGCCCGAGGTGATCTATGCCATCGCCGGCCGCGAGGACACCGCGCAATCCGAAAGGTTTCAGCGCCTGCGCAACCTGACCATCGAGATGCTGGGGTGCTATCGCAACCGCGACTGGGACGGCGCGCTGGCGGCGATCGAACGCGGCCGCAAGTCCGACGACGGGCACGCGCTGGAATATCTGTACGATCTGTACGAGGCGCGGATCCGCCTCTATCAGGAAAACCCGCCGCCGGAAAACTGGAATGGCGCGTTCGCGCTGCTGACGAAGTAGCACTCTATTGTCGTCCCTGCCTAGTGCCTGGAATCATAAGTCCGTGTTGCTGCCATCCTTCGAGACGCGGCGAAGACGCCGCTCCTCAGGATGAGGTTTACCTTGTTGAAACGCCACAACCTCATGCTGAGGAGCGAGCGACGCGAGCGTCTCGAAGCATGGGCTGCAAGCGACTCACCAATCTCGGATAGTCGATACTAGGGCTTCCGGTCCCCAGTGCGCTTTTTCAGTTCCGCCAAGGCGCGGCCGGCGAAACGGCCGAGCTTCGTCGCCGTGGAGTCGAG
>NZ_JAURXB010000169.1 GCF_030654605.1 Bradyrhizobium sp.
CCTTCACCCCTGGCCGGACTTGCGCTTCGCCGTCAAACACCCAAGGTGGGAGCCGTATGCGGGAAAGCCGCCTGTACGGTTCTGTGCGGGGGGCGCTCAGAAATGAGCGTCCCTACCGCGATCGCTTCGCTCGCAATGACGGAATACAACCAACCCCCTCCCCATCGGAAAGAGGCCGCGCTATGCTGCTCTTACAGGCGCGGTCACAGCGTCACCGGGGAGAAACAAGAATGCTGACTGAATCCGAAATCCAATCGCATGCCGACCGGATCCGCGACGACGGATACACCGTGATCGAGCGCGCCGCCGGCCCCGATCTGGTCGAGGCGTTGAAACAGGCGCTGGAGCGAACCGAGCGCGAGCATCATCTCGGTCCCGCCAAGACCTCGTTCGAAGGCTTCAAGACGGTCCGCATCAACAATCTCCTGACCTATGACGACATCTTCTGGGAAGTGCCGCTGCATGAGAACGTGCTGCCGGTGGTCGAGCGCGTGCTGGACAAGGAATGTCTGCTGTCGTCGTTCTGTTCGCTGGTGCTCGGCCCCGGCCAGGAGGCGCAGCCGATCCATGAGGACACGCAGTTGATTCCATTGCCGCGTCCGCACATCCCGATCACGCTCAATGCGATCTGGGCGCTGTCGGATTTTCGAAACGACAACGGTGCGACCCGGATCATTCCGGGCAGCCACAAATATCCGTCATCGCCGGAATACGGCAGGGATTACGATGCCGTCACCGCGACCATGCCGGCCGGCAGCGTGATGCTGTTCGACAGCGCGCTCTGGCATGGCGGCGGCGCCAACTCGAGCGACGCCCGGCGTTTCGCCTTCTCCTGCGCCTATTGCTGGGGCTGGATGCGGCAGCAGGAAAACCTGCAGCTCGGCATTCCCCATGAGACGGCGCGGCGGTTTCCGCGGCGCCTGCAGGAGCTATGCGGCTACAGCGTCTACAAGGGACAGTTCGGACACATCGACAATCACGACCCGATCGAGTTGCTGGGCCGCGAGCGCGGCAAGCGCATGGTGTGGGAAGCCACCGACATCAGGAAAGCGCGGATGGGCGAGGCGGTGAAGGGGTAGCGACACGCCCTACTCCCTCACCCTCTCAGGATGAGGTCCTGCGAAATCTCAGATACGCCGCCCGTCGTCCCTCGCGCTCGGCCTTGCGGCCGTAACGCGTCATGGTGTAGCCGGGCCACGGCAAGCGCCAGTCGTCGGCGCGCTCTGCCAGCCAGGCAAAGTCGGGCGAGTGCTGCAGATGCGCCAGCGTCCAGGCGACGTAGCCGTCGATGTCGCAGACGAAGCGGAATTCGCCGTCGGGCTCGAGTACGCGCGCCATCGCGGCGACGGTGACATCCTGCACGAAGCGCCGCTTCCAGTGCCGCCGCTTCGGCCACGGATCGGGATGGATCAGGTCGATTCGCTCAAGCGACTGCGCCGGCGCCCAGGCTACCAGTTCGGCGGCATCGCCCGCGAACAGCCTGATATTGCCGATGTTGTTGGCCTCGATCTGCGCCAGGATTTTCGCCATGCCGTTGACGTAGGGCTCGCAGCCGATGAAGCCGGTATTGGGAAAGGCGAGCGCTTCGGCGATCAGATGCTCGCCGCCGCCGAACCCGATTTCGAGCCTGACATGGTCAACTGGCGTGTCGAACAGCTCGGCGAGGTTGGCGGGGCTGGGAGCGGTGATGTCGAGCGCGAGGCGCGGCAGCAGCTGCGCGATCAGGTCGGCCTGGTGCGAGCGCAGCTTGTGGCCCTTGCGCCGCCCGAAGAACGAGCCGTGCCGGTGCTCGGCCACGGCGTCGTCGGGCGATGTGGCGCGGTCGTCGGGATCGCGGGTTGCGATGCTCATCGCAGCGTCTGGTACAGCCGATACAACAGCCGTGCCCTCGGCTCGATCGACGAAATGTACATCTGCTCGTAATGGGTATGCGCGCCCTGGCCATCGACGCCGAGGCCGTCGAGCGTCGCGGTATGCGGCGCGGTGAAATTGCCGTCGGAGCCGCCGCCGGTGAAGGTGTCGATCAGATCGAAGCCGATTTCCGCGGCGAGTTCTTTGGCATGTTCGTAAAGGGCTGCACCGGCATTGCCCTTCTCGTAGGGCGGCCGGTTCAATTCGCCCGACACCTTGACGCTGACGCCCTCGGTTCGGGATTTCAGGTTCAGGATTCTGGCGACGAGATCGTCGGCATCCGCAATCGTCGGCACGCGAAGGTCGACTTCGGCATAGGCTTCTTCCGCGATGACGTTCGGCCTGCTGCCACCTCTGACCACGCCGACATTGACGCTGATGCCGCGCTTCAAATCGTTCATGGCTTCCAGGGTCAGGATGACATTGGCGAGTTCGCGGATCGCGCTGCGGCCGTCCTCGGGCCGCGTGCCGGCATGGGCCGGCATGCCCTTGATGGCGATATCGAACCGCGCGACGCCCTTGCGTCCGGTGACGATCTTGCCGCCGTCGCGGGCGGGCTCGGTCACCAGCACATACTTGGCCTTGCGCCCTTCGGCTTCGATCAGCGCGCGCGAAGTCGGGCTGCCGATCTCCTCATCGGAAACATAAAGCTGGGTCACGCCAAGCGGCGGACGTTCGCCGCTGGCGCAGAGCTGCCTGAACGCGTGATAGGCGAGGTAGGCGCCGCCCTTCATGTCGTAGATGCCGGGACCGAAGGCGACGTCGCCCTCCACCCTGAACGGCAGCCGCTCGATGAATCCGATGGGATGGACCGTATCGAGATGGCTCAGCACCAGGATACCCGGCTCATCCTGGCCCCATGACGAACGCACCACGAGATGATCGCCGCAGCCGGAATGTCCTGCGACCCGCTCGATCGCAACAGGCAATTCGCGATAGCCGTCCGCGACCATGGTCGCGAGCTTGTTGACCTGCTCGGGCGCTTCCGTCGGCGTCTCGATCTCGACCCAGCGGCGGATGCCGTCGAGAATGGCTCTGGAATCGAATGGATCGGGGGTGGTCGGCATGTTGAAGCCCAGTTTAGAGCGATTCCACTATCGCCATTCCGGCGCGCGCGCCAGCGCGAACCCGCGATACGCGGCGCCATCGGAGAATGTGCGGCGCGCATCGGGGAATGATGGCGGGCCTTCAGCGCTTGTCGGGCGCTTCCCGCGTCGCGATCTGCTCGACCAGCTCGACGATGCTGCGCCGAAGCTTGACATCGGCGATCCGCGTGAACGCCCGGGTCAATGCCAGGCCTTCCGAGGTCGCGAGGAAATCGGAAACGTAAGCCGGCGAGGTCCCTTCGCTGAAGCCGCCCGTGGCGGCGGTGCCACTGGGGCCTCCCTCGAACAGGAACGAGACCGGCACCTGAAGGATTTCTGAAATTTGCTGAATGCGGCTTGCCCCGACCCGATTGGTGCCCTTTTCGTACTTCTGCACCTGCTGGAATGTCAGGCCCAATGCTTCGCCGAGCTTTTCCTGGCTCATGCCAAGCATGATGCGGCGCATGCGCACTCGACTGCCGACATACCTGTCAACAGGGTTGGGCGCTTTAGTCGACATTTCCAACACTCCTTGGGATTACGCCTGCAGGATGAGGCAGTGAAGTTAGGCCTCAGGCGCCAGCATCGTCAAATCTTGCTCCCAAGCTTCGGCACGAATGCGGAAATATTGAGCAAAGAACTGCCTCGCTCTCGATGAGCGGGCGCAGAATGCGAATGGCTTGGTCGGTCTGTCAACTGGTGGATTTTGCGGGACAGGTTTTTCTGCCGGTAACCGAAACCAAGTATGAATCCGCACGTGTCTATCAGCGCTTGACGACACGACGACGAAGCACGATGAGCAGGCCGGCAGCGACCATGATCGCGGCGGGAATATCGCCAATACGTGTGTAAATCGTCGGCGCAATGGCGGCGGGCAGGCTGGCATCCAGCACGCCTTCGACGCCGAGACCGAGCCGTGCGATAATCCGCCCGACGGGATCAATGACTGCGGAGATTCCGGTGTTGGCTGCACGAACCACGGGCAGTCCCTGCTCGATCGCGCGAACGCGTGCCTGCTGCAGGTGCTGATAGGGCCCGGTTGAATTTCCGAACCAGCCATCATTGGTCAGGTTGATCATCCAGCCCGCACGGTCGCCGCGCGACGCAACGTCACCGGGAAAGATCGCTTCATAACAAATCAGCGGTAGCATGCGCGGCGCGCCGGGCAATTCCATCGGGCGACGGCGCGCGCCCGCGATGAATCCGCCCTGCACCTTGGTGAGTTGCACGAAGCCGAGCTTTTCCATCCAGTCCTGGAAAGGCAGATACTCGCCGAACGGCACCAGATGCACCTTGTCGTAGACCGACAGCACGCTGCCGTCATGATCGATGACATAAATTGAATTATAGGCGCGCGTGACCCGGACGTCGGGCGGCAGATCGGGCGCCCGCACCGAGCCGGTGATCAGGATGGTGCCCTTGGGCAACAGCTCGGCGATCTGCGCCATCGCATCGGCTTCGCGCGTCAGGAAAAACGGAAACGCCGATTCCGGCCAGATCAGGATGCTGGCGTCGCGCACGCCGGTGGATTGCGGCCCGGACGCGCGGTCGGACAGCGCAAGATATTTCTGCATCACGTCCGCCTTGGCGGCGTAGTTGAATTTGACGTCCTGCTGCAGGTTGGGCTGCATGATCCGCAGCTTGACCTTTGCGACCAGCGCGGTCGGCTGCAGCGCCAGGCGCACGCCGCCGAAAATCCCCATCGCGACCAGCAGCGCCAGCGCCATGACCGGCGCGATCCATGGTCTTCGCCCGCGGGTGCTGCCATCGATCAGGGTCGCGGGGCTGGCGAAGATCGCAACGCTCAGAAATGTCAGGCCCCACAAGCCGATCAGCGACGCCGTCTGCCCCAGCGCCAGCGGCTCGGTCAGCGCATAGCCGAACGCATTCCAGGGAAAGCCCGTGAGCACCTGCCCGCGCAGCCATTCGCTTACCGTCAGGCTGGACGCGAGCGCGATCACCCGTGTGCCTTCCCGGGTCCAGATCAGCCGCGCCAGCGCGAAACCGAATGCGGTGAACAGCGCGAGATAAGCCGGCAGGCCCAGCACGGCGAACGGCAACAGCCAGGCGAAGGTGGGGGCATCGACCAGGAACGCGTAGCCGATCCAGTACAGGCCCGGCACGAAATAGCCGAGGCCGAACCACCAGCCCGCCATCGCGGCCGCCGGCACGCCGCGCCAGCGTCCGGCGCCGGCGCCATCGATCAGCCAGACCATCACCGGAAAGGTCAGAAACAGCACCGGCCATGCATTGAACGGCGCCATCGCCAGCGCCGACAGCGCGCCTGCGACCAGCGCAATGGCGGCGCGCTTCCAGCCCCAAGCCAGGAGGATCGCCAGAATAGCGGCGCGGGGTTTGTCTGCTGCGATCACTGCGACCCGGCTCCGTCGCCGGATCGCGGGCTCGCATTGTCGTTGGCCTGCGGCTGGCCAGCCTCCGCCGCGGAGTCGCGGCGGCGGCTCTCGCGCGTCGGTCGCGCCACGGGGCGCTCCTTGCGGGTGGCGATGCGCAGCCGCTTGACGCGCCTGGGATCGGCGTCGAGCACTTCGATCTCGAAATTGCCGGGGCCGGAAATGACTTCGCCGCGTACCGGCAGGCGGCCGACATGGGTCACCAGATAGCCGCCGAGCGTTTCGACTTCCTCGCCGGCCTCGCCGGTGACGAACTCCTCGCCGATCATGGTGCGGACGTCGTCGAGGCTGGCACGCGCGTCGGCGATGAAGGAATTGTCCGCCTGCCGCACGATCGCCGGCGGCTCGTCGCTGTCATGCTCGTCGTCGATCTCGCCGACGATCTGCTCGACGATGTCCTCGATCGAGACCAGACCGTCGGTGCCGCCATATTCGTCCACCACCAGCGCCAGGTGAATGCGCGAGGCCTGCATCTGCGCCAGCAGATCGATCGCCCGCATCGACGGCGGCACGAACAACAATTTGCGGATGATGTTGGCGTCGGCGAGTGGCATCGCGAGGTTGACCGCGCGCAGGTCGAGCCCGGCCGGCAACGGCTTTTTCTTCTTGGCCTTGCTGGTATCGGGCACGCGCGCGCTTGATGTCATGAAGGCCAGGAGGTCGCGGATGTGAACGATGCCTTCGGGATCGTCGAGGGTTTCGTTGTAGACCACCAGGCGCGAATGCGCCGCACTTTCGAACAGGCTCATCAGTTCGCCGAGCGCAATGTCGCGCTTGACCGCGACGATGTCGGCGCGATGCACCATCACGTCCGCGATGCGGCGCTCGTGCAGGCCGAGGATATTGCGCAGCATGGTGCGCTCGATGGCGGAAAACCCGACCTCGTCGGGCGTCGAGGCGTCGAGCACGACCTGCAGATCGTCGCGGACCGATCCCGGCTTCCAGCCGAACAGGGTGCGGATCGCGCGGGTCAGCCAGTTCTCGGCGGCGGGACGCATCACCTCGCCTTCCTGCACCACCGCCGGCAGGTTGCGGATGTCGCGCGGATTGTCGTGGATCGGGTCGGAGTCCGGCATCTCAGTCCATCCGCTCCCGGCCGGCATCGGGATCCCGATCCGCATAGGGGTCGGGAATGCCGAGTTGCGCCAGGATCTGCCGCTCGAGGGCTTCCATGGCTTCGGCCTCGCCGTCTTTTTCGTGGTCGTAGCCGATCAGATGCAGGAAGCCATGGATCGCCAGATGGCTGAGGTGATGATCGAACGGCTTTTGTTCGTCGTCGGCTTCCTTGCGGGTGGTCTCAAAGGCGATGGCGATGTCGCCGAGCATGCGCGGCGCGTCGTCGGGTCCTGCGGGACCGGTCGGCTGCAGGGCCGGAAACGATAGCACGTTGGTCGGCTTGTCGATGCCGCGCCAATTGCCGTTCAGCGTGCGAATGCCGGCATCGTCGGTCAGCATGACTGCAAGCTCGGCGTCGCCGACATCCGCATCGACGCTCTCGGCCGCCGCCGCGATGGCGCGATGTACGACCGCTTCGGCGTCGGGTTCGGCCTGCCAGCAATCGGCGACGACGAGGACCTCGGAGATGGGAAGCGCAAGGGGCGGCATTGGTCCGGAATTTCCGTTGCGGCCGGGGCTCGTCCCCGGCGCGCGCTTGGCGTCAGATATGGGCATCAAGGCCTGCTGGTTACCGGCTTCTGCGGCAATCCTTCATAGGCGGCGACGATCCGCGCCACCAGTTCATGGCGGATCACGTCCTCGGCGGTGAATTTCACTTGGGCAATGCCTTCGACGCCATCGAGCAGTCGTGCGGCTTCCGCAAGTCCCGAAGTCTGGCCGTTCGGCAGATCGACCTGGGAGGGATCGCCGGTGATGATCATGCGGCTGTTCTCACCGAGCCGGGTCAGGAACATCTTCATCTGCATCGACGTGGTGTTCTGCGCCTCGTCCAGGATGATGACGGCGTTGGTCAGGGTACGGCCGCGCATGAAGGCGAGCGGCGCGATCTCGATTTCGCCGGCCTGCAGCGCGCGCTCGACGATCCGCGAATCCATCAAATCGTACAGCGCATCGTAGATCGGCCTCAAATACGGATCGACCTTCTCCCGGAGATCGCCGGGCAGGAAGCCAAGCCGCTCGCCGGCCTCGACCGCGGGGCGCGACAGGATGATACGGTCGACTTCCTTGCGTTCGAACAATTGCGCGGCATGCGCCACCGCGAGCCAGGTCTTGCCGGTGCCCGCCGGGCCGATGCCGAACACCATTTCGTGGCGTTTTAGCGCGCGGATATAGGAGTCTTGCGCGGCGGTGCGCGCCCGCACCGGACGCTTGCGCAGATTGATGGTCTCGAACGCCGTCTTGGCGGTCTTGGCGTCGAATTCGAACAGCGAGCCCTGGGCGATCACGGCGCGAATCGCCCCCTCGACGTCGCCCTGCGCCAGATCGTGGCCCTGCACCGCCTGCGCATACAGCGTCTCCAGAACGCGCCGCGCCGCATCGCAGCCGTCGCGCGAGCCGGCGATGGTGATGTGATTGCCGCGCGAATCGACCACGACGCCGAGCCGGCGCTCGATCAGCGCCAGGTTCTGCCCGTAGGGCCCGACCAAGCCGGAGGCCGCGCGATTGTCGTCGAAATCGATGACGACCTGCGTTTCGGGCGGGATTTGCATGTCGCGGTCAAATTTGCGGCTGGGAGCGAGTGCAGGCGAATCCGATGCGCTTTTTGGCAAGGGTTCAGGCTCCCGTGATCATGTGAGAGGAATCGGTCATTCGGGCAGATGCCGGCGGCGCAGGGACCGCGCCAGAGAGTTCGCCGAGCAGGCTGTAGCGCTCGAGGCTGGCGATGGTCACCGGCAGAATCTGTCCGATGATGTCGGGGGACGCCATCACATGCGCCGGCTGCAGGTAAGCGGTGCGGCCGACGATCTGGCCGGGGTTGCGCGCGGCGCGTTCGAACAGCACGTCGACGGTGCTGCCAATCGCAGCCAGATTGAAGGCCGCTTGCTGGCCGTCGATCAATTCCTGGAGCCGCACCAATCGCTCGTCCATTTCAGCCGCTGACACCGTCTCCCGCATGTCCGCCGCCGGCGTGCCCGGCCGCGGCGAATACTTGAACGAATAAGCGCCAGCGTATCCGATTTGCCGGACCAGCGCGAGGGTCGCGGCAAAATCTTCCTCGCTCTCGCCGGGGAAGCCCACGATAAAATCTGATGAAAAAGCAATATCTTGCCGGACCGCGCGGAATCGGTCGATGACGCGGCGGTAATCGTCGGCGCTGTGCTTGCGGTTCATCGCCGCCAGGATCCGGTCGGAACCCGACTGCACCGGCAGGTGCACGAACGGCATCAGAGCCGGCAAGTCGCGGTGCGCCGCAATCAGCGTGTCGTCGACGTCGCGGGGATGGCTGGTCGAATAGCGCAGGCGCGCGATCCCCGGGATATCGGCGAGGCGATGCAGCAGCGCGCCGAGCGACCAGGTTCGCCCCTCGGGCCCTTCGCCGTGATAGGCATTGACGTTCTGGCCGATCAGGGTGATTTCGCGCACGCCGTTGTCGGCCAGCCGCAGCACGTCGTCGACGATTTTCGCGACCGGGCGCGATACCTCGGCGCCGCGGGTATAGGGCACCACGCAGAACGTACAAAATTTGTCGCAGCCTTCCTGCACCGTGACGAAGGACGAGACGCCGCGCGCGCGGATCGCAGCGGGCTTCGGGGCTGCGAGGAAGCCGAATTTGTCCTCGACCGGAAATTCGGTCTCCACCGCGCGGCCGTGGCTCTTCGCCCGCGCCAACAGCTGCGGCAGATGATGATAGCTTTGCGGGCCGACCACGACATCGACCGCGGGCGCGCGGCGGATGATCTCGGCGCCTTCCGCCTGCGCGACGCAGCCGGCCACCGCGATACTCATCTGGCGGCCGGCTCTGGCGGCCTCGTCCTTGGCGACGCGCAGCCGTCCGAGTTCGGAGTAAACCTTCTCCGACGCCTTTTCGCGGATGTGACACGTGTTCAGAATCACGAGGTCCGCGTCATCCACGCTGGATGTCTCGACAAAGCCTTCGGGCGCCAGCGTGTCCACCATGCGTTGTGCATCGTAGACATTCATCTGACAGCCGTATGACTTGATATGCAGCTTGCGCGGCGGGCTCATGGAACCTGAATGCTGTGCTGAGGTGGCGCCATTGCGGCGCAAGAACCTTCGAGGCTCAATTATAGGCTAAAGCGCTGAAAATCCAGCGACAAAGCCCGGTTTTTGACCGATTCGCGCAATCAAGTCGGGTAATTGCCGCATATCGGCGAAAACAGCGACGGCCCCGGCGGCGCGCAGCCGGTCGCCGTGACCGGGGCGGCAATGGCTGCCGCCGTAAAAGCCGAGCACGGGCATCCCGGCCGCGACCGCGGCGGCGATGCCGGCGAGGCTGTCCTCGATCACCAGGCAGCGCGCCGGCGCCGCCTGCATCTGCGCGGCGGCAAACAGGAACAGATCGGGTGCCGGCTTGCCGTTTCGCACCTGCACGGCGGAAAAAATGTGCGGCGCGAACCGATCCCACAACCCGACGCGATTGAGACTGGCGCTGATCTTCTCTGGCGGCCCGCTCGATGCAACGCAGACGGGCAGCGCAATTGCCGCCAGTGCCTCGTCGACATGCGGTGTGGCTTGGAGCGAAACCGCAAACAACCGGAAAATCTCGGCATAGACCTGGGCGTGGAAGTCATCCGGCAGGCTGCGGCCCATCTCGGCTTCGACTTCGAGACTGGCCTGGCGCATCGAGCGGCCGAGAAAACGATCGAACACCTGATCGGCCGTGATCTTGTAGCCATGGCGCGTCAGGGTTTCGGCATGCGCGGCGCAGGAGATCACTTCGCTGTCGACCAGCACGCCGTCGCAGTCGAAAATGACGAGATCGAAAGGATCTTTGTCTCGACGCGTTTTCTTCACGCAATCAGGATTTGTCGTCGTCCAGCGGGACGCAATACAGTTCCAGCCGATGATCGACCAGCTTGTAGCCGAGCTTGCGGGCGATTTCGGCCTGCAGCTTCTCGATTTCCTCGTTGGTGAACTCGATCACCTTGCCGTCGCGCAGATTGATAAGGTGGTCGTGATGGCTGTCGCGCATCTGCTCGTAGCGGGCGCGGCCCTCGCGGAAATCGTGCCGCTCGATGATGCCGGCGTCCTCGAACAGTTTTACCGTGCGATACACCGTCGAGATCGAGATCTTGTCGTCGACCGCGACGCAGCGGCGATACAGTTCCTCGACGTCGGGATGATCCACCGCTTCCGCCAGCACGCGGGCGATGACGCGGCGTTGTTCGGTCATGCGCATGCCGGTGGCGGCGCAACGCGATTCGATACCGGTGGCCTTGGGCATGGGCGTGGATTTCAATGCAGTCATGTCTAGTCCGCCTTCGGCAACGCACGACCCGCGATAAGATCATGCGCCCCTTGCAAGGGCCTTTCTGCCACTCCGGGCGCGCTACGACAAGTCGCGACGCATCAGAAGTGCGTTCAATTGTTCCCCGTTGGCCTCCCGGTAATACCGTTCGCGGCGTCCGACGACGGTAAAACCGGCCCGTTCATAGAGCCGGCGCGCCGGCTGATTATTTTCCTCGACCTCGAGGAATATGGTGCGCACGCCACGGCCCGCAAGATGGCCGAGATGTGTCAGCAGCAGGTTGTGCGACAGGCCACGGCCGCGCTGATCGGCGGCAACCGCGATCGACAGGATCTCGGCCTCGTCGGCGGCCAGCCGCGACACCGCGAAGCCGATGATCTTTCGACCCTGCCTCAGGCGATGAACCAGCGTATTGCGCTCGCTCAACATGGTCTCGAATTCGGCTTCGCCCCAGCCGCGGTGAAACGATGCGCCGTGCAGTTGCGCCAGCCGGGCGGCGTCGCGCGGGGTCGCGGGCTCGACCACCGCCGCGCCGCCGCGCCGCCATCCGTCGAACCAGGAACGTATTCGACTCATCATGATGAGGACGGCTGCGCGGCTCTCTGCAGCGCGTCCTGTGAAGGCTTGGCGTCGGGAGCGCGCAGGTAATACGGCCGCGCCGGTGCGGCATCCGGACTGACCGCGGCCCCGAGCCACGCCACCCAGGCGATGTCGGGCGCCGGTTGCGGATCGACCTTGAACGGAGCCGCCGCATCGGCCGGCCAGCGCTGGCTGAGAATCAGGGCGGCGTTGCCGACCAGATGCGGCGCGCCGAATCGCGCGGCTTCCAGCGCTTCCTCGACCGGCGCGACGCGCGGCCGGACCAGCGAACTGCCGTCGCCGCTCACCACCTGAAAATACACATGGTCATGCCGCGCATCGATCGCCGAGATCACCGGCTGCGCGGCGTTCTGGGCGACGACGGGCGCGGCATAGGCCGTCAGCGTGGTCAGCCCGACCACCGGTCTGTTGGCGGCAAGGCCGATGCCGCGCGCCGCGGAGAGCCCGACCCGCAGTCCGGTAAAGCTGCCGGGGCCGGTGGTCACCGCGATGCGGTCGAGCGCAACGAAAGCAATGCCGGATGCCTTCGTCACGCGCGCGATCAGCGGCATCAGCGCCTCGGCATGGCCGCGCTTCATCGGCTGCGACTCCTGCGCGATCAGCCTGCCGGCGTCGGTATCCAGCACGCCGGCGGCGCAGGCGTCCAATGCGGTATCGATGGCGAGGATCAGCATGTGGGGATTGGTAGCATATTTGCGACGAAAGGCGCGCGGTTCTCGCCGTCCTGGCCGGGCCTGTCCCGGCCATCCACGTCTTTTCCGTGCCCAAAAACGTTGATGCCCGGGACAAGCCCGGGCATCACGCAAAAAGTACCGAGATTTTCGTCGATGAACCTAGATCGGCCGGACTTCGACCACGTCGGGCACGAAATGCTTCAGCAGGTTCTGGATGCCGTGCTGCAGGGTCGCGGTGGAGGACGGGCAGCCGGCGCAGGCGCCCTTCATGTTGAGATAGACGATACCGTCCTTGAAGCCGCGGAAGGTGATGTCGCCGCCATCATTGGCGACCGCGGGGCGCACCCTGGTTTCGATCAGGTCCTTGATGGTCGCGACCGTCTCGGCGTCGGCCTCGTTGAAGAACTCGTCTTCCTCGTCGGCGGCCTCGTCGCTGGCGGCAATGCCGTCGGCCAAAAGCGGCGCGCCGGACATGTAGTGTTCCATGATGGCGCCGAGGATCGACGGCTTGAGGTGCTGCCAGTCGCTGGCGTCCTTGGTCACGGTGACGAAGTCGGAACCGTAAAACACGCTGGTGACGCCGGGCACTTCGAACAGCCGTGTCGCCAGCGGCGAGCGCGCCGCGGCTTCGCGATTGGCGAATTCCATGGTGCCGCCGTCGAGCACGGTTCGGCCGGGAATGAATTTCAGGGTGGCGGGATTGGGCGTGGCTTCGGTCTGGATGAACATGGCTTTCTCCTGCGACACCGGTTCAAGGCCGGCGCGTGGCTGACCCTTTAGCAGATGGCGACGGCGGATGCACGATCAAGGGCGGGAACCTGCCATGCAGCCCATCCTTCGAGACGCATCGCCGTTGGCGATGCTCCTCCAGCGACAACGGCGATGCCGTTGCGCGGGGATGAGGTTTAACCTGTTGAAACACCACAACCTCATGCTGAGGAGCGAGCGGCGCGAGCGTCTCGAAGCATGGGCAGCAAGCGACTCGCCGTCAGACCTACGACAGCCCGTCGATATCCGCGTCGCTGAGATCGCCGGGCACGATAATGACGGGTATCGGGAACGAGCCGACCGTCTTGGCCATGGTGGTGATGATCGGGCCGGGGCCCTCCGCACCGGGGTTGGCGGCCAGCACCAGCATCGCGATATCGACGTCCTTGTCGATCACGTCGAGGATCTGGCCGGTGGCGTCGCCTTCCCGGATCACGCGTTCGGGCGTGATCGCGGCGATGCCGTTGGCGCGGCCGGCGGCGCGATCGAGCGCGGCGCTGGCGTTCTCCTCGGCCTCGGCGCGCATGATGTCGGCGACCCCGAGCCATTGCTGGTTCTGGTCCTCGATCTCGATGACGCGCAGCATCACCACGCCGCCGCCGACGCGGATCGCCCAGCGGCTGGCATAGTAGACCGCGCGGTCCCATTCCGCGGTGTCGTCAACGATGACAAGGCATTTCGGCTTGTGACCGGTCTCGTAGCTTCGTCGCTGGGTGGTCATGCATGTCCCGATGCTGCGCCAAACCGACGCATGCTGCCACGGCGCGGCCATGCTCCACAAGCGGCAGCGTGAAAGCTGCGCGCTCGGCCAATTGTGGCGAAGGCGTGGAACCCTAGCGTTTGCTGACGAAGCCGACGATGTCCCGGGTCGCCCGCATGGTTTCGGCGGCGATCACCCGGGCGCGCGCGGCGCCGTCGACCAGCACCTGGTCGATGGTGCCGGGGTCCGCCATCAGCCGCTTCATCTCGGTGGCGATCGGCGACAGTTTTGTCACGCACAGCTCGACCAGCGAATTCTTGAAGGCCGAAAATTGTGCGCCGCCGAATTCGCCGAGCAAGTCGGCTTTGGTTCGGCCCGACAGCGCGGCATAGATCCCGACCAGATTGTCGGCCTCGGGACGGGTTTCGAGACCCTTTTCCTCCGACGGCAACGGCTCGGGATCGGTTTTCGCCTTGCGGATTTTCTGCGCAATGGTGTCGGCGTCGTCGGTGAGGTTGATCCGCGAATTGTCCGACGCATCCGACTTCGACATTTTCTTGGTGCCGTCGCGCAACGACATCACCCGCGTCGCGGGGCCGGTGATCAGCGGCTCCGGCTGCGGAAAGAACAAGCCGTCATTGAAGCCATGGCTGCGGATCGACTCGGAAAAGTCATTGTTGAATTTCTGCGCGATGTCGCGCGACAGCTCGAGGTGCTGCTTCTGGTCCTCGCCCACAGGCACATGGGTAGCGCGATACACCAGAATGTCGGCCGCCATCAGCACCGGATAATCGTAGAGTCCGACGGAGGCGGCCTCGCGATCCTTGCCGGCCTTGTCCTTGAACTGGGTCATGCGGTTGAGCCAGCCGATCCGCGCCACGCAATTGAAGATCCACGCCAGTTCCGCGTGTTCGAGCACCTGACTCTGGTTGAACACGATATGTTTTTTCGGATCGATGCCCGAGGCGATGAAGGCCGCGGTTACTTCGCGGGTATTGCGCGCCAGCTCGGCCGGGCCGCCCCATACCTCCACCGGCTGCGTGATGGCGTGCATGTCGACGACGCAATAGAGACAATTATGCGTCTCCTGCAGTTTGACGAAATTGACGATCGCGCCGAGGTAATTGCCGAGATGCAGATTGCCCGTCGGCTGGACGCCCGAAAATACCCGTTCAACCATCGCCATAGTCAGCTTCCCTGTTTCGGGCCGTCCCATGCCACGCGGGGCCTAGCTGCGCAAGCCGGAAGCCCTGGTTTGGCGAATCGCGGTCACCGCTTCGGCCCAGCTGGTAACGCCGAACCAGGCCAGAAGCCCGCCGTAAATCACCATTCCGCCTGCGATCAGCACTCCCAGCAGCGCGGCCTGCACGAGGCCGTGTACGGTCGCCGCTGTGGGCAGGACGAACGCCACCGCCAGCCACAGCAGCCCGCCCATGACGAGCGCCGCCGCCACGATGCGCGGCAGCCGCCGGCGCGCCGCCGCATCGATCGAGAAGCCGAATGTCGCGGCCCCGCGCCGGATCAGGCTGAGCGCGCTGCTCCAGGCCCCGCACGAAATCGCGGCGGCGATCCCGCTGGCGCCGTACATATGACCAAGCACCGCGGCGAGCACGATCGCGACCGCAAATCCGTATCCCGTTGCCTTGAGCGGTGTGCGCGTATCCTCGCGCGCGAAAAAGGCCGGCGACAGCGCCTTGACCAGCACATGGGCAGGCAGGCCGAGCGCCAGCCACATCATCGCCTGCGCGGTCGCCGCGGTATCGGCCGCGCTGAAGGCGCCGTGCTGGAACAGCAGGCGCACGATCGGTTCGCTGAGCGCGATCAATCCCAGCGTCGCCGGCAAAGCCAGCCCAACGCTGAGTTCGAGTCCGCGCGATTCGGCATGCGCGACGGCGCCGGAATCGTTTGCGCGCACGCCGCGCGTCAGCTCGGGCACCAGCACCGCGCCGATGGCGACGCCGACCAGGCCGAGCGGCAATTCGATCAGACGATTGGCAAAATACAGCCACGACACCGCCGAGGGCGATGACGAGGCGATGACGGCGCCGCCTAGGATCAGCAATTGCGGCCCCGCGCCGCCGATCATGCCGGGAACCGCCTTGCCGAGAAAGCCGCGCATCTGCGAATCGAAGCTGATGCGCGGCGGCGTTGCGATTCCGCCGCCATGCGACACCAGGATCAGCAATTGCAGCAGCCCGGCCAGGCCGACGGTGGCGGCGACGGCAAGTGCTGCGAAGCCGGCATCCTGTCGCCACACCAGCAGCGCCGCCATCACAGCGATCAGCGCGATGTTGAACAGCAGCGGCGAGAATGCGGTCAGCGCAAAACGTCCCTGCGCATTCAACAGCGCCATCATCACCGTGACGGGGCCGGCGAAGGCGAGATAAGGCAGCATCAAACGCGCATCGTCGACCGCCAGTTGCAGCGTTGCCGTCGCGGCAAAGCCCGGCGCCAGCGCGGATATCACCAGCGGCATCAACAGGCCGATCAAGGCCGCCGCCGCCACCAGTGCGGCGCTGACGGTGCCGAGCACGCTGCCGGCGAAGGCGGCGGCCGCCGCCGTGCCCCCGGTCTCGCGTACCCGCAGCCAGGCCGGCACCAGCGACGCGTTCAGCGCCCCCTCGGTGAGCAGCCGCCTGATCACATTGACCCCCTGAAACGCCACCAGGAACGCGTCGGCGACGGCGCCTGTGCCGAGCAGCGCCGCCAGCATCGCATCGCGCGCGAAGCCGAGCAGCCGCGAGGCCAGCGTTCCCGAGGAGACGGTGAGAAAGGAGCGGATCATTGGAGGTCCTATAGCAGCCGCCCAGCTTGCTGGCAGGGGGCCGATCTGGTAGGCCGCAACCTTTCGCACAATGCCGTAAACAGGACGGGTAAATGGCTAACGCAAAATACGACGTTCTCGGGATCGGCAATGCGATTTTCGACGTGCTGGTGCAGACCGATGAGGGCTTCCTCGCCCGCCACGGCATGACCAAGGGCGGCATGGCGCTGATCGACGAGGCCCGCGCGCTGTCGATCTACGCCGACATGGGCCCGGCTACCGAAATGTCGGGCGGCTCGGCCGCCAACACCATCGTGGGCGTCGCCAATCTCGGCGCCCGCGCCGCCTATGTCGGCAAGGTCCGCGACGACCAGATCGGCCGGCTCTATACCCACGACATCCGCGCCGCCGGGGTCGCGTTCGAGACCAAGGCCGCGGCCGACGGCCCCGCCACCGGCTGCTCCTACATCCTGGTGACGCCGGACGGCGAGCGCACCATGAACACGTATCTCGGCGCCGCGCAGGAGCTGACATCCGCCGACATCGACGAGGCCCAGGTCGCGGCCTCCGGCATCATCTATCTCGAAGGTTATCTCTGGGATCCCAAGAGCGCCAAGGAAGCGTTCGTGAAGGCCGCCACCATCGCCCATGGCGCCGGGCGCCAGGTGGCGCTGACGTTGTCGGATTCATTCTGCGTCGATCGCTACCGCGACGAATTTCTCGACCTGATGCGCAAGGGCACCGTCGATCTCATTTTCGCTAACGAAGCCGAACTGCATTCGCTGTACCAGACGTCCGACTTCGACACGGCATTGAAACAGCTGCGTGAGGATACCAAACTCGGCGTCGTCACCCGCAGCGAGAAGGGCTGCGTCGTGGCGTCGAAAGACGGTGTCGTCGCGGTGCCGGCCTTCCCCATTGAAAAGATGGTGGACACCACCGGCGCCGGCGACCTGTTCGCCGCCGGCTTCCTGTTCGGCCTGGTGCG
Source organism: Bradyrhizobium sp. (assembly GCF_030654605.1). Taxonomy (GTDB): domain Bacteria; phylum Pseudomonadota; class Alphaproteobacteria; order Rhizobiales; family Xanthobacteraceae; genus Bradyrhizobium. The sequence continues at coordinate 17,288 of NZ_JAURXB010000169.1, forward strand.
CAACGCCGGCCATGAGGCCGCCGGCCGCCTCGGCGCGCTGGCCGCCGCGGAAGTGATCCAGCACATCGGGGCGCGACCGCAGGCCTCGCTGAAGGAACTGGCGCAGCAGAACGGGCTACCGGTGTAAGGGGGCGGACGTAGCTAGATGTAGCACTCCACGCGCGGGGCGACCCACAACCCTTTCTGTGTATGGGGTTGTTTTCGACTTTTTTGGTCAGGCCCCTCGGGCCGGCGCTGCCCCCGAGAACGCGGCCCCCCGCCATCAACATCATTGCGAGGAGCGCTTGCGACGAAGCAATCCATTCTTCCTTGGCGTCGCGCGATGGATTGCCTCGCGGAGCCTGTCATCGGGCGGCGCTTCGCGCCGACCCGTTGGCTCGCAATGACGGACTACGCCGTCTTCGCCGCCTTCAGCCCCAGCTTCGCCTCGACCGCATCGCGCATCAGGAACTTCTGCACCTTGCCGGTCACCGTCATCGGAAACTCCTCGACGAATTCGACGTAGCGCGGGATCTTGTTGTGGGCGATCTGGCCCTGGCAGAAGGCGCGGACCTCGTCGGCGGTCAGGGTTTCGCCTGATCGTACCCGGATCCAGGCGCACAGCTCCTCGCCGTAGCGGGCGTCGGCGACGCCGAAAATCTGCACGTCCTGGATCTTCGGATGGCGGTAGAGGTATTCCTCGATCTCGCGCGGATAGAGGTTGTCGCCGCCGCGGATCACCATGTCCTTGATGCGGCCGACGATGTTGCAATAGCCCTCGGCGTCGATGATGGCGATGTCGCCGGTGTGCATCCAGCCGCTCGCATCGAGCACTTCGGCGGTCTTTTCCGGCTCGTCCCAATAGCCCAGCATGACGCTGTAGCCGCGGGTGCAGAGTTCGCCGCGTTCGCCGCGCGGTACGATGCGGCCTTCGAGGTCGACCACCTTGACCTCGACATGCGGATGGATGCGCCCGACGGTGGAGACCCGTCGCTCCAGCGGATCGTCGGTGGCGCTCTGAAAACTGACCGGGCTGGTTTCGGTCATGCCATAGGCGATGGTGACGTCGCGCATGTTCATCTGCTCGTTGACGCGCCGCATCACCTCGATCGGGCAGGGCGCGCCGGCCATGATGCCGGTGCGCAGCGACGAAAGGTCGAACTTCGCAAAATCGGGATGGTCGAGTTCGGCGATGAACATGGTGGGCACGCCGTACAGCGCCGTGCATTTCTCCCGCTCGACGGTCTGCAGCGTCGCCAGGGGATCAAAACCCTCGCCGGGATAGACCATGGCGGCGCCTGATGTGACCGAGGCCAGATTGCCCATCACCATGCCGAAACAATGATAGAGCGGCACCGGAATGCAGATGCGGTCGGCCTCGGTAAGGCGCATCGCGCGGCCGACGAAATAGCCGTTGTTGAGAATATTGTGGTGAGTCAGCGTGACGCCCTTGGGCGCTCCCGTGGTGCCGCTGGTGAACTGGATGTTGACGGCGTCGTCGAACTGCAGGGTCTTGCCGAGTGCGGCGAGCTCGTCGCGGTGGCGCGCGTTGCCCATGCCGGCGACCGCTCCAAACGGTATGGTGCCTGATGCGGCCGGGCCGCCGATCTGGATCACCGCCCGCAAGTGCGGCAGCCGCGCCGCCTGCAGCTCGCCCGGCGTTGCCGTCGCCAGCTCCGGCAGCAGTGTGTTCAGCATCCCTATGTAGTCGGAGGTCTTGAACGCGGTCGCCGTCACCAGCGCGGCGCAGCCGACTTTTGCCAAGGCGAATTCGAGTTCGCTCAAGCGATAGGCCGGATTGATGGTGACGAGAACGAGGCCGGCCTTGGCGGCGGCAAACTGCGTCAGCGCCCATTCCGGCCGGTTCAGCGACCACACCCCGATGCGCGCGCCGCGTTCCAGCCCGAGCGCGAGAAAGCCCGCCGCCAGCGCATCGACCCGCGCGGCCAGTTCGGCCCATGTCCATCGGACGTCATGGCTCGGCGACACCAGCGCCTCGCGCTTCGCCCAGCGCCGCGCCGCCTGATCCAGCGTGCGCCCGATGGTATCGCCCAGCAACGGCGCATCCGCGATGCCGCAGACGTAGCTATCCGCAATTTCGGTCAAGTCGGTCTCTCCAAAAAAATCCAGTCTATCAGCGTCATTGATGGATAATACAAACAACGCGGTCATCGCCCGGCTTGACCGGGCGATCCAGTATCCAGAGACGGTCGTGTTCAACCGAGGAGCCTCGGCGTACTGGATCCCCCGCATGCGCGGGGGATGACGAGTTGTGGGTGGGCGAGGTCGTGCGCTCTTCTCTCACGCCGCGCGCTGCGCCGCATCGAGCCCGGCATAGACGCCGCGCTCGAGGCCCGCAAAAGCTTCAAGGCATTTGCCGTCTGCGAACGGCAGCACCTGCATCAGGATCACGCCGGCGACGTTACGCGCCGGATCGATCCAGAAATAGGTGTTGGCGAGGCCGGCCCAGGCCAGGCTGCCGGGACTGCGGCCCTCCGGTGTCTTGCCGGTGTTGATCAGGAAGCTGAGCCCCCATTTCTTGTCCATGCCGGGATAGAGGTCGACGTCGTTGGTGTAGGCAGGCGCCACCGAAATCATCTTGCCGACGTTGAGGTCGCCGATGTTGTTCTGGCTCATCAGCGCCACGGTCTCGGGCTTCAGCACCTGGTTGCCGTTGCCCTTGCCCTTGTTGAGGATCATCTGGGTGAACTTGATGTAGTCGCCCGCCGTTCCGTAAAGCCCGCCGCCGCCCATGTGGAACTCCGGATTCTGTTCCAGTTCGAACGGGATCGCGGCCAGCGCGCCGTTCTCGCCGCGGGCGTGCATGCCGACCAGGCGCTTGCGCTGGGCGTCGCCGATCTTGAAGGCGGTATCGCTCATGCCGAGAGGCGCCAGCATGTGATCGCGCAGATAGGCATCGAGCTTCTTGCCGCTGACCGCCTCGATCGCCTTGCCGACGAAATCGATGTTGGTGCCGTATTCCCAGCGCGTGCCGGGGTCGCTCGCCAGCGGCGTCTTCAAGGCCGCGTTCTGGCAGGTGGTGATGGGCGGAATACCCGCTTTCCCGAGATAGGTTGCCATGTCACCGTTCCACATGTCGTAGGCGAAGCCGGCGGTGTGGGTCATGAGCTGGCGCAGCGTGATCGGCCGCGTTGCCGGGCGCAGTTTCGGCTCGCCGCTGGCGTCGAAACCTTCCAGCACCTGCGGTGAAGCGAGATCGGGCAGGATCTTGCTGATGGGGTCGTCGAGCGAGAGCTTGCCCTGCTCGACCAGCTGCATGCCCGCTGCCGTGGTGATGGCCTTGGTCATCGACGCGATCCAGAACACGCTGTCGGCCGTCATGGCGTTATCCTTGGGGTCGTCCTTGGACAGGTCGCGTTTGCCGAACGCGCCCTGGTAGATCACCTCATTGCCGTTGGCCGCCATCGCGACCACGCCGGGAATCTCGCCGGCGTCGCATTTCTGGCGCAGCACCTGATCGATCTGAGCTTGACTCTGCATGGGTCACCTCCCGATTTATTGTTGATTGAAGTGCCCGATCATCCTCCCGCCGCCCGTTTCCCGCAAGCGTGCGCGGCGGACAGGGTCCCGGATCGCGCGCTCGTGATGATGGCGGGTGTGACAGGCAATGGGCGTTGGCCCATAAGCATGCGGGAAGGACCGAGCGGCAACACGAGGTCAGATTTTGCGGTGGACGGGTTGCAATTCCGATGACCGCACCCGATATCCGGGCTATGTTCGAAGCGCGCTGTGCCGCGGAACTATTTTGTCGATAAAGCGTTTGAAACGCAGCGGAATTTGGTGCTGCCGGCCGTCCATTTTGATACAATTGGTAGCGATTTTTTCTTGATGACGAGGGGGCGGAGATGATCTCGACCTGGAGCGAATGGAAGCGGTATCCCCGGGCAGGGCGCGGCGACAATCTGGAAGCGCCGATCACCCCCGGCATCTATGAAGTCCGCGTCGCCGGTACCGGCGCGCTGCACTCGTTCGGCGCGGTCGACAATCTGGCGCAGGCGCTGGCGCTGCTGTCGGTCGGTCCGAAATCATGGTTCGGCCGCCGCGACCCGGAAAAGCTGCCGGATCTCGAATATCGCACCTGCGCAACGCATTCCAAGGCCGCCGCCAAGGCTGCCGCGGAGCGCATGATCGGCCGCCGCGAAACCTATATGAGCGGCGCGGCCTGAATCGTTGCGATGGGCCGTTGATGCATCGCGGTCCGTTTGCGCCTATATTCGGCTCCAAGGCCAAAAGCATCCCAAGGAGCAACGCCATGACCCCGACCGCCGCTGCAGCCCGTACCTCGTCCTCCGCGCTATCCCTGCGCGATCGCCTGAAGGACCCCTCGCTGCTGCGCGAGCAGTGCTACATCGACGGCGCCTGGACCGGCACCCCAGCCAATCCCGTCACCAATCCGGTCAATGGCGTCGAGCTGGCCAAGGTGCCGAAGCTGAGCACCGCGGAAGCCACGCTGGCCGTCGAAGCCGCCGAGCGCGCGTTTCCGGCCTGGGCCAAATTCACCGCCAAGCAGCGCTCCAACATCCTGCGCAAATGGTTCGACCTGATCATCGCCAACCGCGAGGATCTCGCGCTGATCCTCACCTCCGAGCAGGGCAAGCCGCTGGCGGAAGCGCTGGGCGAAGTCGATATCGGCGGCGCCTATGTCGAGTTCTTCGCCGAGGAGGCGCGGCGGGTCTATGGCGAAACCATTCCGACGCAGCGGGCCGACGCGCGGCTGCTCGCCATCAAGCAGCCGATCGGCGTCTGCGGCGCGATCACGCCGTGGAATTTTCCCTGCTCGATGATCACCCGGAAAGTCTCGCCGGCGCTGGCCGCCGGCTGCACCGTGGTGCTGAAGCCCGCCAACGAGACGCCGCTCACCGCGCTGGCGCTGGTGGCGCTGGCGGAAAAGGCCGGCGTGCCCAAGGGCGTGTTCAATATTCTCACCGGCAATTCCTCCGCGATCGGCAAGGTGCTGTGCGAACATCCCGCGGTACGCTTCGTCGGCTTCACCGGTTCGACCGAGGTCGGCAAGATCCTGTACCAGCAGGCCGCGGTCGGCGTGAAAAAACTCGGGCTCGAGCTCGGCGGCAACGCGCCGTTCGTGGTGTTCGACGACGCCGATATCGACGCCGCGGTCGACGGCGCCATGGTCTCGAAATACCGCAACATGGGCCAGACCTGCGTCTGCGCCAACCGCCTCTATGCCCAGGACGGGATCTACGACCAGTTCGTCGAAAAGCTGTCGAAAAAAGTAGCTGCCATGAAGATCGGGGACGGCACCGAGGCGGGTGTGACGCAGGGCCCGCTGATCAACATGGACGCGATCGACAAGGTCGAGAAGCACATTGCCGATGCGGTCAAGGGCGGTGCGAAGATCGTCATCGGCGGCAAGCGCCACGCGCTTGGCGGCAGCTTCTTCGAACCGACCGTGCTGTCCAATGTCGCGCCCGACGCGCTGGTCGCGCATGAAGAAACCTTTGGGCCGCTGGCGCCGGTGTTCCGCTTCAAGGACGAGGCCGACGTGATCGCGATGTGTAACAACTCGCCGTTCGGTCTGGCGTCGTATTTCTATTCGCGCGATCTCGGGCGGGTCTGGCGGGTCGCCGAAGCCCTGGAGTCCGGCATGGTCGGCGTCAACACCGGCCTGATCACGACAGAGGTAGCCCCCTTCGGCGGCGTCAAGGAATCAGGCCTCGGCCGCGAAGGTTCGCATCACGGCATGGAAGAATATGTCGAGATCAAATATGTGATGATGGCGGGGATATAGCCCAACCGGCTCGTCGCCCCGGCGAACGCCGGGGCCCATACGCCGCGGCCTCCCGGTTTGCGCACGGATGCCAGAGACCTTCGCACCATGCGAACATCGGTGGTTATGGGTCCCGGCGCGTAGGCCGGGACGACAAAGCCTACCTCCTGAGCACCGCGATCGTGCGATTGGCGAAGGTCAGTCGCTCGGCCATGACCGAGACGAAATAGGTCAGGAGCTTCTGGCTGAGCGCGGGATCGTCGGTCTTGATGGCCTCGAATTGCCTGGCGTCCAGCACGTAGAGGATGCTGGCGACTTCGGCCTGGATCGTGGCGTTGCGTGGCGCGCGCGAGACGAGGCCCATCTCGCCGATCGTGGTGTATCGGCCGAGGCTTCGCACCCGGGTGGTGCGGCCTTGATCCGCCGGGATCATGATTCCGACGCGTCCATCCAGGATGAAATGCATGGAATCGGCGACATCGCCGGCGCGAACGATGGTCTCGCCGGCGTCGACCTCCATACGCTGGCAGCGACGAATCAACGAAGCCGCATCCTGCTCGGTGCCGAGAATCTGGGTGAACCAGTCGCGCAAGGAGGCTTCTTCCTTCGCGAGGTCCTGATGCTGCGCAATGATCTCGTTCTCGCACCACTCCAGCGCGTGATCCAGTTCCGGCACGATGCTGACCTCGTCCGAAATGAATCCGCTGGAGCGCAGCGCCCTTTCCGCCGCGGGCGACAGGTGCACCAGCACCGGCCTGATACCAAGACCGAGCGCGGCGCGCTTGATCTGTGCAAAACTGTAGATGGCCGACGAATCGATGCCGGTGACGAGCTTGAAGTCGAACACCAGAAACCGGCATTCCGGCTGACGCGCGATCAGCGCCTTGACGTGCTGGTACAGCCGGTTGGCCGAACCGAAGAACAGATAGCTCTGCAGGTTCAGGCCCTGAATTTTGACGCCATGCGCGGCAAGCACGGCCTGATCGTCGCGCGAGCGATCCAGCGAACTGCGGTACTCCGAACCGTCGAAACTGAACTTGATCGAAGCGATGCGCGATGCGCTCAGTGCGAACGTCGCGCAACCGATCACGATGCCGATCAGCACGCCGGGGACGAAACCCCATTGCAGAATGATGACGATGATCGCCAGCAACGACACATATTCGGTCTTCGACAGCCGTCGCCGCGACTGGACGATCCATTTGTGCAGCTGATCCGCGCCCAGATAGATCAGGAGGCCGCCGAGGACGAATTTCGGCATGTAGCCGAGCAGCATCGGGGCCGCCCCCAGCATCAGGACGGAGACCGCGGCAACGATCAGGCCGGAAAGGCGGCCGGTGCCGCCGCCGTTGAAATTGAGCAGGGTTCGGCTGAATGAAATGCAGCCGGTAAAGCCGCCGGCCGCGCCCGACAGGATGTTGGCGATGCCGGTGACGTTCAGCTCCCGCTCCAGATTGGCCTCGCGATGCACCGCGACTTCGATGCCGGTGGTGTTGAACAATGCGCTTGTCGCAGTGACGAAGACGACCGCAATCAAATTGCCGAGCAGATCCGGCAAGGCATACCATGGATAATGGCCAATCTCGGTGGAGCTCCACGGCAGCATGAAGGTCACCTGCGGGGGCGCCTGAAAGGTCCAACCCCACGCCTGCGCCTCTGCCAGCGAGATCCCGGCGAGCCAGAACACCGCGTGAGTGGCGATTACCCCGCCGATCAGGATCAACGGCAATCCAAATGGACTGCGAGAGCGGTGCCAGGTCAGATACAGGATCGCCGCCATGGCACAGGCAGCACCCAGTTCGGACAGCATCAGCACGTTGGCGAACCGGTCGAGTGTAGCGAATCGAAGACGCTGGCCGGTGATGACTTCAACGGCACCCAGAACGATCAGGCAGCCGGTGGCGCCGAGGAAGCCGCCGACCACGGGGTAAGGTACGTAACGGATCGCACGGCCCATCCGCGTCACACCGAAGCCGCAAAGCACGATGCCGGTGGCGATGGCCGAAATTGCCAGCGTGATGAGAACCGGGGCGAGCAGGGCGGGCGACGGGTCGACCGCGATCATCCGTTCGACCAGCGATGAAGCCAATATGGCCGTTATCGCAGCGGTCGACGTATCCACGCCGCCGACCGCGAAGCGCAACGAACTTCCAAGCGCCAGGACGACAGCGAGAATCGCCGATGAAATGAAGGTGGCTGCAACGCCGTAGGACAAATACGGCGACAGCGGCCCGGAGAAGATCAGCAGCGCGTAGGACAGCCCGAAGGTGACGGTCAAAACGCTGGCGGCGCAGCCGCCGAGAACATCATTGAGCGCTGTCCGTGCCCTCGGACCGAAACTTGAGAAAAGATTGACCACGCGCTGATTTGTCCCTGCCGCCGGCCGTCAGTGGTAGACGACCGCGGCGCGGGGCGACAACAACATTTTTATGACAGCGCGAAGTCGCGATGGAAATAGTGCGAGCAATCCATCAGCAGCCGTCCCAGCGCGTGCACGGACGATGGCCGTTAGTCCGCTTTGCTGCCTCCAAACGCGCCATGTCGTCCGACGCCGGAGGCAAAGCGCGCAGCACCCGACAGCGTTTCGCCCGAGGCGATCACCGCGAGTCCGCCGCGCATTTCGTTGGCGATAGCGGCTTCCTCTTCGAGGTCCCATTGCCGCAGCGCCGACAGCCGGTCGGCGCGCAGGCAGGTTTGCGGGAAGGCCGCGATATCCCTGGCCAGCGCAATCGCCTGCGCGCGGGTTTCGCCCTTCGGTACCAGCCGGTTGGCAAGGCCCATACGCAGCGCCTCGGGCCCGCCGACCGGGCGTCCGGTCAGAATGAGATCGATCGCCTGTGAATGACCGATCAGCCGCGGCAAACGGATGGTGCCGAGATCGATCAGCGGCACGCCAAAGCGGCGGCAGAAGATGCCGAAAGTGGCGTCCTCGGCGACCACGCGCAGGTCGGCCCACAGCGCCAGCTCCATGCCGCCGGCCACCGCGAAACCTTCCACCGCCGCGATCACCGGCTTGGTCAGCCGCAGCCGGCTCGGGCCCATCGGGGCGATCGAATCGTGGCCGCCGATCTCGCGCTTCTTGTTGGGATCGCCCGATGCCACCGCCTTGAGGTCGGCGCCGGCGCAGAAATGACTGCCGGTGCCGGTGAACACCGCGACCGATGCCTCGGCGTCAGCGTCGAAGGCGAGGAAGGCATCGAACAGCCTTCGCGCAGTGGCGCCATCGACGGCGTTACGGCAATGCGGGCGATTGATGGAGACGATGGTCACCGGTCCATCGCGTTCGACGAGGACTGTGTCGGTGTCGGTCATGTGGCGCTCCCAGTCGCGTTAGCGTTGTCACGGAGTTTCGCATCGGAGCCGGCGGTTGAACAATCACTCCGGCCTATCAACATCATTGCGAGCAAAGCGAAGCAATCCACCTTCTCCGAGCTGCAGCAAAGCTGGATTGCTTCGTCGCAAGAGCTCCTCGCAATGACGGGCTCAGACGGCGAGCTCGCTCCCTGTCACGCGGCGATAGGCTTCGAGATAGCGCTTGCTGGTGGCGTCCACCACGCTGGCCGGCAGCGGCGGGGGCGGGGCGTCGCCGTTCCAGCGCCCGGCGCGGCGCTCGACATCGAGGTAATCGCGCAGCGGCTGCTTGTCGAAGCTCGGCTGCGGCTGGCCGGGGTGATAGGCATCCGCCGCCCAGAACCGCGAACTGTCGGGGGTCATCACCTCGTCGATCAGGATGATGCGTCCGTCCTGGTCGCGGCCAAATTCGAACTTGGTGTCGGCAATGATGATGCCCTGTTCGCGGGCGATCTTTTCGCCGAGCGTATAGACGGCGCGGCTCATGCTCTCCAGTTCGTACGCGACTTCGTCGCCCAGAACCTCGCGCATGCGCGCGATCGTGATGTTCTCGTCGTGACCGGTTTCGGCCTTGGTAGCCGGACTGAAGATCGCGGGCTCCAGTTTGGCGCTCTCCAGCAGGCCGGAGGGGAGCTTCTCGCCAGCCAGCGTGCCCTGTGCGGCGTATTCCTTCCAGGCCGAGCCGGAGATGTAGCCGCGGACCACGCATTCGATCGGGAATACCGTGGTGCGCTTGCACAGCATCGCGCGTCCGGAGAGCGAGGCGCGATGGCCCTGCAGCGCCGGCACTTGCTGGATGATTTCATCGGCATCGGCGCTGATCATGTGGTGATGCACCACGCCCTCGAGCAGCCCGAACCACCAGGCGCTGATTTGCGTGAGCACCGCGCCCTTCATCGGGATGGTCTCGGCCATCACCACGTCGAACGCGCTGATGCGGTCGGTGGTCAGGAGCAGCACGCGGTCGTCGCCGACGGCGTAGATATCGCGAACCTTGCCGCGGCCGATCCGGGGAAGGGGCAGGTCGCTGGCGAGCATGGTGGTCATCGGGGCACTTTCAAAGGGGAACGATCGCGCTTGCGCGCGAGAGACGCACGAAGAGGGATAGCTCACTCCGGCAGCGGAATGAACTCATGCTCGTCGGGAACATGGACAAAACGGCCGGTTTTCCAGTCCTGCTTGGCCTGCTCGATCCGCTCTTTGCTGGAAGAGACGAAATTCCACCAGAGATGACGCGGTCCTTCCAGCGCGTCGCCGCCGAGAAACATCATCCGCGTCGGTGTTATCGTGTCGACCGTGATGCGGTCGCCCGGCCGGAAGATCAGCAGCCGTGGCCCCTGGTAGCGGTCGCCCGCGATTTCGATTTCGCCGTCGACCACGTAGATCGCGCGTTCCTCATGGTCGGGGTCGAGCGGCACGCGGATGCCGGCCTGTGCCGTTACCTCGGTGTAGAACCAGGGCGACACCATCGTCACCGGCGAGGTCACGCCGAAGGCGCTGCCTGCGATCACGCGGGCGGTGAAGCCGCCATCCTGAACCGTCGGCAGGCTGGCGGCGGCGTAATGCTGAAACGACGGGGCGATTTCTTCCGAGGCGGCCGGTAATGCGATCCAGCTCTGCAGGCCGAGCATCTTCTGGCCGCTCGCCCGCTGCACGTCCGGCGTCCGCTCGGAATGCGCGATGCCGCGCCCGGCGGTCATCAGGTTCATCGCGCCGGGCTGGATTTCCCTTATATTGCCCTCGCTGTCGCGGTGCATGATGCTGCCGTCGAACAGATAGGTGACCGTGGCGAGCCCGATATGCGGATGCGGGCGAACGTCCATGCCCTTGCCGGACATGAACTGCACCGGCCCGAAATGGTCGAAGAAGATGAAGGGGCCGACCATCTGCCGCTTGCCATGCGGCAGCGCGCGGCGCACCGCGAATCCGTCGCCGAGGTCGCGGGTGCGCGGCACGATGACCAGCTCAAGCGCGTCGCAGGAGAGGGGGTCGCCGAGAACGGGATCGTCGGAGGGATGCCAGCTCATGAAGTCTCCAGCGGTTTGAGCCATTATCTTGCGCCGGCGCCGCAGTGACAAGCCGGCATCCCCGTGGACCGGCCTCTCCGCCATCGCTGGAGGGCGAAACGGGTGGCCGGTCGGTGTAAATCCAACGCTTTTGCAAGGCATGTTTCAGCCGGCCGCGCAACCTGTAGTCGAAATTGACCATTTCCAAACTCGCATGGCAGATAAGCGTGTCGCGACGCCGTGACAGATCGTATCCTGTGAATGTATGAATATAAGTCGTTTTCCGGCCGGACCATGCTGATTCTGGCCATCCGCGACAACGCAGCCGAACTGTCCCCATGACCGACGTCGCCGCACAAGTCCAGAAGCTGCTGCGCCAGCAGGCGGCGATCGCCCGATTCGGCAGCTTCGCGCTTCGCGAGCGGGATCTGGACAAAATCCTCGCCGAAGCGGTCCGGGTCTGCGCCGAAGGCCTCGGCGCTCCCTTCTGCAAGGTCTGCCGCTACCGCTCCGAGGAGGACGATCTGCTGATCGTCGCCGGCCATGGCTGGCAGGATGGCGTGGTTGGCAACGTGGTGTCGCGCGCCGACATGAGCTCGCCGCAAGGCCGCGCCTTCACCACCGGCCTGCCATCGATCATCGACAACCTGCAGCAGGTCAGCGGTTTCAATCCGCCGCCGTTTTACGCCGCGCACGGCATCGTCTCGATCATCGACGTCATCATCAAGGGCATCGACGATCAGCCCTACGGCATTCTCGAGGTCGACAACGACAAGCAGCAGGAATACGACCAGCACGACGTCATTTTTCTGACGGCGTTTGCCAACGTGCTGGCCGAAGCGGTCTCGACCGCTGCCCGTGGCTTGGCCCTGCAGTTTACCGTCGATCAGATGAAGGCCCTGGTCGAGGAAAAGGACCGGCTGCTCTACGAGAAGAACGTCTCCGATCTGCAGCTCATGCAGGCCCAGAAGATGGAAGCGGTCGGTCAATTGACCGGTGGCGTCGCGCACGACCTCAACAATATTCTCACCGTCATTACCGGAACCATCGAGATCCTCGCCGAAGCCGTCGCGGACCGCCCCGAGCTTCTGGCAATCGCGAAAATGATCGACGACGCCGCGGCGCGCGGTGCCGATCTGACCCAGCGCCTGCTCGCAGTCGCCCGCAAGCAGCCGCTGCAGCCGCGTGAGGTCGACGTCAATTCACTGGTGACCCAGACAGCCAATCTGCTGCGGCCGACGCTCGGCGAGCAGATCGAGATCCACATGACGCTCGCCGGGGACACGTCGCGCGCGCTGATAGACCCCAGCCAGCTTACCAATGCGGTTCTCAATCTCGCGCTCAACGCCCGCGACGCGATGCCGGACGGCGGCAAACTCACCATCGAGACCTGCAACGTCATCCTCGACGAGGAATACGCCAGCAAGACCAGCGATGTCACTGCGGGAAATTACGTGCTGGTCGCAGTGACCGATTCCGGGCACGGCATTCCTGCCGCCATCCTGAATAATGTGTTCGAGCCATTCTTCACCACCAAGGATGTCGACAAAGGATCCGGCCTCGGCCTCAGCATGGTCTATGGATTCGTCAAGCAGTCCAATGGACACATCAAGATCTACAGCGAGGAGGGCCACGGCACGACGGTGAGAATCTACCTGCCTCAAGCGACGGGCGTCGCTCCGGCTGCCGGGTTGGCGAGCGAGCCAAACATTGAAGGCGGCCATGAGACGATATTGGTCGTTGAGGACGACAGTCTGGTGCGAACCTTCGTGATCGGCCAAATCCAGAGCCTCGGCTACGCCACGCTGGCGGCGGTCGATGCCAGGGAAGCCATGGCCGTGATCAATGGCCCGGAGAAAGTCGATCTGCTGTTCACCGACATGATCATGCCGGGATCGATGAACGGCCGCCAGCTGGCGGATGCAGCAGTGCAGCGAAGGGCCTCGCTGAAGGTGTTGTTCACGTCGGGCTATTCGAACGAGGCCATCATTCACCACGGCCATCTCGACGCCGGGGTGCTGCTGCTCGCCAAGCCCTATCGCAAGTCGGATCTTGCCCAGATGATTCGCGCCGCGCTTGCTGCCTGACATCAGGTAGCGGATACTGTTCCATGAAAATGGAAGCGGTGATGATTGCTCCCCTCAGGCCCGGCGTTTCACTTGCGCAACCGAACGGTCCCGTGGTCGAGACCGCGCGTCTGAGGCTGCGGCAATGGCGCAGCGCCGATATCGCGCCATACACCGCGATGCTGGCCGATCCCCCTACCGCGCGGTTCATCACCGTCGACGGCAATCCCGTGATCGACGAGATGACCGGCTGGCGACACAGCGTCGTCATGGCCGGTCACTGGTCGCTGCACGGCGCCGGCATGTTCGCGGTCGAGGAAAAGGAAAGCGGAAAATTCATCGGACGGGTCGGGCCGTGGTTTCCGCCGGCGTGGCCGGAGTTTGAAATCGGCTGGGGCATTGCCAGGGAAGCCCAGGGCAAGGGTTACGCCGTCGAGGCGGCGCGCGCGTCGATCGACTGGGCCTTTGCCACGTTCGCCATCGAGCGGGTGATCCATTGCATCGACCGCGAGAACGCCGCGTCGCAAGCCGTGGCGCGGCGGCTCGGCGCCGAAAAGCACCGCGAGATCGAACTGTTCGGCCACCTCGCGGATGTCTGGGTGACGTCGCGCGACCGATGGCAACGCCCGCGATGAAAAGGCTGGGCCAGATGCTGCGAATTGAAACCGGCGATGGCCGGCGTTAGGTTCGGCCCTGTCATCGCCATCAGGGAAATCGTGATCTCATGCTGTCGCCAATCGATCTAGCGCTGGTCGCGGGGACGACGACGCTGCTGGTATTGCTGGCGGCGCTGCTGTTGCGCGATTTCAGGACCGTTGCCGCCGGCCGGCTGGCCGCGGGTTTTGCGCTGGGCTCCGCGGCCCATGCCCTGACGGCAACGATCGGCTTCGCCGTGCCGGTGACACCGTGGCACGCGGCCCTGATCGCGGTCTCCACCGCCAACGCCGTGGTGTTCTGGCTGTTCGCGCGGGCCCTGTTCGACGACGCGTTTCAATTGCGGCGCTGGCATGCCGTGCCATGGGCCGCCGTTGCGAGCTTAAGTCTCGTCAATTGCCTCGTGCTGGCACCCGCGCACATACTGGATCCGCGAATTTTCGCCATCGTCATGACCGCGATTTCGCTGGCTTTCGTGGCGCTCGCGGTCGGCCAGACCATTGCCTCGTGGTCGAGCGACCTGGTCGAGGACCGTCGGCGCCTGCGGGTGTTCGTCGTGGTCGCGACCGCGATCTATGCCGCCGTCAATGCGGGATTGCAGCTCCTGGTGTCCGGCAACGGCGCGCCCGGTGCTATCGCCACCGCGCACAATGCGATTCTCGCGGTTGTCGTGATTGCCCTTGCCTGTTCGCTGATGCGCATCAGGGGCGAGACGTTATTGCCTGCGGCCGAGACGTCAGGCGCCGTGGCCGAGCCTGCCAGCGAGCCCGATGTCGCCGATCGGAAGCTGCTCGATGCGCTGACGCGGCTGATGGCCGACGAGCGGATCTATCGCCATGAGGGCATCACCATCGGGACGCTGGCGACCAGGCTCGCCGTGCCCGAATACAGATTGCGGCGGCTGATCAATCAGCAGCTCGGCTACCGCAATTTCAACGTCTTCCTCAACAACCACCGGATCGAGGAGGCGAAAGCCGCATTGGCGGACCCGTCGCAGGCCGAGGTGCCCGTTATCACCATTGCGATGGATGCCGGTTTTCAGTCGCTCGGGCCGTTCAATCGGGCCTTCAAGGCCACCACAGGCGTCACACCGACCGAATATCGCAGGCTCAACGAGATCAGCGCCTGATCGGCAGGCTGTTGTAATTCCTCCGGTTTTTCGGAATCGGCGAGGCCCTTCCAGTTTCGGCCAGCGCGATTTCAAATCCGGCGAGCCGTCGCCGCCTGGTTAGGGCTGATGGCCGGCACGCGCTCATGCGTCATGCCGGAGGCCGAAGTGACCAATCGACGTCTTATCCTCACCCTCGCCGCGACCGCCGCCCTCAGTGCTCTGGCGCTGACGGCCGTGTGGGCCCGCGACATTCCCAGGGTCGCGACTGGTTTCGTCGCCAATGTGCTCTGCTCGGAGACCTTCGTTACCGGTGCCGATCCCGCCAGGATATTCGCCGAGACGACGGCCGCGATGCCCGGCACCGGCCTGATCGGCTGGGCGCTGGATTACAGAATCGACCGGGCGCGCAGGGATGTCACGGTGATGCTATTCGGTCTCGGCCGCAGCCACGCCGTCTATCGCGAAGGTCTTGGCTGCCATCTCGATCATGGCGGCGCGGTCGCGGATATCCCATTGCCTGCGACGGAAGCCAAACCGCCGCAACCAAGCCTGCCGGAGATCGCGGGACCTTCCGTGGTCGCGCCGCAGAGTCCGCAGCTTGCCGCAGCGCTCGACCGTGCCTTCGCCGAGCCCGAGCAGCCGCCATTCCGCCGTACCAAGGCGATTGTGGTGGTGAGGGATGGTCAGGTCGTCGCCGAACGCTATGCGAACGGTTACGGCGTCGAGACGCCGATCCTCGGCTTCTCCGCGACCAAATCGGTGATGTCGGCGCTGACGGGCATTCTCGTGCGCAAGGGCAAGCTCACGCTCGATCGGCCGGCACCGGTCGTCGCGTGGCAAGGCCCCGGCGATCCCAGGCAAGCGATCGCGGTCGATCATCTCCTGCGGCATACCGCGGGCCTGGCGCTCGGCAGTTCGCTGTCGGCTTCGCTCGCATCGGTGCTGGAGCCGGTCAATCGAATGAAGTTCATGGAGCCCGACATGGCGGCCTATGCCGAGAGTGTCGCACTCGAGACGCCGCCCGGCACCGCCTGGAACTACAATGACGGCAACACCGTCATTCTCTCGCACCTGATCCGCGACGCGGCGGGAGGTCGTGCCTCCGACGTGCTGCGGCTGGCGCGGCAGGAATTGTTCGATCCGCTCGGCATGCGCCATGTGACGCTCGAATTCGACGCCGCGGGCACGCCGGAAGGATCGAGCCAGATACTGATGCCCGCGCGCGACTGGGCGCGGTTTGGCCTGCTCTACCTCAACGACGGTGTCGCCGGTGCAAAGCGAATCCTGCCCGAGGGCTGGGTGAAGTACTCGGCCTCACCGACGCCCAACGCCTGGGTCGGTATGGGCGCCGGCTTCTGGACCAATCAGGGCGACAGCTTTGGCGCCAGCTACCGTATCGAGCGCGGCTGGCCCCGGGATGCCTTCTTCGCCAAGGGAACGATCGGACAATATGTCATCATCGTTCCATCCGAGCGATTGGTGATCGTCCGGCTCGGCCGCTCTCCGAACTGGCCGCCGGAGGCCGATGGCGTGTTCGACCTGGTCAGGGATGTGGTCGCGGCGACCGGCAACAAGGCTCACGCTTCCGCGGGAAACTAAGACTTTGATCGAGCGAAGTTCAGTACCTCGGCGACGGCGGTGCACTCCCTCTCCCGCTTGCGGGGGAGGGCCGGGGGGGGGGTGTCTCCGCACACGCCGGCGCCAGCTGATAGAGTTTCCCCCACCCGCCGCGCTCTTGCGAGCGCGTCGACCTCCCCCGCAAGCGGGAGAGGTAAGATAGGTGCTCGCTGCACAAAATCCGCTGCTACTGTCGCCCGAGCTGCGTGGCCTTCGCGACCCGGTCGAATTTTTCCAGCGACAGGATGGCGTCGGCGAACTGGTCGGCGCGGCCGTTCAGCACCGGGCGGGCGAGGGTCAAAAACTTCTGCTGCATCGCCTGCGCGTCCGGAAACGAATTCGGCTCGCCGGAGGGATCGGCATAAAGCCGCTCGTGCACGCCATCCTCGGTGGTGATCGAGACGCGGGCGCCGAACGGGTGGGTGCGTCCGATTTCCAGACGATCGTCCTGCACCACCTCGAACTTGTCCGCCAGCGCATCGACCGCGGCGTCGCCGAGCCGTTCATAATCGTCCCACCCGAAGCGGCCCTGGTCGAGCGCCACCGCACCGGTGAAGAACATCGAGAACTGGCCGCCGACGATCGAGGTCGGATGCCGCTTGGTGGCGGCGTCGCCGGTCAGTGTGATACCGTTGCGATGCAGGCCGATCTCGACCTTGCTGATCTGGTCCGGCGTCAGATTGTGCTCGCGGCGCATCGCGATCAGCGCATCGAGGGCGGCGTGGGTGTAGCGGCAGCTCGGATAGGGTTTGACGCCGATCTTCATGGTCTCGTAGATCTGGCCGAGGCCGGCAACCGCCTTGTCGGGATGGGCGTTGTCGCTGTAGCCGACCAGCAGGCCGTGCTTGCCCTCGACCGATTCGGACGAGCCGATGAAATCATTGCGCGCCAGCGTGGCTGCGATCACGCCGTTCATCGCGGCGGCGCCGACCTGGTAGCGCTTGTTCCAGGCGCCATTGACGAGGAACTGGAGCGAGCCCGCGGCCTGGCTGCCGGAGACGCCGAACGCCGCGATGATCTGTTCTTGCGATAACCCAAACAGCTTGGCGGCGGCCGCGGCGGCGCCATACGTGCCGGCGGTCGCGGTGGGGTGAAAGCCACGCGCGTAATGTGAGGTGGGATCGAGCGCATTGCCGAGCCGGCAGCACACCTCGTAGCCGGCCACGATCGCGGTGAGCACGTCGCGACCCGACGCGCCGACCATCTCGCCGATCGCGAACGCGGCCGGAACCACCGGCGCGCTCGGGTGCAGCGAGGAATCCGCATGGGTGTCGTCGAAATCGAGGGAATGGCCGAGCGCGCCGTTGAGCAGCGCCGCCACCGCCGGCGTCCAGGTCTTGGCATCGCCGAACACGGTGGACTCGCCCTTGCCATCGAGCGCCAGCGTTTCGAGCATCTTGAGCAATGACGTCGTGGATTCGGCGTCGCGCCGCGCGCGGATGGCGCTGCCGAGAAAATCCAGCGTCAGCACCTTGGCGCGCGCCAGCACCTCATCCGGGATATCGTCGAATTTCAGGTTGGCGACGTAGGCGGCGAGGGTTGCAGTTTCATTGGCCATGTTATTTTGGTCCTTGGACCCGGACCGGCAAACTATTCGCATGATACCGACTGTTCAAGCCGGGATGATCCGGGAGCCGCCGCTATTGTCGGGCCTTCAGCGCTTCGAGGGCATGAAGGCGCAGACGCCCGGAATCGCGCTCGCCGCGCGAAGCCTCCTCGAGAATGCTGCTCGACAGCAGTTTCAACGCATCCGAGGGGATCCGGAACGGCAGTTCGTCGAGACAGCGATCGAGCGCCGTCGACATGGCCGCGATGGTCTCAGGCGTAAACGCATGGCCGCCCTGCGCCTCAGGGTGGACGGCCGCCGCGAACGCCGTTCCAGTTTTATCGCGTTGGCCAAGGCGGGTGGCTTCCGCGAGCACGCGGATGTGGATCAAGGCGGCCTCGACCCGTTCGTGCTCTTCGATGTCGCCGGAACGCGCCAGCGCGACAATCCGCGCGGCGAGCCGCGCGCGATTTTCAGCGGTATCGGCTTCATCCCCCTCGATCGCAAGAAACCGTTCCCAGACCGCATCGAAAGCGCGCGCCAAAGCCGCTTTGGTGTCGTCGCTGTCGGGAGGGATGTCGATGGATGTCACCAGCGGTAACCGCCGGGGAGACGCTTGGTTCCGGCCGTCGCGATCACCCTCGATATCAGCCGCGGCGGGTCAGGCCCTTGCTTTCCATCCGCCAGATCAGCATGTCGATGCGGTCCTGGCCGAAGAACGGCTCGTTCTCGAACACGAAGGTCGGCACTCCCCAGTGGCCGGAAGCCGCGTGGGCCTGTTCGTTGCCCGAAATTACCCGCTCATAGCGGTCTGGATCGGCGGCAACCGCCGCGTCCATCGCGGCCAGGTCGAAGCCGGCGGAGGCGGCGGCGTTGGCGAGATGGTCGCCCTCATTCCATCCGGCGACCGTGCCGTCCCACAGCACCCGGCTGATCGCTTCGGTGAATTCCAGCGAGCGGCCTTCCAGCTGGGCCGCGGCGCCGAGGCGGGTCAGGCGGTGGATGTAGGGCTGGTTCTCGGCGACATCGAGCGTCGTCATGTCCTGCACGATCGGGTCGGGACGGGGAAACCGGAACGGGATGTTTTCGAATTTGGCGACGCGGCTGGAATCCAGCACGACGTAGCGGGCAAATTGCGGATTGGCGCGCTTGAAGAATCCGGGCACCCGCACCGCCAGCGGATAAACCGGGCGCAGGTTCAGCGTCACGTCGTAGTCGTCGATCATCTTGCGCGTTTTAGGCAGCGCCAGATAGCTGTAGGGACTGCGGAACGAAAAGAACAGGTCGACGGATAATGTCATGGAGCCTCGTCACGCCATTGATGGACGGGAACAAAGCACGGGCGCAGCCGGGCGTCCATGCAGGCCGGAAGATACGAGCGATGCGCCGCTTTTAGGCCGCGACCTGTGCCAGCATGGTGCGGACCACGAGCCGGTGAAACGGCAGGATGATGGCAAGGTACGTCCGCCCGAGCCAGTTGTGGGTCTTGACCAGCGTGGTCGCGGTGACCTGCTGGCCGAGGCCATGGGTTGCGACATCGACCACGACGCGGAAATCCAGATGGCTGTCGTTGAAGCCGGCGACGAGGCGGTCCGGCGTCTGGCTGATGACCGGGAATATCCCGATCATGTCCCGCGGCGTGGCGGCGCCGGCGCCTGATGTTTTCAGGCCGAATGGCGTGACCAGGATGTTGCGCACCGTCACAAGTGCGTCGATCCATCGCGGCGCGCGCCCGATCATCCGCTCCGCGGCCTGCCGCGCATCGAGCGTGTGGCCATCGACATCGAGGCCGAAAGCGTCCGCGAATTGCGCGCCGGCCAGCAGCGCGTCGGCATCGACGGTCGGCTTCACCTCGCGGATTTTCATGGTCACCTCCTATCCCACTTGGTCCAGCCGGTTTGCCAGCCGCCGGAAGCGCAGCACCAGTAGCACGGCATAGACCGCGGTGCCGCAGGACAGCCCGATCCAGACCCCGATCGCGCCCCATCCGGTCCAGAAGGCGAGGCCGTAGGCGGCCGGAAATCCGATCAGCCAGTAGCTGATCGCGGCAAACAACAGCGGTATCCGCGTGTCGTTCATGCCGCGCAACGCGCCGGCGGCGACCGTCTGGATGCCGTCGGCGACAAAGAACGTGGCGCCGACCATCAGCAGCGTGGCGGTGAGTTCGATGACGAGACCTCCGCTCTCGACCGCCTCGCCGAAGAAGAACCGCGCGATCGCAAACCGGGCGATGATCACGGCCAGCGTCAGCGCGGACACCAGCGCCATGCCGAGCAGCGTGGCGACGAAGCCCGCCCGCCTGACGGCCGCGGCATCGTTGCGGCCGACGGCGTGCCCGACCCGCACGGTGGCCGCTATGCCGATGCCGAATGGCACCATGAACAGGATGGCGGTGACCTGCAGTGCAATCTGATGCGCCGCCAGCGCGGTGGTGCTGATCAGGCCCATCAACAGGGCTGCCGCGGAAAACAGGCCGTATTCCAGCAGGAACGAGATCGAGATCGGCGCGCCGATCACGATCAGCTGCCGCATCAGCATCCAGTCGATGCGCCAGATCCGGCCCAGCACGTGATATTTCCGGAACGGCCGGCGGTGATGCGCAAACCACAGCGCCGCCAGAAACATTCCGAAATTGATCATCGTGGTGGCGAGGCCGGCGCCGAACAGCTCCAGCCGCGGCAATCCCCATTCGCCGTGGATAAGCAGATAGACCAGCACGGCATTGGCCGGGATCGCCACCAGCGTGATCCACAACCCCGGCTCCGGGCGGTTGACCGCGCCCATGAAGCCGCGGATGGCGAGAAACCACAGCGCCGGTGCAATGCCCCACGCGAGACCGAGCAGATATTCCTGCGCCAGCCGCGCGGTGGCGGGAGCCTGACCCAGCGTCAGCAGGATCTGCTCGCCGTACAGCGGAGGCAGGATCATCGGCAGCGAAATCAGCAGCGCGGCCCACAGCCCGACGCGCAGCGCGCGCCGCACCATCCGGGGATTGCGCGCGCCAAATGCCTGCGCCGCCAGCGGCGCCACCGCGGACACCAGCCCCATGCCGAAGGTGAAGGTGATGAAGAACACCGAACTCGCCAGCGCCGCGGCGGCGACGGCCCCGTCGCCGAGCCGTCCGACCAGCGCCAGATCGGTCGTCATCATCGCGATCTGCCCGAGCTGCGTCAGCGCGATCGGCACCGCGAGTTTCAGCGTCTCGGTCAGCTCGATGACGAGGTGATGGCCGGGCGCGGCCGCGCCGGCCGGCGCCTGCTCGATTTCATCAAGGGATGTCTTGTCAAGGGAAGTCATGGGGACTGACTAGCACGGCCGCCGGGACGAAATGGTGGCGACAGGGTCGCAGTCCCTTGCCTACGCCTCGCTCGCACGCCCCGGTACGCGGGTGATTTTCGCCCCCAGCGCATTGAGGCGCTCGTCGATGCGTTCATAGCCGCGCTCGATCTGGTCGGCGTTGTTGATGGTGCTGACGCCCTCCGCGCACACCGCGGCCAGCAGCATCGCCATGCCGGCGCGGATGTCGGGCGAGGTCATCAGTGCGCCGCGCAGCCGGCTCGGTCCCGCCACGATGGCGCGGTGCGGATCGCACAGCACGATGCGCCCGCCCATCGCGATCAGCTTGTCGACGAAGAACATCCGCGACTCGAACATCTTCTCGAACATCAGGATCACGCCGTCGCACTGGGTCGCGGTCACGATGGCGATCGACATCAGATCGGCCGGGAACGCCGGCCACGGCTGGTCCTCGAGTTTGGGCACATGGCCGCCGAAATCGTCATGGATCTTGAGGGTTTGGTTGGCCGGCACGATCAGGTCGTCGCCTTCGACCTGGCACACGATGCCCAGCCGCTCGAACCCCATCCGGATCGAGCGCAGATGTTCGACGCCGGCCCGCGCGATGCGCAGCGGCGAACGCGTCACCGCGGCAAGCCCGATCAGCGAGCCCACCTCGATATGATCGGGCTGGATCGTATAGCTGGCCGAGCCCAGCGTCGAAGGTCCGTGCACGATGATGGTGTTGGTGCCGATGCCCTCGATGCGGGCGCCGAGCGCGACCAGGAAATGCGCGAGATCCTGCACATGCGGCTCGGAGGCGGCATTGCGTAAATAAGTGGTGCCATGCGCCGCCACCGCGGCCGTCAGCGCGTTTTCCGTGGCGGTCACGCTGGGTTCATCGAGGAAGACGTCGGCGCCCCGGAGCTTGCCGGCGCGGAATTCCAGCCGGTCGGTGGCGGTGACGGTGGCGCCGAGCTGTTCGAAGGCCAGAAAATGCGTATCGAGACGGCGGCGGCCGATGACATCGCCGCCCGGCGGCGGCAGCATCACCTCGCCGCAGCGGGCCAGCAGCGGTCCCGCCAGCAGGATCGAGGCGCGGATCCGCGCGCACAGCACCGGATCGAGATCGGCGGCACGAATGTCTTTGGCGTGAATGGCCAGCGTATTGCGCGCTTTCCACTCGGCCGACGCGCCGACCGAGCGGATCAGCTCGACCAGCGTTTCGGTGTCGCGGATCCGCGGCACGTTTTCGAGCATGACGGGATGCTCGGTGAGCAGCGCCGCCGCGATGATCGGCAGCGCGGCGTTCTTGTTGCCCGCCGGCTCGATGGTGCCGGCCAGCCGGTGACCGCCCTCAACGATGTATTGGAGGGGGGACACCGGATCGTTGCTCACACGTCGACGTTGGCGCTGAGGGAATTGTCCTGGATGAATTCGCGTCGCGGCTCGACCACGTCGCCCATCAGCTTGGTGAAGATGTCGTCAGCCTCGTCGACTTCCTTGATTTTCACCTGCAACAGCGAGCGCTCGTTGGTGTCGAGGGTGGTTTCCCAGAGCTGGCTCGGGTTCATTTCGCCGAGGCCTTTGTAGCGCTGCAGCGCCACGCCCTTGCGGCCGGCGTCGGTCACCGCCTCGAACAGGCTGACCGGCCCGTGGATCGCGGTCTCCTGGTCCTTGCGGCGCAGCAGGCCGGGCTTCGGATAGGCCTCCTGCAGCCTGGCCGCATAATCGTCGAGCTTGCGCGCATCGGCCGAGCCGAGCAGCGCGTCATCGATCATGGCGACGTCCTTGACGCCGCGCACGGTGCGCTCGAAGTGGAAACCCTGGCCTTCGGTGAAGTGCCCGGTCCAGCCGCGCTCGACCTCATCGGCCAGCGCGTCGAGCCGGCGCGCGATGTAGTCCGCGGCGGCGTTGGCGGTGGCGAGGTCGCCGGTGATTTTCGGGCTCATCACGCCGGCGATCGCCGCCTGCTCGATTACCTTGCGGTTATAGCGGCTGTGCAGATTGTGCAGCGTGCCGCGGATGGCGCGGGCATCCTCCACCAGCGCCAGCAGATCGCGGCCGGCGCGGGTTTCGCCCGACGCCAGCTTGAACACGCAGTCGTCGAGGCCGGTGGCGATCAGATAGTCTTCCAGCGCGCGTTCGTCCTTCAGATACTGCTCGGACTTGCCGCGCGTCACCTTGTAGAGCGGCGGCTGCGCGATATAGAGGAACCCGCCCTCGATCAGCGACGGCATCTGGCGGAAGAAGAAGGTCAGCAGCAAGGTGCGGATATGCGCGCCGTCGACGTCGGCGTCGGTCATCAGGATGATCTTGTGATAGCGCAGCTTCGACAGGTCGAAATCTTCGCGGCCGATGCCGGTGCCGAGTGCGGTGATCAGCGTGCCGATCTGCTCGGAGCCCAGCATCTTGTCGAAGCGCGCGCGCTCGACGTTGAGGATTTTTCCACGCAACGGCAGCACCGCCTGAAATTCGCGGTTGCGGCCCTGCTTGGCGGAGCCGCCGGCGGACTCGCCCTCGACGATGAACAGTTCTGATTTGGCGGGGTCCTTCTCCTGGCAGTCGGCGAGCTTGCCGGGCAATGAGGCGATATCGAGCGCGCCCTTGCGCCGCGTCAGCTCGCGCGCTTTTCGCGCGGCCTCGCGCGCCGC
The DNA here is from genome assembly GCF_030654605.1 of Bradyrhizobium sp. Taxonomy (GTDB): domain Bacteria; phylum Pseudomonadota; class Alphaproteobacteria; order Rhizobiales; family Xanthobacteraceae; genus Bradyrhizobium. The sequence goes on from NZ_JAURXB010000169.1 coordinate 41,297, forward strand.
GGCGGCTTCCACCACCTTGCCGACGATGACCTTGGCTTCGGAGGGATGTTCCTCGAACCACGCCGCCAGCGCCTCGTTGAGAACGTTTTCGACCACGGGGCGCACTTCCGAGGACACCAGCTTGTCCTTGGTCTGCGAGGAGAATTTCGGATCGGGCACCTTGACCGAGAGCACCGCGGTCAGGCCCTCGCGGCAGTCGTCGCCGGTCAGCGCGATCTTTTCGCGCTTGGCGATGGCGTCGGCATAGCCATTGACCTGGCGCGTCAGCGCGCCGCGGAAGCCGGCCAGATGGGTACCGCCGTCGCGCTGCGGAATGTTGTTGGTGAAGCACAGCACGTTCTCATGATAGCTGTCGTTCCACCACAGCGCCGCCTCGACGCCGATGCCGTTGAGCTCGGCATTGATCATGATCGGCGCGGGCACCATCGGCTTCTTGTTGCGGTCGAGATATTTCACGAACTCGTTGACGCCGCCGTCGTAGCGCATCTCCTCGCGCTTCTCGACCGCGTGGCGCATGTCGGACAGCACGATATTGACACCGGAATTCAGGAAGGCGAGTTCGCGCAGGCGATGTTCCAGCGTCGCGAAGTCGTATTCGACGTTGGTGAAGGTCTCCTTGGAGGCGAGGAAGGTCACCTCGGTGCCGCGCTTGCCATTGGCATCGCCGACCACCACGAGCGGCGCCACCACGTCGCCATGGGCGAATTCGACGAAGTGCTCCTTGCCGTCGCGCCAGACCCGCAGCTGCAGCTTCTCCGACAGCGCATTGACGACGGAGACGCCGACGCCGTGCAGGCCGCCGGAAACCTTGTAGGAATTCTGATCGAATTTTCCGCCGGCATGCAGCTGGGTCATGATGACCTCGGCGGCGGAAATGCCTTCGCCCTTGTGAATGTCGACCGGAATGCCGCGGCCGTCGTCGCGCACGGTGACCGAGCCGTCGGCGTTGAGAACGACTTCCACCGCGCTGGCGTGGCCGGCGAGCGCTTCGTCGATGGCGTTGTCGACGACTTCGTAGACCATGTGGTGCAGGCCGGAGCCGTCATCGGTGTCGCCGATATACATGCCCGGCCGCTTGCGCACGGCGTCGAGGCCCTTCAACACCCGGATCGATTCCGCACCGTATTCGATAGGAATGGAATGCTCAGTGTCGGCGATGGTTTGCCGGGCAGGTTCTGTCATGTGAGGCCTTCGAGGATGTCCCGAATCAGCGGCGCAAAAGGGGCGCTGATCAGTCTATTTGTGCCATGAAAGAGGCATTGCGCATAGCGCAAAGTCTCTATCAGCAAGCTGTTGAATAAATGGGATTTTTTGAAGTTTTTTCAAGGCGGCGGCAAGCCGATTCGGAGGCTTCGCAAAAGCGCGATTCGGCAGCCGATTTCCGGTCCTGAGAGGCCGTATTCCTCGCGCCGCGTCGATGGCAAAATGCCGAGCCGGCGGCGGCCTCGGGCGAGCCGTGCCGCCGCGCTCCCGTCAGTAGATCTGCAGCGACAACACCTCTCCGCTGGGCGCGATCATCACGCCCCAGGCGTCGTCGGCGGCCACTTCGATCGTATCGCTCTTCGCCGGATGGCCCGCGACCTTGACCGAATAGGGGTATTTGCCCGCCGGCAGGTCGAGCATCGGACGCTCAGGCGATTGCGGCCCACCGGCGCCGGCGGCGATCCGGATGGTCTGTTTGTTGATGCTGAGCGACACCTCACTGCCGCCCATATTGCCGAACACCAGCCTCGCCTGGCCCGGCTTCGGAATGACGTTCGCCTTCGCGGCCACGGCCGGATAGCGCTGGACGAGGTTGATCGAGGTCTCGCCCTTGCTGCGGCCGAGCTTCAGCACCGCCGGCCCGTCGGACGAGGCAAACGCGAGTTTGACCTGATCCGGCTTTATCACCGCACCATCTACGGCTTCCTTCCAGCCGCGCTTGCCGAGCTCGCTGCGATAGAAAGCGAGCACCGCGCCGAGATCGGCGGGGACACTGGCGTCGAGATCCCTGCGGAACGGGGCGTCGCTTCCGGGCACCTTCCCGGTGCCCATCATGCGCATGGTGCGCTGCTTCGGCACAGGCAACTCGGAATCGGCTTCGGCCTCGAGATCCCCGGCCGCCACCCTGGTGGCCGATGCGCTGGGCGCCTGGCCTGCCGCGGTGTCGGGTTTGGCTGCCGCCATGACGAGGCCCGATCCGTCGACGCTGACGTTGACCTTGGGGCCCATCTGCATGGCGGTGAACGAAAGTGCCTTGCCGGCCCTCGAAAATCGCATCACGACCATGTTGGGCCTGTTGATGACCGAGGGCTGCTCCTGCCAGCCCTGCGACTTGAGCGATCCGCGGTAGAACGCCGCCAGCGCCGCGACACTTGAAGTGGAGCTGAATTCCAGCTTGCCATCGGCGCCGTCGAACTTCACGTTCTCCGCGCCATCAGGCACCGGCACCGGCTTGGTCGCATCGGCGCGCGCGCGCAACGGCGCATCCGACAGGCTGGCCGCCTGAGCGATCCGCCGCGCTTCGTCGGCGACCATCAGTTGCTGTGCGGTGGCCAGCGCATCTCCAAGGAATTTGTCGCCGGCTTCCTTTTTGGCCCTGGCCCGTGCCGCGAGGGCGGCTTCCTTCACCTGGGTGACGAGGTTGACGAAGGTGAGGTCGTATTTGTGCGCCAGCGTGAGCTGGGCGGTCTGATCGGCGGAGGAAAAATTGAGGGTGACGTCGCGGTCGGTGATGACGGCGCCGTTGGCCTCTTCCTGCCAGCTCCGCGCCGCCAACTCACGGCGAAAGAAGCCCAGCACCACCGGCAAGCCGGCGGCGACGTTGCCGCTGACCCGGCGACGGACCGAATCCGAACTGCCGGTGCTGCCGAGGCCCGACGTGGTATCCGGCATGGGCAGGCCTATCGCGTCCCGGGCAACGTCGAGGCTTGACGGCTGCGCGAACGCCGCGATCCTGATCTCGACGCCGGTCTTGCCGTCGCCGCGGCGCTGCAAGTCCAGCACGATCGGCTGTTGCTTCGGGCCGCCGTCGCGGACATCCCTGCTGTAATAGGCGCGCGCGCCGTTCGCTATCGCCTCATCAGGTTTGGCGTTTGGCCAGCGCGCCGCGATATCAGCCAATGACAGCGCCGACCATCCCGCTTCCAGCAGCCCCCTGCGGTAGAATTCGGCGCTCGCTTCGATTGTGGCCGCGGTGATGCAGTTCAGATAAGGCCGCCTTGTATCGTACACGATATCGGTTGCGTCCTCGGGAAACGGCACGACGGCGTACAGCCTGTCGGCGGTGTAGTGCACGACCGATTGATCCGGCCGGCCGGGAGCCTGCGTGAACGACACGTACAAGCCATGCCGCCCCTTCTTGAACGAGGTCGGGCGGCTGGATTGGCTCGACGGGTGCACATATTCCTGCCAGCCATTGGCGGCCAGCAATTTGCGCGTCGCGGCGGTCGTGATCGGAACCACGGTCGGGACGGTGTAGTTCAAACGATAGGATTCGGTGCGCGCCGCCTCTTCGATGGCGCCTTCCAGGCGCGGCAGGGTGCGGACATCGACCATGCCGTCGTCGGCCCGCGCGGCCATCGGCGCGGCGGCGATCAGGGCGAAGATCAAGGGCAGCAGGCGTTGGCCAGCGGGAATCAGCATCCCGCGCATCGTTTCAAACATGTGATCTCCGATATGGGCCAGAACCTGGTTTCAGGTGACCTGATTTACGATGGCCTGATTTCGGTCGCGCAGCAGCGAGGGCGGCGGCGTCATGGCGCAACGGCTGATACCTAGTCGCGCCGGCGAACTCCAAGGTTCAACCGATCGCCCGCCCCGTCAGGCGCGGCGGGTGATCTGGCCGGAATCGACCTCGAAAACTTCGCCCGACGCACCGATTTCGGCGAATGCCGCGGGGTCGGCCCCGGTCATCCAGACCTGCGAACCGAGCTTGGCGAGTTCCTCGAACAGCGATCTGCGCCTGTTGGGATCGAGATGCGCCACGACTTCGTCGAGCAGCAACAGCGGCGTGATGCCGGTCATCTCCGCGACCAGGCTGGCATGCGCCAGTACGAGGCCAATCAGCAGCGCCTTCTGTTCGCCGGTGGAGGCGTCGCGCGCCGGCATGTTTTTCGGCGCGTAGATCACCTGCAGATCGGTCAAATGCGGCCCGTCGAGGGTACGGCCGGCGGCGGCGTCGCGGGCGCGGCCGGCGCGCAGGATCTCGCGGTAGCGATCTTCCACCGCGGTGGCGGGTTCATTGACCAGCGCGTTTTCCATCCAGCCGTCGAGCATGATCCTTGCGGAAGGAAACGCCGAGGCGTCGCCGCGTTCGCGCAGCATTGCGGCCAGCCGCGTCACGGTCTGGCCGCGCATCGCCGCCACCGCGACGGCGAGCTCGGCTGTCTCACGTTCGATGGCGTCACACCAATGGTCGTCGTAATTGCGCACTTCCAGCAGCCGGTTGCGCGAGCGCAAGGAGCGGTCGAGCGCCGACACCCGGCTGGAATGCTCGGAGTCGATCGCCAGCACCAGCCGGTCGAAAAACCGGCGCCGCTCGGATGCTGCGCCGAGAAACAGCCCGTCCATCGTCGGCGTCAGCCACACCATGCGCAAATGATCGCCGAAGGCGGCGGCGGAACCGACCGGCTCGCGGTCGATCCGGCAGCGCCGGCTGGTCGCCGCACCTTCACTGCCGGGCGGGTCGATGCCGGTGCCGAGCGTGGCGAGACCGAGCGCGCCCTCGACCTCGGCGGACACCGCCCAGGAACCGTCGCCCTGGATATCGGCGACGTCGTCGAGCGTGGCGCGGCGCAAGCCCCGTCCGGGCGTGAGAAACGAGATTGCCTCGATGCAGTTGGTCTTGCCGGCGCCGTTCGGTCCCACCAGCACCACCACGTCGCCACGGGTCTGCAAACTCGCGCTGCGATAATTGCGGAAGTGCGTCAGCGTCAGGCGATGGATGCGGGAGGCGGTCATGCTGTTCTCTCGTCATGCCCGGCTTCATGCCGGGCATCCACGTCTTTGCGGTGTTCAAGACGTGGATGGCCGGGACAAGCCCGGCCATGACGCAATTTGGGCAGCAAGCCCGGCAATGACAAGTTAGTAAATTCCTACACCCGCATCGGCATCAGCACATACAGCGCGCCCTTGGAATCCTTGTCCTGCACCAGGGTCGGTGAACCCGGATCGGCCAATCTCAGGACCGCGACTTCGCCCTCGATCTGGGCGGCGATATCCAGCAGATAGCGCGAGTTGAATCCGATATCGAGCGCGTCGGAGGCGTATTCGACCTCGAGTTCTTCGGTCGCACTTCCGGAATCCGGGTTGGTCACCGACAGTATGAGCTTGCCGGCGGACAGCGCCAGTTTTACCGCGCGGCCGCGTTCGCTGGAGATGGTCGAGACGCGGTCGACCGCGGCCTCGAAATCCTTCTTGTCGACGATCAGTTCCTTGTCGTTGTTTTGCGGGATGACGCGGCCGTAATCCGGAAACGTACCGTCGATCAGTTTCGAGGTCAGCACCACATGGCCGATGGTGAAGCGGATCTTGCCCTGCGACAGTTCGATGCCGACTTCGCCCTCATTGTCGTCGATCAGCCGCAGCACTTCGCCGACGGTCTTGCGCGGCACGATCACGCCGGGCATGCCGTCCGCGCCCTTGGGCAGGGGCAGATCGACCTGCGCCAGCCTGTGGCCGTCGGTCGCGACCGCGCGCAGGGTCGCCGCCTTGGCGCTGCCGGCGGCGTGCAGATAGATGCCGTTGAGGTAGTAGCGGGTCTCCTCGGTCGAGATCGCAAATTGGGTGCGGTCGATCAGCCGCTTCAGGTCGGAGGCGGCCAGCGCGAACGAATGCGTCATGTCGCCGGCGGCGAGATCCGGAAAATCGTTTTCGGGCAGCGTCTGCAGCGTGAAGCGGGAGCGGCCGGCGCGGATCGCCAGCACCGAGCGGTCGCCGTCGCCTTCCAGCACGATCTGCGATCCGTCGGGCAGCTTGCGCACGATGTCGTAGAACATGTGCGCCGGCACGGTGGTCGAGCCGCCGGTCGCGGTTTCCGCCGCCAGCGTCTCCGTCACCTCGAGGTCGAGGTCGGTGGCTTTCAGCGACAGCCGGGCGCCTTCGGCGCGGACCAGCACGTTGCCGAGGATCGGAATGGTGTTGCGGCGCTCGACCACGCGATGGACGTGGCCCAGCGATTTCAGGAGTTGCGCGCGTTCGACGGTGACCTTCATTGCAATACCCGCCTGATCCCTAAGATGGAAAAGCCGGGCGGCCCAAAAGGCGCGCCGCGGCATTTGAAACCCGAAAAGCCTGATCGAAGCTGGATTTGATCAAACCCGCGGGGGGACCGCAAGGTGGCTCGGATGGCCCTTCAGCGCAAGCGGAACGGGCGGTCGTTCCCCACGTTTTGCCGGAAATTAGCACGTCGCCCCGCCCAACGCCGGCCCCGGCTTGGGCCGGGGCGGCAAAATGAAACTGTCCCGTGACGGAACGGTGAAAATTTCACTCCTGCAGTTGGCGCTTGAGCGATTCGACCTCTTCGGAGAGCGACACGTCCTTGGAGACCAGGGCCTCGATCTTGCGCACGGCGTGCAGAACCGTGGTGTGGTCGCGTCCGCCGAAGCGGCGGCCGATTTCGGGCAAGCTCCGTAGCGTCAGGGTTTTGGCCAGGTACATCGCGACCTGGCGCGGGCGCACCACATTGGCGGTACGCCGCGACGACAATAGGTCGGAGCGACTGACATTGTACTGGCGGGCCACCACGCGCTGGATGTCCTCGATCTTGATGCGTTTGGGTTCCTGCGGGCGAATCAGGTCGCGCACCTCGCGCTCGGCCATTTCAAGCGTCACCGGCTGGGCGTTGAGCTTGCTGTGCGCCAACAGGCGGTTGATGGCGCCTTCGAGGTCGCGGCCGTTATGGGTGATGGTGCGCGCCAGATAATCCAGCACAGGCGCCGGCACGTCGAAGGTGGCGTGATGCGCGCGGGCTGCCGCGACGCGCGACTTGAGGATTCCGAGCCGCAGTTCCTCGCCGAGCGATCCCATCTCGACCACCAGGCCGCCGGCAAGGCGCGAACGCACGCGGTCGTCGAGGCTCTCGAGGTCGGACGGCGGACGATCCGCGGCGATCACGACCTGGCGCCCGGCGTCGATCAGCGCGTTCAGGGTGTGACAGAATTCGGCCTGGGTCGATTTGCCCTGCAGGAACTGGAGATCGTCGATGACAAGCACGTCGATGCCGCGGAGCGCTTCCTTGAAGGCCAGAGCCGTCTGCGTCTTCAGCGCGGCCACGAAGCCGTACATGAACTTCTCCGCGGTGAGATAGAGCACCTTGCGTTCGCTGCCGGAATTACCGGCCCAGGTCACCGCCTGCAGCAGATGGGTTTTGCCGAGGCCGACACCGGCATGGATATAGAGCGGGTTGAACATCACGCTGTCGCCGCGCCGTCCCTCCGCCACCTGGCGGGCGGCGGCATGGGCCAGCGTATTGGAGCGGCCGATGACGAAGCTTCCGAAGGTCAGGCGCGGATCGAGCGGCGAGCCGCCGAGCGCGTCATGGCTGGCGGACACCGGCGCGATCGCGGTGGCGCGCAGTTCCGGCGCCGGCCGTCCGTCCGTACGCTCGGGGCGGCGGGAATCGAGCGGGGCGGCGGCTTCCTTGGCCGGCGCCGCACAGCGCATCGCGGTGCGCACGGTAAGGTCGATGCGATGCACTTCGGGCATCTCGGCCTGCCAGCAGGTGAGAACGCGCTCGGCATAATGCGCCTGGATCCAGCTCTTGAGAAACCGCGTCGGCACCGAAAGCCGGACGCTTTCGTCCTGCACGCCTTCCAGGTCCATCCGCGCAAACCAGCTCGTATAGACGTCTTCCCCCACGCTCGAGCGCAGCCGACCCTTCACGCGTGACCAGCGATCCTGTTCGATATTTGTCATTTTCTGACGACTTTTCTGATGGAGTAAAGTTCCCGGCGATGCCGCCGTGCGCGTGTTCCGCAGGTCGTGACCTCGAGCGAGACTTGGTCTCCAGCCATAGACCGGCCGTTCGGCAAGATGCCGTTGGGCTGGATCGTCGGCTGGAAGCGAAGCGTTCGCGAGGTCAGCGCGTACTCAACGGTCTTTCCGGAGCTCGCGCGGGGGGGCGCATGCAGGCGGCGACTAAGGCGTCCAATACGTCATCGGTTGAAACTGGCACATGGTCGATTACCGCGATGATTCCGTAAAGCATACAGCCTCCCCCTCTCGCCACGATTGCTCGCGGCGAGGTGTCATTCCACGCATGTTTCAAATTCAGCCGGCAGTGCCTGAAGCTTGGAAACGTTCAGACCCCATGCCGATTCGTTCAGCCCGTCTTTTTTAACCCGTTCGGGTGCTTCGCCTTGCGCTTCCCGGGTTGGCCCGTTTCGTATTTCTCTTGTTCGACGAGCGGGACACGAATGCCCCACCTCGAGAAATTTCGACACAGAACCACATTCCTCATATTGCTATGAGGCTTACCCCGACAATCGCTTGGAAAGCGTCGCCAACGCGCACACCGCCGCCGATTTGCACGTCCGCCCCGTTTCTTAAACCGCGCTGGTCTGAAGAGCCGTGGGCGCCGCGAACGCCCTAAGAGATACATCATGCCCTGTTTCCCGCAACGAAAATGATTCAGCGCGAGCACCGGCAAAAACCACTTCCCACTCGCGAAACCCACCGGTGCGTTTCGTATCGAGCGGCAAGGTTTTGAATCTGCGCGTAGATTCGAAACCCGGAAGCGCTGTGACATTTCTGACAATCACTCAAAATAAATTCATAATTTGTTTACGAATGGGCGAGGTGGAAATCCATTTTCCAACAAGCGGACGCCACTATGCCGATAAGTGACTACGCAAGCGCCATTTTTTTTGATCGTCGGAAGAGGGTAACCCTGAAGCGTTTTGCGACGCGCTCGCTTGCTATTTGCAAAGCGTGGCCGAGCATTGACCGGCATCAATGCAGCTCGTTCGCCGGCGAAGTACATAAGCCCGGCTTCCTGAATAGGCCCAGTAAAATTACGGGCGCGCCAGCTTGTCGCCTGGGGCCGACTGCAGTGCGGTGCAAATACAAAAAGAAAAAGCCCGGCGTGGCCGGGCTTTCTTGACGACTATCTTTTTCGATCGGCTTTATTTCGCGAGCTTGGCGATCTGATGTGCGAGCCGCGAAACCTTTCGGCTCGCATTATTCTTGTGAATGATGTTGCGCTGCGCTGCCTGCATCAGTTCCGGTTCCGCGCGCGTCATCGCCTTCAGCGCCGCTTCGCGGTCGCCGCTCTTGATCGCTTCTTCGACGGTGCGAACCGCGCCGCGCATCTGGGTGCGGCGCGACTTGTTGATGATGGTGCGGCGGGCAATCTTGCGTGTCGCCTTTTTGGCGGAAGTTGTATTGGCCATGTTCTCAAATATCCTTCGGCGGTGACCGGTCGCTGAGTGGTCGGGCTTGAGCGCGCCGGCCGTTCAACCGCCTGATCGAAGCTGGTGTTTTCCGGATGCTCCCGAGATGCCATTGCAGGCCAGGCGAATATGCTGACATGACGGCGTCGTTCAAAGAACAGCGGCGGCGGGATTGCGCCCGCCGCCATTGCCGGTCTTATAGAGGGCGCGCCCTGCAGCGTCAACGCCTTCCGGGGCGCCTGGGGCCGGCCGGCCGGTTTCGAAAGGTCGGATAAGCTGCTGAAGTGGTTGAATTTCTTGAAGGGGCCCGTTAATCCCTGACCGCGTTCGGGGCGCAACAGACATAAGGTGACGCATGATCCGCGGTTTCTTCCGACTTGTGGGCCTCTTGCTGCTGGCCTGCGGATTCATCTTCATGGTCTATGACGGCGCCCGCTGGGTTGCCGATCAGACCCTGCAATTTACCCGGTTTGGCCAGTTCTGGAACGATATCCACCAGTCCAGCCAGCAGGCCTTCCGGGCCTGGCTGGAGGGCACCGCGCCCTGGCTCTGGAGCAGCGTCGTCCGGGTGATCCTGGACCAGCCGGTTTTTGCCGTGCTGGGCGTGCTGGGAATTCTGCTCATGCTGCTGTTCCGGCCACGCAAGCCGCTGATCGGCTATTCCCGGAATTGAACGGGCCATTCCCCAGCCCGCGCTTGTGTTCGACGCGTACGGCGTAACAGGACTGCCGTTCCCTGCGTAAAGACATATAATAGATAATAGAGCCACGCATTCGAATGGCGTGCGGATCCGGGGTTGCCCGGAACGCGCCTTCGACATCGAGAGGTGATCCCATGTTCTTCATGCGCAAAACCACCGCGTTGCCTGATGCAGCCGAGGCGCTGCCCGGCCGTTCGACACCGATCCCCACTGCCAAGACTCATTTCGTCAATGGCCGTCAATTGCAGCCGCCGTATCCTGCGGGCCTCGAACAGGCGGTGTTCGGGCTCGGCTGCTTCTGGGGCGCGGAGCGCAAATTCTGGGAGCTCGGCGACGGCATCTACACGACAGCCGTGGGTTACGCCGGCGGTCATACCCCGAACCCGACCTATGAGGAGGCTTGCTCGGGCCGCACCGGCCACACCGAGGCGGTGCTGGTGGTGTTCGATCCGAAGAAGATCTCCTATGAGCAGCTGCTGAAGACGTTCTGGGAAAGCCACAACCCGACGCAGGGCATGCGGCAGGGCAACGACGTCGGCACCCAGTATCGTTCCGCGATCTACACGTTCGACGAGCAGCAGCGCAAAGCCGTCGACGCGTCGAAATCGGCCTACCAGAAAGCGCTGTCGGCCAAGGGCCTCGGCGCCATCACCACCGAGATCGCGCAGGCGGGCGAATTCTATTTCGCCGAAGACTACCATCAGCAATATCTCGCCAAGAATCCGGCCGGCTATTGCGGGCTTGGCGGCACCGGTGTGTCCTGCCCAATCGGCGCCGGCGTCAGCGCGTGAAGGCTTGCTCGATCTTACCCTCCCCTGGAGGGGGAGGGTCGGCTCACATGGAGCGCAGCGAAATGTGAGCCGGGGTGGGATGACAGTCTTTCAACTCGGCCACTGCTCGATACGAGAGACTATCACCCCACCCCGCCGCTCCTTTCAGTCGCGTCGACCCTCCCCCTTCAGGGGAGGGTAAGCCCCCCGCGCCAACGGTTTGTTAACCATAACCGGTGCAAGACTTAGGCTGTCTCGCTATGAGGGATGGCTCCGGTGCGGGTTGCGCGCGTGTTTCGAATACCGATCACTGCCATCATGACCGCGCTCGCTCTGTCGGGCTGCATGCATACGCCGGGTCCCGTCGCGATCGCCCAGCCGCAAGCCGATCTCGATTCGATGGCGTACGGCCAACCGTACAATCCCCCTCCGGTCGTTGTCGCCGATTCCGGCAGCGGCGCCATCGCAGCGCTTCGCTCCAGCTTTGCCGGACCCGGCCGGGCCTATGGCCCGCCTGCCGTCGTCTACGCCGCCGCGCCGATGCCGGTGCCTGTGGCCTATGACACCGCCTATCATCTCGACGCCGGCGACAAATTGCGGGTCGTGGTCTACGGCCAGGAAGGTCTCACCAATACCTATGCCATCGATGCCGGCGGCTCCATCACCATGCCGCTGATCGGCTCGGTGCCGGCGCGCGGCAAGACGCCCGCGCGCCTCGCCGCCGACATCACCGCCAAGCTGCGCAACGGCTTTATCCGCGAGCCGTCGGTGGCGGTGGAGATCGAGGCTTACAGGCCGTTCTTCATCCTCGGCGAGGTCGCGGCCCCCGGCCAATATCCCTACGTGCCCAACATGTCGGTCGAAAGCGCGGTGGCGATTGCCGGCGGCTTTTCGCCGCGCGCCCGCCGCGACCGCGTCACGCTCACCCATACCGACGCATCGGGATCGATGCGGACCGTGGTGCCGCTCGGCACCGCCATCAGCCCCGGCGATACCGTGCTGGTCGGAGAACGCTGGTTCTAGTCGATAGCATTCCCTCCTCCTTGAACAAGTCAAAGGCCGATGCCGTTCGATCATTCCGTGCGGCGGCATTGTCATGCCCGGCTGTGGTGGATCAGCGCGTTCGGCGTGATGTGCCCGACAGGAGGCTTGCTTCGATCCAGCCGAGAGCATATGCCCGATAAACTCAATCCATCGAAATCTACCAAGGGGAAAAGATGAGCATCCGGTCGCCAATCAAGGTCCTGCGCACCGCAATTTCAGCTGCAACGATCGCAGGCGTCGCCATGACGGCCGTATGTGCGTCGGCAGATCAGGCGGCGGCGCAGTCCTATCCGGAACGGCGAATAACCTTCGTCGTGCCCTATCCCGCAGGCGGAGCAACCGACGTATCGGCCCGCCTGTTGGCCAACAAACTGTCGGAAGCGTGGAAGCAAACCGTCGTCGTCGAAAACAAGTCGGGCGGCGGCGGTGTGGTCGGCAATGATTTCGTCGCCAAGGCGCAGCCCGATGGCTACACCGTGCTGATCGCCATCACCCAGATCATCCAGGCGCCCAGCCTTATTTCAAAACTGCCCTACGACGTCTTCAAGGATCTCGCGCCGGTGACCCAGGTCGGATTGTCGACGATCGTGCTGACCGTCCCCGACGCGCAGCCGATCAAGTCGGTCAAGGAACTGATCGACCACGCCAAGGCAAACCCCGGCAAGGTACCCTACGGCTCGTTCGGCAACGCGACGACGTCGCATCTCTACGGCGAATTGCTCAAGAAGAACGCGGGCATCGACATGACCCATGTTCCCTATCGTGGCGCGGCGCCGCTGGTGAATGATCTGCTCAACAACACCGTGACCGCAGCCTTCGTCGATCTGACCACGGCCAACCCTCAAATCCAGGGCGGCAAGATCAGGGCGCTGGCGGTCGGCGGCGAAAAGCGCAGGACCCAGTTGCCGAACGTGCCGACCATGGCTGAACTTGGTTTCCCCGGCTTTGAGGCCGAGGGCTGGATCGGCGTCTTCGTGCCCGCCGCCACGCCCAAGGACATCGTCGCGAAACTTTCCGCGGAACTGTCGCGCATCATCGCTTCTCCCGAGGGGGTCGCGGGGCTCGAGACGGTCAGTCTCATGCCGGTCGGCGGTTCGGCGGCAACGTTCGAAGCCACGCTGCGCCGCGACTACGCTCGCTGGGCGGATGTCGTGAAAGCCACGGGCGTCAAGGGCGAGTAAGGCTGACGTTGTCATTCCGGGGCGATGCGAAGCATCGAACCCGGAATCTCGAGATTCCGGGTTCGCGCTATCGCGCGCCCCGGAATGACGACTGCCTACTTCTTCAAATGCTTGGCGAAAAACGCCATGCTGCGCGGCCAGGCGATATCGGCGCTGGCCTTGTCGTAGCTGGCCCGCTCGTCGCAGTGGAAGCCGTGCTGCGCCCCCGGATAGACATGGATTTCGACATCAGGCCGTTTTGTCCGGATGGTCTCGACGTCGGCAAGCGAAATCCCCGCGTCCTTCTCGCCGAAATGCAGTTGCGTCGGCGCCTGCGGCTTGTCGTCGGCGAAACGGACGATGGCGCCGCCGTAATAGCCGATCGCCGCCTTCAGGCCCGACAGTTTCGTGGCAGCGGCATAGGCAATGCTGCCGCCGAGGCAGAAGCCGATGATGCCGACCGGGCCAACCTTCTTGACGGCATCGATCGCGGCCTGGGTGTCGCGCAGCATCGCTTCCCAGTCGGGACTGGCGATGAACTTGCGCGCCGTCGCCACCTCGTCCGGCGAATAGCCGCACTGGAAATCGGGCTGAGTGCGATCGAAGATCGCCGGCGCAATCGCGACATAACCCTCGTCGGCCAGACGGTCGCAGACCGATCGGATGTGGTGATTGACGCCGAAGATTTCCTGGATCACCACCACGGCCGCCTTCGGCGCGCCTGATGGCTCGGCGCGGTAGCCGCCGAGTTGAAAATTATCCGAAGCCGTCAGTTTTATCGGTTGTCCCACGGTCATCCCTTGGTTGCGAGTGGATCTTCTCGAGAAAGGAAACGACGCGCCGCCGCTATTGCCACATCCAGTTATTGCCCCAATCGCCTTTCCAGCCGGCCAGGCGGCCGCCGCGGAATTGCAGATAGAGCCGGTGGCGGTGCGGAAATAATCCGCTGCCGCCGATGTCGCGGAATGCCAGGAAGATTTCGTTGCCCGGGCGACCCTTGATGTAATTGAGCGGCACGCCGAGCGCGCGCGCGGCATCCGCGGCCTCCATGCCGAAGGCCAGCGGTACATTGTTCGACAAGGTCGCGAGGAACGGCGGCGGGTAGGGACCGCCTGATGGCGGCAGGCCTTGCGCATGGACGGGAGCGGTGGTTCCACTCAGCGAGGCAAAGAAGGCTGCTGCGAAGAGTACCTTCATGACGCCGCCTTTTGCGTTGCCTTGGCGTCGAGGCTGTCGAGGAAGGGCAGCACCGCGTCGATGAAGGCCTGCGGCTGATCGATGTTGACGGCGTGGCCTGCACCGGGGATCACCACCTTCGCAGCTCCCGGAATCTTTGCCGCCATATAGTCGGAGGCGGCGAGGAACGGCGCGTCATCGGCGCCGACCACGACCAGCGACGGTACCGTGATATCAGGCAGCGATTCGATCACGCGGGCGTCGCGCTGGGTCAGCATGCCCCGCGCGGCGCGCGCCAGTCCCGAGGCATCGCGATGGCTCACATCGGAGCGTTCGCGGCTGGCCGACTTCAGCACAGCAAGGCCCTCGCGCTCGAAACGGTCGCCGGTCTCGCGCGCGCGCTTGTTCCAGGCCTCGCGGGCCTCGTCCTTTTTGAACCCCGGGCCGGTATCGATGATCAGCAGCGCGCGCACCCGTTCCGGATGCGCGCGATAGAACGCCAGCGACATGTAGCCGCCCAGCGAAAGCCCGCCGACGATGGCTTTGGCGGCGCCGACCTCGTCGAGCAGCGCGACCATGTCGGCCACCGTAGCCGCCTCGCTGTAGGCGGCGGGATCGTCGGGATAGTCCGAGCGGCCGTGGCCGCGCATGTCCCACAAGACCAGTTGGTGATCTCTGGACAACGCCTCGACCTGGCCCTGCCACATCTCGCCGGTCGATGAATAACCGTGCGTCAGCAGCAGCGGTGGCCCGGAGCCGTGGACCTCGTAGTAGATTTCGACCCCGTCACGGTTGAGCTTTGGCATCGCGATTTCCCGAATTTTTCTCGTTGCCCCCATTCTAGCGCCATCTGTTCGCCGAGGGGAAATGCCCAATTTCCTCGCCGCCCGCGATCCCTCCGTCTGGCGTGGGCATCGAACCCTTCGACGCGTTTGTGGCGATGCGTTGCCGCAACGCACAAAGGTTGCATCAGCAAAATTTTCCCTTCGACCAATCCCAAACTGGATTGTCTCCAGATTGGATCGCGATCATTCTGCCCGCCAAGGTCGGCATCGGCCCGGTGGGTGTCAGACCATGAGCCAACGATATGAATGGCCGCCGTAAGCGGCGTCATGCACCGGCAGGGGAAGAGACCATGCCTAATCTCAACATCAACGGACGGAATATGTCCGTCGAGGCGCCGGCGGATACGCCGCTGCTCTGGGCCATCCGCGAACAGCTGCAGATGACCGGCACGAAATTCGGCTGCGGCGCCGGCCTGTGCGGCGCCTGCACCGTGCACGTCAACGGCGAGGCGGTGCGATCCTGCCAGACGTTGCTCAGCGACGTCGCCGGCAAGAAGATCACCACCATTGAGGGCCTCAGCGCTAGGGGCGACCATCCGCTGCAAAAGGCATGGATCGCCGAGCAGGTTCCGCAATGCGGCTACTGCCAGTCCGGCCAGATCATGCAGGCGGCCTCGCTGCTCGCCAAAAACCCCAACCCGAGCAAGGATGAAGTGGTGGCGCACATGGACGGCAATCTCTGCCGCTGCATGACCTATTCGCGCATCCAGAAGGCGATCATGCGCGCGGCCAGCGAAATGCGCACCGCCTCCAACGCCGGAACCGAGCGGAGGGCAACATGAATACGCACGTGAAGGTCACCTCGACCGCATCCGCCGATCTCAGCAGGCGCTCCTTCCTGGTCGGATCGGCCGCTGCCGGTCTCGCGCTCGGCTATTCGGCGGTGCCCGGACTGCTCGGCGGCGATCAGGCGCTCGCCGCACCCGCCAATTTCGATCCCAGCGTCTGGTATTCGATCGCGCCGGACGGGCTGGTCACGGTCACCTGCGGCAAGGCCGACATGGGCCAGCACATTGCCTCGACCATGGCGCAAATGGTGGCCGAAGAACTCGGCTCGAACTGGAAGGACATGCGGGTCCAGCTCGCGTCCAACGATCCGAAGTTCAACGACCCCGTGCTCGGCGCCCAGATCACCGGCGGCAGCTGGAGCACGATGATGAACTTCGATGCGATGAGCCGCGCGGGAGCCGCGGGGCGCATGGCGTTGACGGATGCCGCAGCCAAGGCGATGGGCGTGCCAGCGGGCGAGCTGATCGTCCGGAACTCGATGATCTCGCATCCGAAATCGAAGAAGTCGATGACGTTCGCCGAGATCGTCAAGAGCGGCAAGATCACCAAGACTTTCACGCCCGACGAGCTCAAGGCGATCAACCTGAAGACGCCGGATCAATACACCCTGATCGGGGTTTCGGTGCCGCAGCTCGATATCCCCGCAAAGACCAACGGCACGGCAAAATACGGCATCGACGTCATGCTGCCGGGCATGGCCTACGGCAAGATCATCACGCCGCCGGTGCGCTACGGCGCCACCGTCAAGTCGGTCGATGACAGTGCGGCGAAGAAGGTGCCGGGCTTCATCAAGGCCGTCACCCTCGACGACAAGACCGGATCGACCACCGGCTGGGTGGTGGCGGTGGCCAACACCTGGGCCAATGCCGCGAAGGCCGCCGCGGCGCTGAAGATCAGCTATGACGGCGGTCCCAACGCCAGACTGTCGAGCCAGTCGCTGCTCGACGAGGCCAAGCGGCTGCAGGCGCTCGACGATTCCGGGCAGTTCTTCGTCAAGGACGGCGATACCGCCGCGGCCTTCGGGACGGCCGCCAAGGTGCTGGAGGCGGAGTACACCACCAGCATCAACATCCATGCGCCGCTGGAGCCGATGAACGCCACGGCCGAGTTCAAGGGCGACATCCTGCACATCTATTCCGGCAACCAGTTCGCGACGCGCTCCGGCGCGATCGCGGCCGGCGCGGCCGGGATCGACCCCAAATTCGTGGTGATGCACCAGATGTGGCTGGGCGGCGGCTTCGGCCGGCGTCTCGACGCCGACATGATGGTGCCGGCAGTGCAGGCGGCGAAAGCGGTCGGAAAGCCGGTCAAGGTGATCTACTCACGCGAAAACGACATGACCATGGACTATTCGCGCCCGCTCACCTTCCAGAAGGTCAAGGCAGGTCTCGACGCCGATGGCAAGTTGATCGCGCTCAACCACGACGTGGTCTCGGCGTGGCCGACCAAGCGCTGGGGCATCCCCGATTTCCTGTCGCCCTCGGTCGACAAGAAGGGTCCTCTGGATGCCTTCACCGTGAACGGCGCGGACTTTTTCTATTCCGTGCCCAATCACAACGTCCGCGCCATCCTCAACGAGATGGCGCACAACGCCACCCCGTCGGGCCAGTTGCGCTCGGTCGCGCCGGGCTGGACCTTCTGGGCGGTCGAAAGCATGATCGACGAACTGGCGCACGCCGCCGGCAAGGATCCGGCGCAGTACCGGATCGCTCTGCTGGACGGCAAGGGCAAGAACGACGGCGGCGCGCAACGCCTGCGCAACACCCTGCTCGCCGCGATGGGCATGGCCGGCTACGGCACCAAGGCGCTGCCGAAGGGTGAGGGCATGGGCGTCGCCTGCGTCTCGTCGCAGGAACGGGCGACCGCCAGCTGGACCGCCTGCGTGGCCCATGTCGCGGTGGCGCCGTCAGGCGAGGTCAAGGTCAAGAAGCTGACCGTGGCCACCGATGTCGGCACCCAGGTGCACCCCGACAACATCCGGGCCCAGGTCGAGGGCGCGGCGCTGTGGGGGCTGTCGCTCGCGATGTACGAGAAGGCGACGCTGAAGGACGGCGGCATCGAGCAGAAAAACTTCGACAGCTACAAGCCGCTGCGGATGAGCCAGGTGCCGGAAATCGCCATCAATGTCATCGCCAACGGCGACAAGGCCACCGGCGTCGGTGAGCCGGCGGTGACCGTGGTCGCGCCCGCACTCGGCAATGCGATCTTCAATGCCTGCGGCGCGCGGGTGCGCGCGCTGCCGATCACGGCAGAGGCGGTGAAGGCGAACATGAAGGCGTAAGGCGAGCGCGTCATCGATAGCGATCATCCGCCGGAGGTTTCCTCCGGCGGATTTTTTTCTTGGCGACTATGCCAGCTGCCGTCATTGCGAGCGCAGCGAAGCAATCCATGCTTTCCTTGCGCTGCGAGATGGATTGCTTCGCTGCGCTCGCAATGACGATAATGGAAGGCTTTCGTAGGGCGGGCTCACTTTAACCCGCCATATCGCACGGATCGGCGGGTTAAAGAGAACCCGCCCTGCGCAAGTGGCACGCGCCAGGACGCGGCGGTTGTTGCCAGCGGTGTCCTGTGACACCATCCAGGCACCGTTTTCTCTGACTTCCGGATGCCTATGCCACCTCGAAAATATGCCTGGGAAAAGCTGTCGGATGAGGAGTTGCTCAAGCAACGCCTCAGCAGTTTGAGGGTCAAGATCGAAGGCACATGGCTCGAGGATTGTCTCAGCACGCTGAATGATGAACTGCAGGCGAAGGGTATCCGGCTGCGGCCGCATGCATGGATATCGAGCGAATGGTTCAGTCCGGCGGATGTGCCGGGCATCGCGATTCCCTTCTATCTCGCCCATCCCCGCCTGATGAAACTCGAGAAGAAAATGATGCTCGACGTCGAGGGCGGCACCTGGTCCGAATGCATGGCCATTCTGCGCCACGAGGCGGGCCATGCCGTGCAGCACGCCTGGCAGCCGCAACGCCGCCGGCGCTGGCAGCAATTGTTCGGCCCGTCTTCGAAACGCTACCCGCGCCACTACCGGCCCAATCCGGCCAGCCGGCGTTTTGTCCAGCATCTTCGGCTCTGGTACGCGCAGAGCCATCCGGACGAAGATTTCGCCGAAACCTTCGCGGTGTGGTTACGCCCGCGCTCGAACTGGCGGACACGGTATGCCGGTTGGCCCGCGCTGAAGAAGCTTGAATATGTCGACGAACTGATGGACGAGATCGGAGGGACGCGGCCGCCGGTCATGACGCGGGAGCGCGTCGATCCGCTGCATGGGCTCAGCCAGACGTTGGGCGAGCACTACAAGAAAAAGCAGGCGTTCTACGCCTTCACGCCACCGAAGACCTATGACCGGGATCTCTCCCGTCTGTTTTCCGCCGATCCGCGACATCGACGGGAGCCGCCGGCCTCGGTCTTCATCAGGCGGCACCGCGCCCAGATCAGGCAGCTGGTCGCGCGGTGGACCGGCGAGAACCAGCTTACGCTCGATGCCGTTCTCGACGACATGATTTCCCGCTGCCGCGAACTCGATCTGCGTGCCGCCGGATCCGAACGAAAACTCGTGATCAACTTCACCATCCTGTTGACCGCCAAGACCATGCAAACGATGTTCGGACCGTCGCGGCGCAAATGGATCGCGCTATGAGACGCCTGCGCATTCTGGTGCTGATGCACCCGGACTTCATGCCGCCGGACTCCGCCGACGGGTACACCGCGCAGGAAATCAACGTATGGAAAACCGAATTCGACGTCGTGAGCACCTTGCGTGCGGCCGGCCATGAGGTTCGTCCGCTCGGCGTGCAGGAGGAAATCAAGCCGGTGCGCGAGGCGATCGAAAGCTTCAAACCGCATATCGTGTTCACGTTGCTGGAGGAGTTCCACAACAAGTCGGTGTTTGACCAGCACATCGCGAGCTATCTCGAGCTGATGAAGATCCCGTATACCGGGTGTAACCCGCGCGGCCTGATCCTGGCGCGCGGCAAGGACCTGTCCAAGACGCTGGTGCAGCATCGCCGGATCGCGGTGCCGGCCTTTGCCGTGTTCCCGATGCGCCGCAAGGTCAAACGGCCGCCGCGCCTTGCGCTGCCGTTGATCGTCAAGAGCCTGAGCGAGGACGGATCCTTCGGGATCTCGCAGGCGTCGATCGTCGATACCGACGAAAAGCTCGCAGAGCGCGTCGCCTTCGTTCACGATCGGCTTGGAACGGCCGCCATCGCCGAACAGTACATCGAGGGACGTGAGCTGTATGTCGCGGTGCTCGGCAACAATCGGCTGCGCGCCCTGCCGGTGTGGGAATTGAAATTCGGCAGCATGGGCGGGCAGGGGGCACGGCAGATAGCCACCGAAAAGGCCAAACACGATCCCGGTTATCAGGAACGCGTGGGAATTGTAGACGGGCCGGCCAACGACCTTGCGCCGGAGGTGTCTGCCCGCATCCAGCGAACAGCGAAACGCATCTACCGCACCCTGAAGCTCGATGGCTACGCACGCATCGACTTTCGCCTCGCTGCCGATAGCACTCCGTATTTCATCGAAGCCAATCCCAATCCGGAAATAGCGAAGAGCCAGGAGTTCGCTACAGCCGCCCGGCACGACGGGCTTGACTACCCCGACCTGCTGCATCGCATTCTGGCCCTCGGAATCAGCCGGGCAAAGGCCGGCGCATCCGTAGGCTGAAAGGCAACGCAAAATGGTCGTGCATTGGAATCAACCTCCCTCAATATCATTGCGAGGAGCCCTTGCGACGAAGCAATCCATCTCGGTTACCGGCGCCGCTGTGAAATGGATTGCTTCGCTGCACTCGCAATGATGTTGATGGGCCATACCGCATTCCCATAATCGTTAAACTTGTAATGTTCGCGCTAGCTTCGCATTCACGATGCCCATTAAGCCCCGAAGAACCCCTCGTCATGTAGCCTTGGTTGCAAGTTCGCCGACGCCATACCGAGGTTCCATGACTGCCCCAGCCCCCCAGTCTTCGTCCAAACGCCGGTTGCTGCTGGCGTCGGACCGGAGCGATCAGAGCAGTGAGCTGGCCAGCATCCTGCAGACGGTGAGCGAGGTCGATACCGTCTCGATGGCCGATCTTCCCGACGCGCCCAGCCAGTTCGCGGGTGTCGTGGTCGATATCAATCTGCGGTCGCCCGAATGCGTCCAGCTGGTCCGCAACAAGCTGCGCTCGGAGCCCTACCGCGCGATGCCGCGGCTGTTCGTTCTGGCCGACGCGCTTCATCACGGCTCGATGCAGGCCTGGGCGCTCGGTGCCACCGATACCATCGCGCGGCCGTTCGATGCGCAGGCCATTCTGCAGCGCATCCGCGCGGCGTTTCCCGATACTCACGGATATGACGCCACCGATCGCGGCAAGGCGCTGAACCGGGGCGTCGAGGCCGCGCATGCGGTGTTGGTCAAGATGTTCGAGAAGCTTCCGCAGGGTACGCCGCTGCAGTTCAGCGACGTCGTGGCGGCCGAAAGCAAAATTCTCAAGGCCATCAAGCACTCGTCGCTGCGCGAATGGCTGACCACGGTCGGCTGCCACCACACCGACACCTATCGCCATTGCCTGTTCGTCACCGGCTTTGCCGTCGCGTTCGCGCAGCATCTCGGCATGCGCGACGACGATCAGCGCCGGCTGGCGCGCGCCGCCCTGCTGCATGATGTCGGCAAGGCCTTCATTCCCGTTGATATCCTCGACAAGCCGGGACCGCTGACATCAGCGGAAGTGAGCGAAGTACGCCAGCATCCGCGCCGCGGCTTCGACGCGCTGGCGGCCCAGGGCGGCTTCCCGCCGGAAATGCTGGACGTGGTCCTGCATCATCACGAACTTCTCGACGGGTCAGGCTATCCCAACGCCCTGCGCGGCAATCAGATCAGCGACATCGTGCGGCTGATCACGATCGTGGATATCTACGCGGCGCTGGTGGAGAAGCGCGCCTACCGGATGCAATATACCCACGCCGGGGCGTTTGCGATGATGGAGGAGATGGGAGACAGGCTTGATCAACATCTGCTCCAGGCGTTCCGTCCGATCGCGTTCGGGTATCATTGAGGGTTACGGCGAGCACCAACCATCGTTCGTCATTGCGAGGAGCTCTTGCGACGAAGCAATCCAGCTTTGCCAAGGCAAGCAAGATGGATTGCTTCGCGGAGCCTGTCATCCTGCGGCGCTTCGCGCCGACCCGCTGGCTCGCAATGACGTCGAGAGGGCTTTGCCCGATCTCTAACGGCTCGCTAATCCAGCAGCTTCCGCAACTCCGCCTTCGCCACCTTCTCCAGCGTCGAGCGCGGCATCTCGTCGACGAAGTGGATTTCGCGCGGCACCTTGAAGTCGGCCAGCGCGCTGCGGCAGGCAGCCATCACGGTGTCGTGCAGGTCCTTCGGCGCGCCCTCGACGCCGGCGACGGGAATGATGAACACGACAGGCACCTCGTCGAGCATCGAGTGCTTCTTCGCCACCACCGCGGCCTCGCGCACGCCCGGCACCACCGCGATCACCTGCTCGATCTCGGAGGCCGCGACGTTCTCGCCGCCGACCTTCAGCATGTCCTTGGCGCGGTCGCCGAACTTTATGAATCCGTGGTCCAGCAGAGTGACCCGGTCGCCGGTGATGAAATAGCCGTGCTCGTCGTAACTCTCCCGCGTCGCCTTCTCGTTGTGCAGGTACTCCTGGAACAGCGACAACCCGGGAATGCCCTTGATCAGCAGATTGCCGGTGTCGCCGACCGCCGTCGGCGCGCCGTCGTCATCGGTGATGCGGATGGCGTATTCCGCAGCAGCCCGGCCGATCGACATCGGAATGTTGGGCTGGTCGACTTCGCCGACGATGCCGTGGGTGATGGTCTCGGTCATGCCCCACCAGCCGATCATCTTGATGCCGAAGGCCGCGAACGCCGGCGGGTCGTTGATCGCGGTTCCCCACAGCCGAAACTTGTGTTTCCGGGGAATTTCGTGGTCGAGCAGCGCCTTCATGCAGAACGGAATCGTCGAGGTCCAGGTGCAGCCGTGCTGGAGCGCGACGCTCCAGAACCGGCTCGCGGAAAACCGCGGCTGGATCACGCAGGTGGCGCCGACCCACAGGCTCGCCAGCATCGAATAGGCCAGCGCATTGGTGTGGAACAGCGGCAGATAGGTCTGGTGCACATCGCCTTCGTGCAAATCCTGGTGGGCGGCGTTGATCTTGGCGCCCCACAGCGCGTTGGCGTGGGTCCACAGCACCGCCTTCGGGCGCGATGTGGTTCCGGAAGTGTATTGCACGCTGCAGGGGGCCAGCGGATCGGTGGCGCGGCGTGGCCGGTCGGCGCTGTCGGCGAACAGCGCCTCGAAGCTGTCGCCGCGCCGGGTATTAAAACCCTGCGCAGGCGCGGCCCCCGAATCATGCGAAATCACCGCGAGCCAGCGCAAATTCCGGCAATGCGCCGCCACCATTTCGGCATAGGCCGGCTGGGTGATCGCGGCCACCGCGCCGCAATGATTGGCAAAATATTCCATTTCCGCCGGGGCCGAGCGAGTGTTGGTGGTCACAGCGATGGCGCCGAGCTCGACGCAGGCGAACCAGGCCAGCATGGCCTCGATGCAGTTGTCGAGATGGATCAGGACATACTCGCCGGGCTTGATGCCGCGCGCGACGAGCCCCGCGGCCAGCGCGCCGACCCGCTCGTGAAATTCGCCGTAATTCCAGCTCCGCGCCGGCGCATCGAACGGCGCCCAGACCAGAAACGGATGGTCGCGCCGCGTCTCGGCCCGCATCCGCAGCAGCCACGGCACATCAAGCCCCGCGAACGGCCCCACGATACCCGGCGCCGCCTGTGAATTTTGCATGGATCCTCCCACGCAGCCTTGCCGGCTGCTTCAGTGTTGTTGCTTGGGAGTAGTTCTGCCATTGGATGGCGCGGTGGGCAAATCCGCAATCCTCGTCATTGCGAGGATCGCCAGCGACGAAGCAATCCAGCGTCCTTGCTTGCCGCAAGCTGGATTGCCTCGCTGGCGCTCGCAATGACGGTCAGGGGGTTACGCCTCTCCCTCATACGACGAAATCTCGATCAAACTGCCGTCGGGGTCCCGGCAATAGACCGACCGCAGCGTGCCGCGGGCGCCTTGTTTCGCGACCGGGCCTTCCTCGATCGCCACGCCATGCGCCTTCAGATGCGCCACCACCGCGTCCGGCGCGCTCGAGGTGAGAAAGCACAGATCGTCGCTCCCTGCGGTTTGATGGTCCGCGGTGAACCACTCCACCTTGTCGGCGTCGCGCGGTCGCACATTGATCTTCTGGTTCCCGAACTTGAGCGTCGTCCGCGGCGTCTTGCCCGGGCCCGGGTCGAACACCTGGACCTCCATGCCGAGGATCTTTCGATACCATTCGGCGGAACGCGCCACGTCGGCGACATTGATCACGATATGATCGAGCGCGTTCACCATGACAGCCATGCATCATCCTTTCGTCGCGTCCAAGGGTGAACTGCCACACTGGCCGTCCCCCGCTTTGTTTGTTACAACGCGGCCCGTTGTCAATTCAACAGGTGCGGACCGCGCGATACGACGCGGCCGCCGGGAGAAAAACTGCATGACCTCACGTCGTACCGCGATTTGTCTGATCGCCACGGGTATTTCGATCGGCATTTCGGCAATCGCCTCGATCGGCAGCGCCGCGGCGCAGGATTATCCGACCCGCCCGGTGAAATGGGTGGTCGGCTATCCGCCCGGTGGCGCTACCGACATCATTGCGCGGCTGATCGGCCAGCGGATGTCCGAGCGGCTCGGCCAGCAGTTCGTGATCGAAAACAAGCCCGGCGCCGGCAACAATATCGCCACGGAGTCCGTGATCAATGCAGCACCCGACGGCTATACGCTTCTGTTCGTCAATCCCGCCAACTACATCAATGCCTCGCTCTACGCCAACCTCAAGTTCAACGTCGTTCGCGACATCGCGCCGATCGCGGCGTTCAATCGTGTGCCCAACGTCATGACGGTCGCCAAGGACGTGCCGGCCAAGACGGCGGCCGAGTTCATCGCCTATGTGAAGGCCAACCCGGGCAAGGTGAATTTGGCGTCGTCGGGCAACGGCACCTCGGTGCATCTGTCGGGCGAAATGTTCATGATGATGACGGGCATCAAGATGCAGCACATTCCCTACCGGGGCGCGGCGCCCGCGATCACCGACATGCTCGGCGGCCAGGTTCAGCTGATCTTCGACAACATGCCCTCGATCCTGCAGCACATACGTGCCGGTTCGCTGCGCGCGCTGGCGGTGACCTCGACGGCGCGATCCTCGCTGTTGCCCGACGTGCCCGTCCTCGCCGACACCATTCCGGGCTACGAGGCGAGCGCGCTGTTCGGCGCGGGGGCTCCAAAGAACACACCGAAGGAAATCATCGAGAAACTGAACAAGACGTTCAACGAGGTGCTCGCGGAACCCGCGATCAAGGCCAGACTGATCGATCTCGGCGGCGAGCCGCTGCCCGGGCCGCCGGAGGCCTTCGGCAAGATGATCGCGGCCGAAACCGACAAATGGGAGAAGGTGGTCAAGGCCGCCGGCCTCAAGGTCGAGTGATCTGCGTCACGGAACCTGGCGGGCGTGATCTGGTTTTCTAGGCGACGACGCAACTCAGACGAGGAAACCAGATCATGCGCTATGCAACATTGGCACTGTTGGCGACCGTGGCGGCAGGCGCCGCCACGATGATCAGCCCGACGCCTGCCGCGGCTTACGATTACCCTTATTGTGCTCAGGGCAGGGGTGTCGGTATTCCCGGCGAGTGCTCCTACCAGACCTATGCCCAATGCATGGCGAGCGCTTCTGGGCGCGGGCTCTACTGCAACGTCAATCCCCGCGCCGCCTTGAATCAACAGCCGCGCGGGCGGGTCTACCGCGGTTATTGAAATCCGGGATTAGCTGCCATCTCCGGTCACCGGGTTCGCCAACGGCGAGACCCGGTGACCGCGTATGACCGGATCATGCATGCTCCCCAATTCGTGAAAAGCCGCCGCACTTGACGCGGTCTTCTCGTCGTTATACTAAACCTTATGGTTAAGTATAACGACGAACTCCTGAACCGTACCTTCGCCGCGCTGGCGGATCCGACGCGGCGCGCGCTGCTGGCGCGGCTCGGCAGCCGGGACAGCATCTCGGTGAGCGAACTGGCGCAGCCGTTCGCGATGTCGCTGCCCGCGGTCATGAAACATCTCGACGTGCTGTCGGACGCAGGGTTGGTCGCGCGCGAGAAGACCGGGCGCACCGTGGCGTGCCGGCTCACCGCCAGCCCGATGGAGCAGGCGATGGAATGGCTCAATCGCTACCAGCGCTTCTGGTCCGAAAATCTCGACCGCCTTGCCGCATTCGTGGAGGAAGACACATGGCCACCCCATCAGCCGCTGCCGGCAACGCCGGGCTCGCCAGCCGGCCGAGCCTCACCCTCAAGCGTCGTCTCAATGCAATCCCCGAAAAAGTCTACGCCGCGTGGACCGACCCGGAAAAAATAGCGCGCTGGTTCGGGCCCGCGCAGGTCAGGGCCGGCTCGGTGCAGGCGAGCATCGACCTGCGCGTCGGCGGCCGCTACCGCATCAGCTTCGAAGGCGGCGACGGCGAGTATTTTCAGGTCGACGGCGTCTATCGCGAAGTCGTGCCGAACGCGCGGATCGCGTTCAGCTGGGCGTGGCACTCGACGCCCGAACGCGAATCGCAGGTCACAGTGTCGCTGCAGCCCGACGGCAGCGGCACGCTCCTGACCTTGCACCATGAACAATTCTTCAACGAAGCCGCGCGCGACGGCCATGCGCGCGGATGGGACGCATTGTTCGACAAGCTGGAAAAGTACCTCGCCTGAAGCAAGGAGGCAGCCATGCAACCGCACAAGATCGTTTCGCGCGCGGAATGGATCGAAGCCCGCAAGGCGCACATGGCGCTTGAGAAGGAATACACCAGGGCGCGAGACCGCCTGAGCGAGCAGCGGCGTGCGCTGCCCTGGGTCAGGGTGGACAAGGCCTATTCGTTCGACGGTCCGAACGGACCGCAGACACTGGGCGATCTGTTCGCCGGGCGGAGCCAGCTGGTGGTGCAGCACTTCATGTTCGCGCCCGACTGGACCGAGGGCTGCAAGAGCTGCTCGTTCTGGGCCGATGGCTTCGAGCGCCCGCATCTTGCTGCCCGCGACACCACGCTGGTGGCGATATCGCGCGCGCCGCTGCCCAGGCTTGCGGCGTTCAAGGCGCGGATGGGCTGGACCTTCGACTGGCTGTCCTCGGCGGCAAGCGACTTCAACTACGACTACGCCGTCTCGTTCACGCCGGACCAGATCCAGTCGGGCGCCAAAATCTACAATTTCGGCACCAGCGGCTTTGGGATCGAGGAAGCGCCGGGGATCAGCGTGTTCTTCCGCGACGATGCTGGCAATATCTTCCACACCTATTCCTGTTTCGCCCGCGGCCTCGACATGATGAACGCCGCCTACCACTATCTCGATCTGACGCCGCTCGGCCGCCACGAAGAGGGGCTACCGTACCCGATGGACTGGCTGCGGCTACGTGACCAATACCAACCGGCCGCGATTCAGGCGTCCTGTTGTCAAAGCTGAATTCGTCCTGACACCAACAAAGAGAAATGCCATGCCTTACGTCGACGGCTTCATCGTCGCGGTTCCCAGGAAGAACATCGCGGCCTATCGCAAATTGTCCACCAAGTGCGGCAAGATCTGGCGCGAATTCGGGGCGCTGGACTACCGGGAATGGGTGGCCGACGACGTCAAGGTCGGCAAGCTCACCTCGTTCCCGCGCGCGGTCAAGCTCAGGAAGGGAGAGGTCGTGGTGTTCTCCTGGATCACCTACAAGTCGCGCGCCCAGCGCGACAGGATCAACGCCAAGGTAATGGCGGATCCGCGGCTCGCGAACATCATGGGTCCGAATTCGCAACCTCCGTTCGACGGCAAGCGGATGATCTATGGCGGCTTCAAAAGCCTGGTCAAAGTCTAGCGCCGCGTACCGCTGTGCGGAATTCTCAAGCCTGCGGATAACTCGCCGCCTGCGCTGGACGCCGGCGCCGGGGCCACGCTAATCAAGCCTCAACGATCGCGCATAACAACAAGAACCGTTGCGGTCCAAGGCGCTGGCGTGAGTTTGCAGATTACCATTCTGAAAGTCCTGGCCAGTCACGACAGGGGCCGAGCCACGCTCGCTTCTCTCAACCGGGACATCGCGATCCTCATGGCCAGCGGCGCGGAATGGAGCGCGCGGACCAGGCGTTTGGCCGCGCGGGTGGCCGCCATCGATATTTTCGGCAGCGGTTACGTGCTGCGCGACGCCGAGGGATGGCAGATCACCGAAGCCGGCAGAAAATTCCTCGACGCGCTTGAAGCCATCACCCAGGATAACCAGCCGCCGGTTTTGATCCGGCGCCCGTCCGATGTCCCCGAGCCGTCCGCCCGCCCGGAAGGCGCGCTGATCGTGATCGGTCACCGCTTCAAGAGCCGGATCGGGCGCCACCGCGATGCGGCCCCGCGCAATCCCAGGGCGATCTAGTACGCAAGGACGGTTCAGGCGGCGGGCCTGGCCTGCTCGCCGGCGATGGCGCGATCAATGGCGTCGATCAGGACCTGGGTCTCGATGAATTTGAGCCGCGCCCGCTCCGCCTTGTCGCGATCGAACGGGGCGGCCAGCGTCTTGGCGAAGGCGTCGCGGTCTTCGACCATGCGCTCACGCGCCTTTTTCAGCGTCTCAAGTCGCTCGCTCATGTCAGGCTCGCCTTCTGTGGTGGCACATCCGGCCCGCCGCGCCAGCGGAGCCAATCCAGCTGAGACGACAGCGTTCGTGCCAGGATATCATAGCAGACACGCCGCCACCACGTGGCATGAAAATGCAGGAAGACGGGCTTGAGGACGGAGACTGTTTGCGTCTGATCGATGTCGTGTATTGTCGCAGAATCCACGACTGTCATGGTCTCTCGTCGCCGGCGCCTATGTCGCTGCGCGGGGAATACCCGGTGCCAATGTTTGACACCAGGTGATAGAATGTTTTCTGTATCAAGGAAGTCGGGATTTGCTCGCAAAGCGAAAGTCAGCCAGTCAGTTCAATCGCGCAGTTGCGGACTTCGCGGCTGCCGTTGAGCTTCGGCCGCTTTGGATCAGGCTTGGCTGGAACGACATTCTCTATCGATATAGACGCTCGACGCTGGGGCCGCTCTGGTCCACGGCAAACACGGCGATCATGGTCATTGCGCTGGGATTGGTCTATTCCCAGATTTTCAACATGCCGATCCGGCAATTGTTGCCCTACATTTGCGCCGGACTGATCGTATGGGGATTCATCAGCTCGATCATGCTTGATGCGGGGACGCTTTTCTCCGGTTCGGAGAGCTACATCAAACAGATACGTCTGCCTTATTCGCTTCACGCATGTCGCTTCGTGTTCAGCAAGTTGATACTCCTTGCTCACGATTTCCTCATCTATATCGTCGTGATCGTGTATTTCGAAGCATGGCCAGGCGCGGTTGCGCTATGCGCAATACCCGGGTTCCTGCTGCTGACGATCAACGCCCTGCTCATCAGTCTGACGATTGGAATGGCTTCCGCCAGGTTTCGGGATATCCCACGCCTCATTGCCAGTTTTATACAGGTCGTATTCCTGATTACGCCCATTATCTGGACCCCGGACTTGCTCGGGCCGCGGGTGTATCTTGCATACGCAAACCCCTTGTTTCACCTGATTGAGGTTGTGCGCGCACCCTTGCTCGGCTCCTTGCCGTCCGTGCAGACGGTAACATCGACGCTGGCAATAACCGCGACAAATCTTGTTGTTACGATTTGGTTCTTCGTCCGGTTTCGCGGCAGAATAGCTTACTGGATATGACTTCGATGATTTCGGATGGAGTGAGCGAGAGCGTTATCAGTCTCGACCGGGTATCGGTTTCGTTTCCGGTCTATCAGGGCGGATCGCGTTCGTTGAAAAAGCGCGTCCTCTACCATGGATCGGCGGGCAGGATCGGACGCGACGCGAGCCACAAGATCATTATCGAGGCGTTGCGGGAGGTTTCCTTCTCGCTGTCTGCGGGAGACAGGCTGGCGCTGATCGGCGCCAACGGCGCCGGAAAGACCACGTTGCTGCGGACGATCGCGGGAATCTACGAGCCCATCGAAGGCAGTGTCGTCACACGCGGGCGGATTTCCCCGATGTTCGACATCAGCCTTGGAATCGATGCGGACCTGAGCGGCTATGACAACATTCGCCTGCGCGCGCTCCTGCTCGGGCTGTCGCCGGGCGAGATCGAGCAGTACTTGCCCGACATCGCCCAATTCACCGAGCTCGATGAATATCTCGACATGCCGGTGCGGACCTACTCATCGGGAATGATATTGCGACTTGGTTTCGCAGTCGCGACGTGCTTCCAGCCGGAAATATTGCTGATGGACGAATGGATTTTGGCCGGCGATGCTCATTTCATGGGCAGGGCAGAGGCGCGGGTCCGGAGTTTCATCGAACGCGCGAGCGTGATGGTGCTGGCTTCGCATAATCTCCCGCTGTGCAGCCGCTGGTGCACCATGGGCGTCTGGCTTGATCAGGGGCGCGTCAAGGAAGTGGGGCCGGTCGACAAGGTCATCAAACAGTACACGACATCCGTCGCCCAGGGAGGGTCGCGCTGATCAACGTCTCACCAGGCCCAGCCGGTAGCTCCAGTGAAAGACAAACTGGCGTAACAAATAGGGCGCGATGGCGCGGGATATTTCGAGCTGGCTCGGTATGTATCCCAGCATTCTCAAGCGAAGGCTTTGCATTTCCTTTCGTCCGAGTTCGTAGTTTTTGGTGGTCTTCTGTTCGTCATGCACGCGAAAGCAGGCGAGAAACCCTCTCAGTCGCGCAAATTTGAATCCGGCAGCCTGGGCGCGCAACATGAAGTCCCAGTCCAGCGCATACTGAAAATTGACGTCAATCGGACCTATGGCGTCCCACACGCGGCGCCGCCAGAACATGGTTTCCTGTGGAACATACCCTGCATAGTGAAGGGCCTCGTCGCTATGCGCCGGCAAAATGGCGCGACCGATTTCGGAGCCGGCATAATCGATGAAAATGCGATGCCCGTAGACGATGTCGATATCCGGCCTCTCGGCGAAGAAATTGGCCACGCAGGCCAGTGCTCCCGGCAGCAAGGTGTCGTCACTGTTGAGATAGGCCATGATCTCGCAGTCAACGCCCGCGAAGCCGCGGTTGATCGCATCGGCCTGTCCCCGGTCCGGCGCGCTTAGCCAGCTGATTTTGTCGCCGTAGCCCTTCAGGATTTCGACGCTGTCGTCCACGGAGCCGCCGTCCTGGACATGGTAGAACAGCGCCGGGTAATTCTGGGCGAGGATGCTGTCGATGGTCGCAGCCAGGAATGGCGCCTGATTGAAGCTTGGCGTCACGATCGCGATGCTGGGAACACGACTGGGCAATGCCGGTGAGCGCGGCAGGGAATGCAGATCGAGCGGGCGGGGTGAATGCTGCTCGAATGTCCACATCGGCGGACGCAGCCAGAAGCGGCGAAGATGCGCACGAGACCTGGCATAAGCCTCCTGCAGTTGGCCCTGACTCGTCTCAAGGCCGTCCAGCCGTTCCTCGATTTTCTTCAGTCGTTCCAGCAACTCGCGCGTTAACTCGTCGTCCATCTGGCCGCAATCCATAAAATAATGTGGTTCGGACGTTCAAGCTGCGTCCGATGGGCCCGAGCGTAATTTGCATTGGTCGTTCGGCCTACCATTGGCCGGGCGACGTGGCAAACCGAACCTGTACTCGGTTGCAATCGTTCTCATGACCGTCAAGGCGAGTGTGTCCGCCGGCGACATCGCTGATGGCGCGACGCTGGCTTGCGATGGATTTGTCCGGCGCTTCGTTGACGCGATTTCGATGCTGCAGTATGCTGTGACATATTGTCAACCAAGGTGTGCCCGTTTCTTGAGCTGAGGACTAGATTTTGACCGTCGCTTACAAGATCCTTGAGGCTGATATTTCACACAACAGGTTCGATGACGAGATCATCGCCGTCAATCTTGCAACCGGATCCTATTTCAGCCTTCACAATACGGCTGCCGAACTGTGGAGCTTGCTGGAGCGCGGTCCGGCTACCGCGGACTCTCTGAGCGCGGCATTTGCGGATGTGCCGGCAAGCGCAAGCGAGGAAATCGGTATGTTCCTGACGCGCCTGCAGGACGAAGGATTGCTGACAACCAGCACAGAGGACCCGGTACGGCTCACCTCGGCGCGAGCCTATGCGACGCCTGTCGTCGAAGAGTTCGACGAGTTGCGCGAACTTCTGCTCGCGGACATCGTGCACGATACCGATGAGGCCGGCTGGCCGCATCTGATCACGACGTAAGGCAATCAATTGTTCGCGGGTGATGTGAATACGCCGCGGACATCGCCGGTTTCGGATCAGGCGTATCGGCTATTGGATCGGGTGCTGTCGATCGCGCCCGCGGTGCGCTGCAGCTACGAGATCGGAGCGCAGAATATTGCAGTCCACTATCTTTCGGAACAACTTTACTCCCGCCTGCATCCATCGCTGGCGCACCTTTGCAGCGCGTCGGATAGGCCCGCTGAACTGACGATCGTTGCGCAGGTCAGTGAATCGCCGCCGCTCCAGCTTAGGAATGACGAATGGACTGTCGCAGGTCAGCGCTGGTCGCAATCCGACGCATCGCCAGACGCGGTTTCGGCGAACTTCACCCCCGGCGACGGCGGGCGCCTCGACCTGATTGCGCCGACCCGGCGCGTTGCATTGTCGTCGTTCCGCGACATCAACCTCATTCCGGCCTGGGACATGGCAACGCCATTTCGCGATCTCCTGCAACGGTGGTTCAGGGAGCATGATGGCCACCTGATCCATGGCGCTGTCGTCGCGGATGGACGAGCTGCGGTGGCCCTGGCCGGAACCTACCGGGCGGGCAAGTCCAGCACGGCCTTTGCGTGCCTGCACCACTCCATCCTCGAGTGTCTTGGCGACGATGTCTTTCTCGTGCGCAGACTCGGCGGCGAATGGCATGCATTCAGCCTCTACAACGCCTGCAAGCTTCTGCCTCACGACGTGGATCGCTTCACGCAAGATCTCACGGCACTCGACGACTCGGTGCGCGGCGACGGCAAGCCGACATTCTATCTCTATCCGGCGTTTGCCGGCCGGTTGCCGCGCCAGCGGCGGCTTGCCGCAATCCTGCTGCCGCGCATCACGGGGGAGTTCGAGACGACCGTCGCGCCGGCCAAACCCGGGGAGACATGGCGTGCGCTGGTGCCGTCGACCTTGGCTCTCACGCCGGCAACTCCGGAAGGCATCAAGTGGCTGACGGCCCTTGCCCGCGACCTGCCATCCTGGTGGCTCAACATTGGAACGCATCGAGAGGCGATACCGCCTCGTATCGAGGAGCTGATTCGTCTTGCCGGGCAAACAGGTTTGACGGCGCAGACAGATCTGGTTCCTCACTCGTCATGATCTCGATCAGCGTTGTCATCCCCGCCTGGAACGCCGCTCGCTATATCGGCGATGCCGTCGACAGCGTTCTGACCCAGTCGGCGGCGCCGGACGAGATCATTATCGTCGACGATGGCTCCACGGACCACACTTCCGAGTGCGTCCGGGAGTTCGGCTCTCGCGTCCGGTTGATTGCGCAGTCCAATGCGGGGGTTGCGGCAGCGCGCAATCGCGGCATCGCCGCGGCGCATGGCGAGGCGATTGCCTTGCTGGATGCCGATGATTTGATGGCGCCCCGGCGCCTCGAGCTCCAGCGCGCGGTGCTTTCGCATGATCCGCATTGCGGGATCGCACTGGGAAAGCAGCTGACTTTCCGTTCGGAGCAGGAACGACTTGCCCTCGACAGCAGCCCGCCCAATCTCTCCGCCGTCCGCCCGGGCTATGTGCCGAGCGCCGCGATGATCCGTGCCAGTGTGTTCGGTGTGGTCGGGCTATTCGACGCCGGGCTGCGTATTGGCGACTTTCTCGACTGGATCACGAGGGTACAAGCGCACGGCGCGCCGATCATGGAGATGGAACAGGTTGTCGCTTACCGGAGGCTTCACGAAGGCAGTCTCTCCCGATCGGCCGGCACACAATACGCGAACCTCGTGCACAGGCTGCGCGGGAAGACCGGCAAGACGGAATGAGTGCGCAGTCGGGTCCGGGCCGTTTTCATCCCGTCTGGCCCCATGGCGTGTGGCCGAACGCCAATCAGGAAATGCTGATCAAGGCCGCCTTGCTCGACGATGCAGGCGCGGCACGTGCTGCCTTTCGCGACTGGAGCCGGGCCGACGATCTGTTCTTCGTGGACAACGGCCTCAACCTGTTCCTGATGCTGCTCTACGAACGCCTCAAACACTGGGGAGAAGCCTATCGTGACCATGATCGGCTGCGCGGGGTCGTGCGCCATGCGTGGGTCATGCATCAGAGATTTCGCCGGGATATCCGCGAGGTAGGCAGCACGCTTGGTTCGGCTGGAATCGAGATCATGCTGCTCAAGGGGGCAGCGCTCAACGTGAATGCCTATCCCGATGCCAATCGGCTCATGTCGGATATCGATATCGCCGTCCCCCACGGCCAGTTGGGCCAGGCGATCGAAGCGCTGAAGCGCGCGGGATGGAATGCCAATTTCCGCAATCTGGACCTGCTGCCGACGGCCACCCATGCCTGCCAGTTCTTTCGTGGCGACAGCCAGCTCGATCTTCACTGGGAGTTCTTCCACGGCCGCCCTCTCGACCCGGCGATCATGGCCGATATCTGGAAGTCAGCGCGGACCACCGCGCTCGACGGGGTCCATTATCGTCTGCTGTCTCCCGAATTCGGCCTGATTCATACATGCGAGCACGGCTTGCGCTATAATTCGACCCCACCCATGCGATGGCTTGCGGATGCATTCTTCCAGATCAGGCATGGCGGCGCCATCGATTGGCGGGTCCTTCAGGCGCTGGCCGCGCGTCTCGGTCTGTCGCAGCACGTCGGGCTGACCCTGAACTATCTCGCCTCCAGACTGCAGCAACCGGAAGCGATCCTGGCCTTGCAAAGCGTGCCGCGCTGGGATGGCGATTTCTGGTCTCGTGCCGAACTGGCTCTCGAGATTCGGCGAACGCCCGGCTGTCATCAATTCTGGCGCGAACTGCCATCCCATATTCCGTCTTATCTGCGTGTTCGGCGCCGGTTTCGCGGCCTGCGCCTTTCCGACTACATCCGTGCCGTCAATAATTTCGAAGGACCGCTCGCTCCCATCCTCCGCCGTCTCACGCGGCTTCAGCTTCGCGCGATCCTGGAAGGGATCGAGGCTCGACGCCGCAAGCTCGCACGATGGTGGCGGGGCGACAGGACCACATTGGAGCTCTCGCTGTTTCAAGAGACCGGCTGGACTGGCTGGTTTCCGCCGGAAGATGTTCCCGACGGCTTTCTTCGCTGGTCGGAACCGCGCGCATCCTTCCCGGCACCGATCTCCTCGCAACACGGGTTGCTCGCATTGACGGTGCTGGAAGTCCGGCCTCTCGATGCCGGGTTCCTCGAAAGCTTCCGTGTCCGGCTCAATCGAACGCTGATTGCCAAAGGCTCGATCCGGATTGATGGAACGACCATCATCGTGCCGCTGCCCCTCGCCGGACGTCTCGACCGGAGGGAGCAGCGCATCGAACTGGTATGCGATCCCTGGTTTGCCCCCGGCGACCCGCGCCCGCTCGGGATACCCGTCCTCGGTGTCACTCTGAAAAGCGATCGGCCATGAACCATTCGCAACCGCGCGGGACGATCCGGATCGGGGAACAGCAGGTGTTCGGTCATCACCGGTCGGGATGGGCGATCGCCATCGATGCGCTAAGGCCGGAGCATTCCGATGCGGGCGTCCTTTTCGACGGCTTCCTCGACAGGACCTTCAGCCGGGAAATGAACCCGCGCTACCAGCAGGATCTTCCCTTCGCACGTCCCTGGACCGGTTTCTTCCACAACCCTCATTCCTTGCCGGCGTGGTTCCCCGACGGACCGAGGATCGAGCGAATGGTGGCATCGGACAAGTTCCAGCAAAGCCTTCCACATTGCGTGGGTCTGTTCACCTTGTCGGAAGATCTTGCCGAATTCCTGCGCGCGCGGGTCGGTGTCGCGGCGTCGGCACTTGTTCATCCAACCGAGATTCCGTCCGCTCACTTCGATTTCGAATCGTTCCTCGCCAACTCCGACAAGAAAGTCATCTCCATCGGGTGGTGGCTGCGCCGGACACTGTCGATCCAGTATCTTCCGCTCGATACGACGTCCCCTTACCGCAAGATACGCCTCAAACTCGGCGATCCGCTTCTCGACAACACGCAGAAGGGATTGTCGCGACTAGAGTTTGTTCACGAATGGCGCAATCGTAAGCTCGACTCCAGATATCGCGACAACACGATCGAAACCAGCTATTTGCCGCCATCCGACTACGATGACTGGCTCACCCGCAACATCGTGTTTCTCGATCTGCTTTGCGCGGGTGCGAACAACGCTGTGATCGAGTGCATTGCGCGTGGAACGCCGCTGCTCGTCAACCCGCTTCCCTCTGTCGTCGAATATCTTGGTGCGGACTATCCATTGTACTTCCATTCACTCGAGGAAGCGGCTGAAAAGGCGTGTCAGTTCGATCTGGTGCTGAAGGCTCACCACCATCTGATGGCCAATCCGGTGCGCCTGCGGCTTGCGCCGGACGTGTTCCTGCACAGCTTCCGGCAATCGGCGGTCTATCAGCGTCTCCTTGAAGTGCAGCAACGTTCAAGCGGGGAATAGCGTTCGCTCGGGCACTTGATGGACCCGGTCAATCGCGCGGGCCGTCGCGCGGACGACCTAACCGGCGTCCTGCAGACGCTGGCGCACCCGACACGATTCGAACGTGTGACCTTTGCCTTCGGAGCAATATAGGCTGCCCATCCGAAAAACGCGATAGGGCACGCTATGGTACACTATCTCTCTGTAATCTCTATACCTTCTCAAGGGTCCGAGCGACGTTCCTATCCGAAAGTTCGCCGTGATTTCCGCCCGCCTGCTTACGCGGTGCTTACGCGAGAAATCCGGCTCGGGAAGGAAGAAGCACGTGCCTAAGATCACTAAGAGGGTCGTCGACGCCGCCGAAGTCCGAGAGAAGGACTACGTTGTCTGGGACGACGAATTGCCTGGCTTTGGACTCCGCGTGTTTGCCTCCGGCAAGCGGAGCTATGTCATTCAGTATCGGGCCGTTGGCCGCTCGCGTCGCTATACGATCGGACTTCACGGGGTCTGGACGCCTGATACCGCGCGGCAGGAAGCAAAGGTCCAGTTCGGCCGAGTGGCACAAGGTGACAACCCAGCCGAAGAACGCCAGCTCGACCACAATGCTACCACTGTCAAAGAACTCTGCACCCTCTATCTGAACGATTTGCAGGCCGGCCTGATCCTGGGGAAAGGCAGGCGTCCGAAGAAGCCGTCGACGATCGGCACCGACACAGGCCGCATTGAACGTCACATCATTCCGCTCATAGGCACGAGGCGCGTTAGAGA
Source organism: Bradyrhizobium sp. (assembly GCF_030654605.1). Classification (GTDB taxonomy): domain Bacteria; phylum Pseudomonadota; class Alphaproteobacteria; order Rhizobiales; family Xanthobacteraceae; genus Bradyrhizobium. The sequence goes on from NZ_JAURXB010000169.1 coordinate 78,618, forward strand.
CCTCACAAAGGCTGACATCAACAAGGTGCTGAAAGACATCATGGTCGGAAAGACACGGGCGGCGGTCAAGACCAAAAAGCTGCGCGGAAAAGCCATTGTCCGTGGCGGCGCCGGTACCGCAACGCGCACTGTCGGTCTCCTCGGCGGTATCCTCACCTATGCCGTCGAGGCTGGCATCATCGAGACGAATCCAGCCCATGGTATCCGCAAGCCAAAAGACAACGTTCGCAAGCGCCGACTGTCGGAGGCGGAGTACCGAACACTTGGGCAAATGCTGCGAGCTGCCGCCGAGGAGGAGAAGTACGCGACGACGGTAGATATCATTCGACAGATCGCGTTGACCGGCTGCCGGCGCAGCGAAATTATCACCCTAAAATGGACGGAGGCCGACACCCAGGCAAGCTGCTTGCGATTGGAGGACAGTAAGGAAGGGGAATCCATTCGCGCAATCGGCCTACCCGTGGTCGAGTACCTCGAACAGCGTCGGATCGATGCCCTCGGCACCTACGTCTTCCCCGGCCTAGGCGAAGACAATGCCTTCGGCAGCTTCCCGAACCATTGGCAGAAATTGTTCAAAGACTCTCCACTCTCAGATGTAACGCCACACGTCCTGCGCCACAGCTTTGCGAGCATCGCCAATGATCTTGGTTTCACCGAGGTGACGATCGCGGCCCTTGTTGGCCACGCTAAGGGGTCGGTGACGAGCAAATATATCCATACGCTCGACACAGCTCTCATCATGGCTGCGGACACGATCGCGGGCTATATTCAGGGACTCCTTGACGGGATCGAGTTCAAGCAAACCGCTTACGCACTGGACCGCGATTCACGGAAAGCCGCCTTGGCCCGTTTCCTGAGTAAGGCTGTGGCTGGTGATGATGAGAAGGCTGAAGAGGAGCGCCGTCTGGCTGCGTAGAAGGCTGCGGCGTGTCTGTTATGCGATCCAGAGCCAATCCAGGGCGTTAAAAACTCGAGTCGATCCTACACCTGATCCACGTTTTGCGGAACTCTACGTAGTTGAACTTGGCGTGGCGCGCCGAATCACACTGGCCGAGCACCATGCCGTCGTCGCGAGAACCCATCTGGCCGCCGCAGCGCGGCCGACGTCCAGTCGGCGCTCGACCGGCGCGCGACACCTTGACTTACGCATTCTTCGATTATGAGACCTCTTCGTCGTAGGCGAGGTCCAGGCCTTCGGCGCGTTCGAGTTGGCATTGAAGCATCGCCTCAACGGCCACGGCTTGCCTCTGGCGGGCTTTTTCATGCGAGACATGCTGTTTCCAAGCGTTACCAAGCATTCCATTGAAATTTTTATTAGCTTGATTGCTTTCTTCCGAGTTGTGCCGTCGGCTAGAATAGACCTTATGTGCGGCGCGTACCGAGCGGCATCATTTTAGGATTCTACCACCACCCGAGGCTATGCCCTGCCAAGGCTGCGCTGGTTAGCGCTGTAATCAGAGGCGCAAGTTGGCCGATCGCATTTAGCGCCTTCTGAAAATCTTCTAAACGAACAGGGCGACGTTTAGCCATGGTCCCCGGCCTCCGCGGATTCTAGCGCCGGCCGCTCATTAACAGGGCATCGAACCGGCAACGCATTTATCGCAACTTGCGACCAGCAGCGTAAGGTTAAGCTCGGCGTCCCGTAATCCAGAGCGAGAAAAGGCCCCGCCGCTATTTCTTGGCGATCGCGGCACCCAAAATAGTCGGCGGCGCGTTCCGCATGGCCATGCGCCAGCGGCGCGCTTCGAAGGCAGCGGCGCGGGCGCGCTCTTTGCGTTCCTTCACCAGCTCCCTGATTTGGGTGGCGATCGCGCTCGCCGTGTTTCCCAGCTCGATCCCCTCATTCCGCAGCCGCCGAGAAAGAACGGCCACCGTTTCACCATTCTTAACTACAGCTTCGTCGTAAGCAGCAAGCAAACGGTGATCGCGGTCGGCCGCCAGTATCCTACCCCGACCACGCTTCGGTTTCCGTGTGGCCTTCGCAAAAAGCTTGCGCGCTTGATCCTCTCCAATGTGACTCACGGCCGCCTTGAACGCAGCGATCACGCCGTGCTCGACCTTAGCTATTCGTTGTTGTCGTTGCTCATCGCTCTCGCAGGCTTGACCTAATATAGTTAGATGATGAAGGCCAAAGATATCTGGCCGCGGCTCAAGCGGAGGGTAGAAAGGGCGCGTCGGCATTTTCATATACAGTGTCCCCCACGCTGCTGTTTGATCAAATCACCGCTGGCAAATGAGAGAAGCCCGCTGCGATGGAGCCGTAGAAGCGGTGGAGCCCGTTGAGAACACGATAGCGGTAAGGTGAATGCGCAAACTCAAATAGCGGCATTTCGAACAAGGGTACTGGCTCTATGGAGTCGTCAGCAACAAAGCCCTTCAAGAGCCGGACTAGCCGCTCACGATCAAAACCATGCCAATCCTTGGGATGTGTTGTGAACCGTGGGACCGGTTCGATCGCCATAAGGGGAATCAGCACGGCTTCCCCGTCGGGCAGATAGGATGTCGCCCTCGGCTTGAACTCAATCATGCCTGCTTCGGATAGCCAATCGTCGGGTATTTCGAATTCGCAGGGAAAATGAGGCATAGAAAAGCGCATCAGGAGCCTTTTGCACAGCTCGACAATTGCTGCACGAACAACATTTCCCTATCTGTACGCATCATGCCCTCCGGGCATATTATTGCTGAGCACAGCATCGTATCGCAAATGAAGGCGGGGCAAATCTTTGGCCAGCACCGACGTCGAAGGTCAACGCAGCACCTACACCTAAATCTGTCCCCCCCCCATTCTAATTGAGTATGAACCGCGATGCGGTAAGCGCTTTAACTGGATAGACTAAGATCAAGATATTGAACGTTGTGTCGAAGGCTTCCGCGACGCACTCATGGGCCTGACCGTTCCGGTCCGTGATCGAGATGGTCGTCGGTCGGGTCATCCGTCGGCCTATTGGCAACACCCGTCCCAGTGAATGATCGAGTGTAATTGCCAGCTCGGCAGGTTGTCCGAATTGCTGCCTAAACGACCCTGAGATTTCGATCCTGCGGACATCAGCGCGCGCGCCTGTGCGTTCACAGTATGTGATCGGCTCAAGTACGTAGACGGCGCAAGCCCGGTGATGGGTCCGCGCAAATTCGCGGCACGACGCATAGACAGACGCGCCGAATTTGCCGGCCAGCTTCATCGGCGTCTTGATCTCAAATTTGTGGTCCGCCGCCATATCGCGGTAGCCGTCGCCCTGAAAAAGAACGAAGCGAGCAAAGTTATTGGCTTCGCGCTCGAAAAGGTCGGCGATATCCGGAGCGAGGGTCTTTTCGCAATCCTGAAAGATGCGGAACAGCTTGCGGTGTGTGGGGAGCTCGTGATGTCCGGCTTCGTGCAGCTTGAGAAAGTTCTGCTTCGATGCATGCATCGTGTGGTCGATGTGGATGAGGCTTTCGTCGGCGTCATAGATGCCAAACACCTTGGAGATCGCGGACTTCAACACCTCTGCCGCATGCTCTGCCTTGCCCATCAGGTATTCGACGATCCGTCGCGGGTCGAACGCGCTCGCGGGCGCAATTTTGAGCTTCGCTGCCTCAAGGATATCCGGGATAGGTGTAGGAAAGACGCCCCATCCAGCGGCTCGGTCTAAAGCGCGCCGTGCAGCCAACTGCACGGCGCCTAACTGCTCGGGGTCGAGACTGCTGTCGTCGGCTTTTGCCACTAGGGCTTTTTCCTGCTGCGTAGATAACCTAGAAACTTAACAAGCTCGGCCTCTTCCTCGCCCGTCAAATTATGCTCGGCGAATGTTGCAACGCGCCCATGCCGCTGTTCGGCGGTGCTGCGGGATCGTGTAGGCGCAACAAAGCCTGCGCGTTCCATTAAGTTCTCGTAGCTAACGGCGTATAGCTCGGCGAGTGCGTGCAGGATATTCGGACTTGGTCTTTTGATTTGATCGTTTTCAATCTGGCTTAGGTAAGCGTTCGAAACAATTTTGTTGGTAGCTCTCTCGACATCGCGCTGAGAGAGCTGGCGGTCTTCACGGATTGAGGCGAGAAATTGTCCAAGCGTGAGCTTGATCTCCGCTCCCACGCTTTTCTTGGCCATGACATCACTCCTCCAAAGTCGTTGATTCACCTCACATATTTAGCCTCATCTGATAAGAATGTCAAGCGTGCCCAGTGAATGCTTGACAAACCTAGCATGCCACCTTATCTTATCATCATCGCTTCGGTATGGACCGGGGGAATTCAAAAAGGTGAAGCAGATGGAAAATGTGGTTACGGGCGGCCAGGGCCGCGATGACAATGTCACGGGCCAAGGCGGGCGCGGGCCCGACTCCGGGGGCCATTTCTTCACCACGCTCAACGGAGTGACCGTGAAGTTCGCGGAGGCCATGCCGAAGGGGGAACACGTTCTCGACAAGGCGGATTTGAAGCCGGCCAGCGACTATGTGCTGATCCAGCTTATGGCGCACAGCAGCCGCTCGGTGGGGCTTGAGGAGGCGGTGGACTTGCGGGCAGAAGGAACCGAAGTGTTTCGTGCCTTCAAGAGCGATCGCATCTTCCGCTTCACCAATAACGGACACGGCTTCGAGTGGGGCGAGGACAAGATCCCCGAGTCCGAACTGCGCACCATCTGCCACGTCCGCGAGGACGAGGTTCTGGTCCTGGAGCGCGACGGCACCGACATCGACCTGAAGCCGAATGACGCTCTCGACCTTGGTCAGGCCGGGACCGAGCACTTGCACACCGAGAAACGCCTCATCACGGTCTTCTATGAGAACGAGCCACGCGAAATCGCGCGCGGCACCTACACCACCGAGCAGCTCAAGCAGAAGTTCGGCGTGCAGGAGGGCTACGTCCTCGAATTCATCAACGAGGAGGGGCAGCTCACGCCGCTCAAGCCCGGCGCGAAACTCAAGGTGAAGGAGGGAATGAAGTTCTTTGAACAGGTTCCCTGCGGAGGCTCTTCGTGAGCGACGTCGCCAGCAAAGAGTACGCCAATCTCAAAGTCATGCACGCTGACGCCGTCCTCCTCAAGGAGGGCGGCCAGCCCGTGGCCCTGCTGCCGGGCTTCGGGTTCACCGCTGGCGATCAGCCGTTCAAGATGGACCTGTTACTGGTGCCCTTCGCGCATTCCGGCTACGTCACGCGCCTTTTCTTCGAGCGCCAAATTCAAGGTCGCGCGGGCAACTGGAACCAGCACCGCGTGGTCGAGCGCAATTGGTGGGCGCCGTCATGGAACCACGTGCCGGCCTCGATGCGCTGGACCCAAATGCTATCCGCTCACCTGCGAGCCGTCGCATGAAAATTCGCTTCAAAGTCACAAGTGCCTTGCTCACCACGATCCGCATTGATTTGCGGCGACCGCACCCGTTCGCCCACGAACGCGTTGGCTTTATTGCCGCAGGATTGGCTGCGGCGCACGACGAACTTTTCATTTTGGCCCGGGAATACCGTCCTGTACGTGATGACGAATATCTTCCCGATCCTCGCGTCGGCGCGATGATGAGCGCAGAAGCTATTCGCCGTGCTCGCCAATGGGCGATGGATGACCGCGTCGCTATCTTCCACGTGCACACGCATGGCGGCCAGGGCATCCCGGGCTTCAGCGGCATCGATATTCGTGAAAACGGCAAGTTCGTTCCGAATTTCGTTTCGGTTGCCCCGCACAGCGTGCACGGCGCCATCGTACTCAGCGACAAGTCTGCGTTCGGCCAAGTGTGGATCGACCGTACGTCTCCCCAGCCCGTTATCGCCAAATTCAGTGAGGTTGGCATGCCACTTCGCAGTTGGAGCACAATATGAGCCGTCTTGACCGCCAAAGCTTCCTTGGTCCCCAAAGCGACGCCGTTCTGGATGCCGCCACGATCGGGATCGTCGGGCTCGGCGGCGGGGGTTCTCACATCGCGCAGCAGACTGCACATATGGGCGTCGGCGGTTATGTAAATGCTGATCCGGACGTTATCGAAGATACCAACACCAACCGATTAATTGGCGGTACGCTGGCAGACGTTGCGGTGAGCCTTCCAAAGGTTACCATTGCCGAGCGACTAATCCACGGCTTGCAGCCAAACGCTCGCATCCTCTCGATTCAGAAAGATTGGCACGCTGCGGTCGATGACCTCAAGCTGTGTGATGTCATCTTGGGAGCGGTCGATGGTTTCAAGGAGCGAGAGCAGCTTGAACGCTTCGCTCGCAAGCACTTGATCCCTTACATCGACATCGGGATGGATGTTCACGATCTCGGCAAAAAGGGCTTTCTGGTTAGCGGTCAGGTGATCCTGTCCATGCCGGGCGCGCCCTGCATGCGTTGCTGCGGATTCATTACCGATGAACGACTGGAGCAGGAAGCCAAGCGGTACGGCGCAGCAGGCTCGCGCCCGCAAGTGGTGTGGTCAAACGGCGTGCTGGCATCCACGGCGGTTGGCCTGCTCACGCAGATACTAACGCCTTGGTATCCGAACCCGCCAACCTTCGTCTTCCTTGACTATGACGGCAACAAGGGAACCATCATCCGTAATCAGCGCATGGAGCTGCTGACGAACCATGTGTGCCCGCATCATCCGCCCGACGAAACCGGCGACCCGCTCTTCGACATCCGCCAGCAGAGTTTTGCTTCGCGGCCCACGATCTTGCCGTCCCGGATTGCGCCCTGGTACCGCCGGATGTGGAATCGCCTCCGTAAGAGGCCAGATTGACCACGGTGCGCGAAACAGAACAATTCCAGCGCAAGTGGTCGATTTCGTCCACATTTAAGCTTATGAATCTACTTGGCTATTCGTCACTGTGGACGACTTCAAAATCGGCCTTTGTAAAATCGTCCGCCCACCCTTACGGTGGCTTGCCCGACATTTTCTTCTGTCACGCGAGTCACATGACCCCAGAGAACAACAAAAAGACTGACATCCAAGCCGATTTCCTCCAACTCGCTCGCATTGCGTTGTCCGGCCGTCCTCAAGACGTACAGGTTATCCTACGCCGTGCCGCCAAGCGTTATCACGCTTTCGTGCCGCAATTTGCGGACGCGTTAACCGCGCTCTTGCATGAACTACCTTCACATGCTTCGCCCCTGCGGCAGCAAGCTGAAGTGCCGCTCCCCGTCGATATCGACTCGCGACTGCATCTCATGCGCGTCGAGGCAGAGCCATTCCTCGAACATGAACCGGTCTTCGCGCCGGGTCTTGCAACTTCATTGCAGCAAATTGTCGAGGAACGTCGGAATCCGCAGGCGCTTGTCCGCGCCGGGCTCGATCCTATGCGGGCCGCGCTCTTTGTCGGCCCGCCAGGCGTCGGCAAGACAATGGCCGCGCGATGGTTAGCAAGGGAGCTGAAACGTCCACTCCTCATTCTCGACCTTGCCGCCGTCATGAGCAGCTTGCTTGGTCGAACCGGTAGCAACCTCCGTCATGTGCTTGAATATGCCAAGACCATTGATTGCATTCTGTTGCTGGACGAACTCGACGCGATCGCCAAGCGCCGCGACGACCATGGCGAGATTGGCGAACTGAAACGGCTTGTAACCGTGCTCATTCAGCAAATTGACGACTGGCCATCTTCCGGCGTTCTGCTCGCTGCGACTAATCACCCGGACCTTCTTGACCCGGCGATCTGGCGCCGGTTCGAGCTGCACATTGAATTTCCGCTTCCCGATCAGGATGCGATTAACAGCTTTATCGAAGGACGCCTCGGGCCGTATTTTCCTGCGACCAAAGCCTGGAGCCGCCTGCTAGCCCTCGCGTTCGCCGGGCGGTCCTTCAGCGACATCGAACGCGATTTGTCGACGGCGCGTCGTGGGGCAGCTTTAGGCGATGCGCCGCTCGAGGAACACCTTGCCGGTCTTTTGACGAACAAATCTCTTCCGAAGACGAGGCGCATTCATCTTGCCGCGGCCATCGTGAATCAAGGGCTTTTGTCACAACGTAAGGCCCGCGAACTAACGGGTATTGCCCGTGACACCATTCGTGTTCGCGCCGCGCGTAAGCGCGTGCCGACACGCACTAAAAAGAGAGATTCATCATGACGAAACGCAACTTCCTTTTAGGCAAGGGCGAGCGGCTTGTTGAAGATGTCGCCGGCGTGCGTGGCGGCGGGCCGAAAAGCCACCCTTATACGTTCAGGGAAGCCAGAGAGCGCATCGCGCCCATGCTGGCGCGCGTGGTGAGAGGTATCGACCAGTTACCCGATGCCGCCTGCCCAAACGACCGCGCCGTTGCGACGATCACCCTCAATCCTGAGTATATTGCCAAGTCGTACTTCCCTGAAAAACTGTTTGAGTCGGTTGGCTTGGAGCTGGTCGGTAGCCGCCCGCGGCGGATCACACCGGAAAAGCGCTCCAAGGGCCGCGAACCCGAAGAGACGATCACAACTGAGTTGTTCGTGATGGGTCCGCGGTCAGCCTTTCGTGCCTGGCGCTCTTCGCTGCCGAATTTGCGCGAGGACGCTGTCACCGCCAGCGACCTGCCCACGATTGAGGAGGTCGCGGCACCGACTGCCCGCGACAAGATCAAAGGTCGGCTTCCGAAAAAGGGGAATGTCGTCCTTGAAGCTGTTCTTCACAGCGATGGCGGAAGCGGTGCGAATAGCGTCGTCACGCAATTCAAACACTACCTTGGCGAAATCGGGATTGATCAACCGCTGGACCGCCGCTTCGCCGCAGGTGGACTGTGCTTTGTGGAATTGGAGGCTCCGGTCGAACTAGCCGACCGCATCGCGACATTCACTCCCGTGCGGGCCTTGCGGCAAATGCCAACGCTGCGAATTTTGCGTCCAAGCTTCCGGTCTTCACGCGTACCTATGGAAGCGATCCAATTACCCGATGCGGGCCCGATCGATCCGAAGATCCGTGTAGCGATTTTTGACGGCGGATTTCCGAAGGGGCATCCGATCAGCAAGTGGGTTAAAGCTATCGAACCACCGGGCATCGGAAGCCCCCTGGATGACTTTCAGAAGCACGGTGTTGGCGTGTCATCCGCCTTCCTGTTCGGCCACATCGATCCGACCAAGCCGCTCCAGCGCCCCTATGCATCGGCCGATCATTACCGGGTTCTCGACAGGGCAGCGCTGGGCCAAAATCCTCACGAACTTTACGAAGTGCTTGGCCGTATCGATCAGGTTTTGGTCGAGAAGGATTATCAGTTTGTCAATTTAAGTATCGGCCCGCTTCTTCCGGTGGAGGATGATGATGTGCATGCGTGGACGGCCGTTATCGATGATCGTCTTTCGCGCGGTACGACACTTGCGACTATCGCCGTCGGCAATGGGGGCGACGGATCTGCCAAGGATGGCTTGAACCGCATCCAGGTGCCAGCCGACTGCGTGAACGCCCTTGCGGTGGGAGCCTGCGATAGCCACGAGACACCCTGGCAGCGGTGCACGTATAGCTCGGTTGGGCCCGGCCGCAGTCCCGGCGTCGTCAAACCGGACTTTGTTGAGTTCGGCGGCTGTCTACAGCGGCCTTTCATCGTTCTCAACGAAGGAAAAGCGTTTGGGCTCGAAGCGACCGAAGGGACCTCTTTCTCCGCGCCGTCCGTGCTGCGCCTCGGCGCAGGGCTGCGCGCGCATTTCGGTGATACGTTAAGCATACTGGCGATAAGGTCACTCCTGATCCACACGACAGAAGCGTCTGCCTCTCCCTGCGAAGAAATAGGGCGTGGTCGCGTCGCCCGTTCGGTGCAGGACATCGTTCTTTGCGACGATGACACCGTGCGGGTTGTTTACCAAGGCACCATCGCACCGACGCGCTATATTCGAGCGCCCATTCCGATTCCGTCGGGCACCATTCCCGGCAAGGTCACCATCACCGCAACGCTGTGCTATCCAACCGGCGTTGATCCACACCACCCCGGCAACTATACGCGCGCCGGCCTTGAGCCAACTTTTAGGCCGCATGATCAGAAGCGCAAAGACCCCAAACAGGTGCACGCTGATAGCAAGAGTTTCTTTGGCAAGACACAAAGCGGCTTGATGGAGGACGAACTACGCCGTGACGCGTGGAAATGGGAAAACTGCCTGCACACGCGCGTTTCATTTCTCGGAAAGACCCTTCGTAATCCCGTACTCGATATTCACTATAACGCGCGCCAGGACGGCCGTAATTTTGCGCCGAAAGAAGAGTTGCCTTACGCCCTTGTTATCAGTGTCCACGCGAAGCATCTTGGCGATCTCTACGACAAGGTGGTGCGGAAATACGCCCGGCAGCTCGAAGCCCTGCGTCCTGTTGTTGAGATCCCGATTGATGTGTAGGCCGTGTGTGATCCCTTATTCGCTAAGGTCAATGCCTTCAGCGAGGCCGGCATCTGGCGCACTGTAACCCTGCGGCGTAAATGGCATGCGCGGTGGTGCCGTACGCCACATCAGCTCGACTTCATCGGCAGTCAGGCCATAGGCCTGATTTACCAAATCGGACAAGCGGCGTTCCGAAGCGAGCACCTCCAAACGCATGTTTCTCGCCGGTTCAACCGTAGTGGCATATTCGCGCTTCAGTTCCGCAAGCTGAGCAACAGACAGCTTCCGTTTTTTCGGTATGAAGTCCCGAACGGCGCTTAAAAAGCGATCCGCATCGAGCAACGAAGCCGACAGCAGCGCTGGCTTCAATCCCCTCAGCTCAAACTCGAGCCTGAGCCACTCAGCCAAATTGTGGTCCGCGACCTGGTACTGCTCCACCAGAGTGGATGAACGTGCGACAAGGATGCCGACCTCTTCCCGCGCAGCTTCATCCAGTGGCGCGACAGGATAGGATTCCATGAAGGACGTAAAGAACCGCAAGGCTTCGTCTTTGCCATGCTGGGCTTTCCTCCAAGCATACCACCAGCCGATCGGCGCGTTGAGCGATGCTGCGACATCGGGTGCAGCGGATGGCAGAAAATAGCAGGTGTTGTTCGTAAAGCGTCCACGTGTGTCTACGAGGAACGACGGCGTCCACGCTATATCAACGTATAGCGTCTTCGGAGCATCAAACGACGCGTAGTAGGCACAGGGCCGCAATTCCCACCAATACCGGCCTTGATCTTCACGGTGGCGCAGCCCTTTTGGGCGACCGCCTCGGGGGTCGGGAATCTCTTCGAAAACCTTGAAATGGCGGTACAGCGCGGGATATGTCGCCTCAAAAATCCGTTCCGCTGACGGTTCGTCGGGCGCGCTCGCCCAGGGCCAGGGATGATCGCTGCTCGATTTCATCACGATCATGAAGAGACCGGTATCCGGGCAAGACCAACGCGAGATGTCTTGGCCGCGCAAGTACGGCCGGAACAGGCTGGCGGACTCTGGGGACGCGCTGATAAGTCGGTCACGCGTGGGCGCATCAACGATAAAGGCTTCGTTGTAACCGGTCTTGATACCGTAGAGAGGATCGGCGCCTATGACTGCCTTCAGTGGCTGCCCGCGCTCCCGGACTTTGTTCAGCAGCGCAATGCCTTCGGGCCGGTCGAGGACCCACGTCTCGCGCGTGAAGTGAAGCCGCGGCAGAAGGAAATTGTACGCAGGGTTTGCGACGGCTTGCTCAAGGTTTTTGTCCGGGACGTCGTCACGCGGCATCGAACACACCACGGTGTTCTCCGGTGGTAAGGCTTCAGTCGGCTTTTGGAGGACGAGTACCGAAGGGAATACGTCGGCATCGGGAAAGAATTTCTTGGCGTGGCCAAAATCTGCAACGAATTCGACCCAAGCCTTTGTTTCAAACATTGTGCGCAGCCGTTCCGCATAATCGGCACGCATCCATTTGTTCGTTACGACATACGACAGCCGCCCGCCGGGCTTGAGAAGCTTCAGGCCTTGTTCGTAGAAGTAAACGTACAGGTCAGCTTGGCCGGCAAAGGTCTCGTAAAATTCTTCGAGAGCGGCCTTATACGGGCGGATTAGCTCTTGCCTTACATACGGTGGGTTGCCGATCACGGCGTGAAAGCCACCCCGGAGATCCAGGCTCTCCCATTGTGTCCAGACACCAGGAAACGCGACTTGCCAGTTGTGAAAGGCTTCCTTGAGCACCAGTGCCCGCGCGCGCAACAAAATACCCGCAAACCGGCTTGCATTGGCCTTCCCCGAGGCGGGAATCTGATCAAGCACGTCTCTTGATTGAGCAGTTCCGCCATTTTCCAGCGGCAGACCAAGCGTGAGACGCCCGCGCGCAATGTCGAAGGGGTCTCCATACTGGCCATCAAGCCAGCTCTTTACGGATGTTTCGTCGGCCTTGTCGAGCTTCAGCCAGTCGAGCGCATAAAGCAGCTTCACGAAGCTGTTGAACGGGCGCGTCTCGCTTTCGATGCCATCGAACAGCGTCTTGGATTGATGCACTTCCGCAATATCAATGTCGTTCACTCGCTCCAGCTTCTGCATCGCGAGCGCTTGAGCCATGGCCTTTTGGATAGGCTCATTTATCAGAAGCTGACCACCCCAACCCGTAAGGCGATCCATCGCCTCCCTTATCCAAAAACCGAACAAGGAGTTGCCGCAACGAAGATGATGGTCAAGAAATGAAAGCGGTGCGCCTACTGTGAAGGTATGAAGCCACAGAGCAACTTTCGCCAACTCTACGGCCATCGGATTCTTATCGACACCGTAAATGCAGCGCTTGAGGATCGTTCGCCTCACAATGTGCCGGTCATCGAGATGCTCAACCACGAAGGGCCATTTGTGAAGAGTGGCTTGGCGGATGATATCGACGCGTGTCTGTTCGATGCTCGCGACGACCGGTGAACGATATGGCTTGTCGCTCCAATCGACGACCAATTCAGCTTCAGCAATGGAAGCGAGGGCCTTATCGGCGAGGTAATCCACGAGGTTGACGAGGAAGTGACCCGAACCCATCGCAGGATCGCAAATACGCAGTTCAAGAATTTGAAGGGCGGGATCAAAGCCCTGGAGAAGTGCAAGTCGGCTGTCGACGGGCCGTTTGTCTTTTGCAAGCTTGGCAGCTTCTGCCCTAAACGTCGCGAGACGCTCCTTGATAAACGGACCGACTGACTTTTCGATGATGAGCGAAACGAGACTATCGGGCGTGTAGTAGCTGCCCGATTCATGACGGGCCGTGTCGTCTGCGTCAACGACGACGGTGTCACTCGTGGGATCGTATCGAAGCCCGTATTCAAGGGTGCGTTCGTAGATTGTGCCGAGCTGCTGGACACCAAGATCACGATAGTTGATGTAGCGAAATACTCCGGGCGCTTCTTCTCGGTGCGAAAGCTTGAAGATCAAATGCGCGATAACGGCGTCAGGAAGTTCGATCCCGGCAAGTAGCGAAGCGCTGTCGCGGGCAAACAGTCCACCGTTATAGGGCGGTATGCCGAGCGCATCGTCGCCTTCCGAGATTGCCGTGAATACTGCCGTCAGCTTGGGCCAGAACGTGGCAATTGTGGAGGAGAACACCAGCCCTCTGGCCAAGCGATCCGCGATCTCCCCGCGCATGGTCGTTAGCGAGTAGGATTTATAAGGCTCTTGCCTGTCCGGGAGAAGTTCACGGTCTTCCGCGTACACCACGAAAAGAAGCCGATAAAGAAGAATGAGGGAACTTTGACGGACGCTCTCAAGGTAGGGCGCGTCGATTGCCGCCGGGCGATTACGGTCGTGACGATGTATGGCCGCGACGAGACCCGGATACAGGTCGTGAAAGACAAGATGGGAGAGATCACGAGTGACTCTTGCTTCCCAAATCTTTCCTTCGTCCCGCGCCAGGTCATGGAAAGTTCGCGCACCGTCAACCGGGAGGAATGCTTGCTTGCGAAACATCAACGCAAACAGCCGCAGACAATGAAGAGGTGTCAGGAGCGGATTGGCGCGTTCGACGAGATCGAGCTCGTGGCCGGGTAGTTCGAGAGCCTTGCCCAGATCGATCTCGAAAAAGTCCTCGGAGACGGAAAGCGCGCCTTGGAAATAGAGACGCCATTTGACGCCGTTTGTCAGAATTCCGAGCCGCACCTTGCCGGAGGTCTGAATATCTACTCGGCTCAGGTATTGCAGCATTTGGTTGGAAGGCACGCCTTCTTCGTGCGCTTCGCTTTTGTCGGATCGATCAAGGGCGCGCGCCCAGCGCTTTGCTTCTACGACAGCCAGGCCATGCTGATAGCGTTTCCAATGATCTTTCTCCGCGACCGCGCTATTCCGGGCTTGCTCGTTTGCAAACAGCAGGGCGTCCGGGACCTGCTTGCGGCCTTTTGATGAAAGGATCTGTTGAACCTCGATATCGTTCCAGCCAAGAAGCTCCAGGACTGGGTAGATCAACGTTTTCTCAGTTTGTGCTTCGTTCGGGCGGTGAACCGCCAGCAAACTCTGCACGCTCTTGAGCGCCTTCTCTCTCAAGTCGATAACGTCGGCATCAGGAAGCGCCAACCATTCATGGCTGCGCGTGATGCCTTCGAGGAGGTAATCGCGTGTGAAGAGGTTGCCGGCGATCAAGAATAAAGCCTTCGTGTCGATTTTGCCGGGCGCGAACCTGAAAAGCCGACAGTGGCTGGTCCAAGGGCATCGATACGATGGCCCATGCGGCGCTTCGGCACCAAGGCCGCCTGCTTCAGGCTAACGTAGCGCTACCCCTGAATCGACACCTCGGCGACCGGCGGGAAAGTGAATTCATAGTGCCGCCACCGCATTGATTTCTCAAGCGATTTCTATGGTAAGAAGCAGCGCTACACGAGATGTTCCCCAAGGAAATCAATCGACGTGATGCCGACTAACCGGCAAATCACTCCTGGGCCGGTATCGGCGGAAAAAGTCCCGCCAGAACCGTACGACGACCTCGATTACATGGGTCGCCGGCAGCCAACGCGTCTCACCGTCACTTTCACCGAGATCGATGACAAGATAGCCTTGGCCGTTCGCGCCGACAGGCAAGGAGCCGCTGACATACCGGATTGGCCCGTTCCAGGCGCCCATCTCGAAGCCGGCATTTTCCTGATCTAACGCAAAGGGCAGCGCGGCGACACGATAGCTGTCAAAACCGCGATTGCGGTCGAAGTGCTTCGCGCCGTTGGCTAGACTCTGAACAAAGCCGAACCAGACACAACTCGCGTGAAGCCATTTCACATAGCTGTCTTTGTCGCGAATGCCGAGAGCCGCCTTAACTGCTTCGTCACGTTTCAGCCAATCGCCCCAAACCCACTCGTGCAAGTGATAGGCCGTCATAGCACAGTGAAGCGCCCGGCGTGCCGAATGCGGCTCGGCCATCAAGTCGTCAAAATCATTGACGAGTGACGCGTAAAAGTCTTCTGAGCTTGCGATATCAAACATGGCTCACTGTTATCGTCATTTTTTCGGTCCATAGATCATATCATCGGTAAGCGCCGTCGACATGACGCGGCGTGTTTCACAAGGCCCGTGCCGGCGCCTCGGGTTGCCGGGATAGACCGGCATACTGCCGATAATCTCCCGCATCGCGCGGACAAACGCGATGATCGCCGCCTGGTTGGTGGGGAGGCTGTAGAGATTGCACATGGCCCAAATTTAGGGGCGAGGCCTTTATCCGCCGAACGGGCAGGCCGATTGGCTTGGCAGACACTCATCTTAAGTGAGGCGACACCCCGAAAATCTCGCGGGGAGGGCGATTCCCCTGCCGCTCGGGTTCCAGCACACTGGAACGCCTGCTAGGCCGTTGGATTCCATGGTCTTTCTGGAAAACACAAATTGTTGTTGCCGCGAGCGCCGAGGCCCCCTATATGTATCTCATCAACTGCAGTGAGATAAATGAAGACAGTCACTCTCCCCATGCTTCGCCCCGGTGTTGACCCCATCCTTGCGGGCCGGCTCTCAGGCAAACGCGCCTTCGTGGCAACCCTCGAACAGTTCCCGGAATTGGCCGAACCCGCGCTCGTGGTGCTCGACTTCACCGGGGTGGATCTGGCGACGTCCTCCTACCTCAGCGAGGTGCTCGTGCCGCTCCGCGATCATCTCCGTCTGCGCCGCCAGCCCGGCTACGCCGTCGCGGCGAACCTTTCCGAAAAGGTGCGCGAGGAGATCGAGGAACTGCTGCGCCGGTCGGGCGATGCCTTCCTCACCTGCGCCACCGACGCCTCGGGCCGGATCACGGACGTGCAGCTCTGCGGCAAGCTCGACGACAAGCTTCAGGAAACGTTGCTGCTTGTCAGCCGCAAACGCGAAACCACCGCCGCGCAGCTCTACGAGGAATCCCGCACCATCGACATGGTCGGCGCGACGGCCTGGAACAACCGCCTCGCATCCTTGGCGGCCAAGAGCCTCGTTGTGGAAATTTTGCAGGGCCGCACCAAGAAGTACCGGCCCGTTCTGGAGGTTGCCTGATGGGTTTGGACTTTATCCGCACCGCCGCACCGGGTTTTAACAGAGTGCTCGACCGCCGGCTGGTCGAGCTGCACTCGCCCAAGCTGTTCAGCCTTAACATGCCGATCGTCTCGCGCACCGCGCGCGCCGACCTCTACGGCGATGCCGATGTGACGCCCGGGGAAAAGGTGCTGCTCCGCGTCGTCAAGGACAAGGTGATCGTACAGCGACTCAATACTATCATCGCCGCATGCCCGAACGCTCCGGCCGAGTTCGTCGCCCATCTCCGTGCGGGCGCGGGCATAGCGGAGGGCGAGATCGTGTCGGTGCAGCCCATCAGCCAAACCCTGGAGATCGGCATTTGCGAATAATCACCCGTCCGCAGGAACAGCCGGTCACACCGACGCTCCGCCGCCAGCGGCGGCGCTGGGATGAAGGCGACACCTTGCCGATGGCACTCGGGTGCCTCGGCTGTCCCGACCTCGGCACCTGCGGCGGCATCCGCAAAAGGCAAGACGCCTATTGGTGTCTCGACGATTGCTGCGGCAAGCCCGAGACCTGCGACGGCATGTGCCCCAACAACCCGCTTGGCTTCCGTGACCGCATGCGGGAGATCAACGGGCTGGAGCTTGATAATCTGCCACGCGCCGAGCCTTGCCCGGCCCCGGCGCTTCCCTCGTACATTCCCTACATCTATCACGGCAACCGCCGCGCGGTGCCGCTAGACATTGAAGCCGTCGCGCTGCCGCTGCGCCGCTTCTATCGCCCGGACGGGCGGCCCCGCTTCACCAGCCGCGCCGAGGTTGAGGCAACATTCGGCATCGCGCCGCATACGCAGCTTGTCCTGATCGGCAGCGGGCGCGATGTGGCGATCGAAGCGTGGTGGAAGCTGAGCGAAAATCGGGGGCCCTTGCTTGCCGCACTCCGCGCACTCGGCGTCGTACTGATTACCGGGCCAAACTATTCGATGTTCACCGACGAGGTGCGCTACAACGACATGCACGCGATGAAGCGGATCGGTACGACCTGGCAAGAGATCATCGACGCGGGCGTCCCTGGTGCATACCATCTAAACGCCCGTTCGCCTCAGGATTACCGCCGGCTCGCAACCTTCATCGCGGCGCGGCCCGAAGTGACCGACGTTGCCTTTGAATTCAAGACCGGCGCGGCATGGCGCACCCGGCTCGGCTTCCATCTTAAAGAGCTTCCCCAGTTGGCCGGGCGCGCCGGCCGCCCGCTCAACGTCGTGATGATAGGCGGCATCAACACGATCCCGATCTTGGCCCCGGCCTTCCGCCGGCTGACGTACATCGACACCTCGGCCTTCATGAACTCGGTTTACCGGCAACGCCTGTACCTGAACAATGAGGGCAAGATGAAGAAGATCGCTGAGCTGACGCTGACGGGACAGCCCATTGACGATTTACTCGTCGAAAACCTCGCCACGATGCGGGCCCGTGTCGAAAGCTTGCTCAATGGCGGGTAGCTGATCGGGGCAACATCGGCTGGCAGCGCACGGCGGCAAGAAAACCCTTAAACGGCGTCTTTTGCGCCAGGCGTGCCGTTTTCAACTCGGGATGCGGGCCGCTGATCAGCAGGGCGTGATCGCCCGAGCGGAAGCGCAAATCGGCGTTCAGATGCGCAAGGCCGAGAAACAGGTCCCGGAAGCCGTTGCCGTGGCCGGACGCGCGGCCATACCGCGACACGTTTTCCTGAAGCGCCGCGTGCATCGCTAGACCGTGATCGTTTAGCTCGGCGAACTCCTCGTCTTCGCGCAATGTCGCCAGCACACCCGCGCCGCAATCGGCCACGACAAATTCGAACAGCGACGGCCGCGCCTGGAACGCAAGGATGCCCGTCGAGGCAGCGCCGGAATGCTCATGAATGTTGGATTCCATTTCGCGCAACGCGGCAGCGAGGCATTGCGCGACTGGTTTGACGAGGCCGGCCGCTTCCGCCGCTGTCCGCGCCGCGATCAGAAATCGGTTCCGCTGAAGATCATCGGCCTCGACACGTGGATCGAACGTCGTGCGCATGAACCCGCAGCGGCGCATCTCGTCCAGCCAGATGTTCTGGTTGCTTGCGAGGGCCGTGCGAAGATCGAGTTGTGTGATAGAATCGAGCCAAGGTGTTTGCAGAAGCGGCCCGGTTCGGCCGTTGCTGGCTTCCATCATCAATTCGATCAGCGGGCACATATCCGTCGCGGCATAACGAACCTGCGGCGCCCCGGTGAGCCGGCCGCGAGCATGAGCCCCGACAAGATCGTCGACAACCTCAAATGTCAGATTTTCCCGCGGCAAAGATTGATTCGAAAAATCCACGTTTGACTCAAATTGGGACGGAAAAACCCGGCTGCCGGGGAGGGCATTTTAGGCGAGTCGGCCCGTCCGGCGTGAGTCGATTTCTGCCCTTTACCCCACCATTTGCGTTTGGGCGCGCCAGACCGGGTCCTGCTTCGAGCCGCATTCCGCAGCCCCTCACAAACTCCCAAGAGTGTCGCCGGCAGATATCGCAAAAGCTGCGTTAGGAGTGGTAATCCGCGCTTTTTCAGATTGGTAGATCCTGTTGGACTGGCGTTGCTGGCAGCATTTCAGCGAAAAATGCAGCATTGTCAGTACCCGCCTGCTTTCCCCCAGCAGGGCTACCGACGGGGCCCAGTCAGGTGCCGCCAACCGCCACTACAGGTCAGTCCAACCCGGCCGGTCGTCCACCACAATCCGCCAAAGTTGCTATTGTGGCGTTTCGGTTCCGGGGCATCCCATGGTTGCGACTTTCAAGCAGAATGACCTTTTCAGAGGTCTCCAGAACGACCTTTCACGCTTCAACGCGTGCGTCGGCAACAACGGTGGCCCTTACGATCTCTACGATTACTCTTGGGGATATTTCGAGGGCACACGGTTGCTTCTGATCGATGCGAAAGAGCCTGGCGCCACGATCGACGTCCTAGTCTATCCGATTTGCTTCAACTTCCGACACGCCGTGGAGCTCTACGTCAAATACATCATCGCCGACCTGGGCCGGGTAAGGAGAACAGGTCAGCAGTACCGGGTGGGCCACACGCTTCTTCGAAACTGGAAGAAGGCCAAAAAGCTTTTGAGTGCCATCGACCATACCGCCGAGGACGCCGCGCTCTTCGAGGAAGTGGTCAAACACATCGAACAGGTCGATCCGACCGGTCAAACGTTCAGATACCCCGAGTCGATCAAATACGACCAGCATCTGAAAGATTGGCCCAGCATTAACCTCGCCGTGCTCGAATATCACTACATTCGTCTGTTCGCGGTCGCGAAGGATTGGCAATATCGCATCGACCACGCGGTAGACCGTGCCGCGCAAGACGGAGCGTTAGCGCCGCCGTATCGGCGGCCGCCCGACAAGAATCCGCTCGTCGGACGCTGGCACTTCTTCATCTACAAAGCCAAGAACGCCGGTCTAAGGGTCCGAAACCTCTTCAAAGGATAGAGAGCGCCTCGGCTTTGCATTTCCTGAATTCGAGAAAGACCAGGGGTTTCACTCGCTAATGCCCCAAATCTCCAAGCGGGGAAGCGCCCCGAACGATCCGGGATGGACGAATTGCGTCTTCTGCGGCTGTCCGGTCGGCAAGGCCGCGCGATCTCGCGAGCACATCATCCCCATGTGGCTGCTTCGCGTGACCGGGGATCCGAACCGCGTCATCAAGATCGAAAACGATCCCATAACGGGTGCCGACGTCGTCCGGCCTGCGTCGACTTTCCACTTCCCGGCCTGCAAGCCGTGCAACGAGAGATATGGAAAGAAGCTGGAAGCGCGGGCGAAGAACGCGATCGAATCCCTGATGGCCGGCAAGTCGCTCGCGGCGTCCCATTGCTATTGGCTGCTCGACTGGCTCGACAAGGTGAGAGTCGGACTCTGGCTCGGCTACAACATGCTGCACAAGGAGGAGTTCGCGCCCAAATTCAGAATTGATCAGCGGATCGGGATCAAGGACCGGGTCGCGATCGTGAGCGTCGATCCCAACGACCGCACGAAAGGCTTCGGCCTTGGTGGAATGGACAATCAGATCTTCCGGACCAGCCAGGCCGGGATGTACTTGAAGATCAACAATCTTCGGATTCTCTCACTTTCGTTCGACGGCTTCGTCTCACGCTACGCCGGCATGCCCTTTCCGAAGGAGTTGCTCGCATTCAGCGATGATCCTGAGAAGCACATGGCAGTGATGGGAAGAACAGACTACCGCCTGAAGCAGAATTGGAAGCAATTCGCCATCCCGGGTGCGACGGTCATCGCGCAATCGAGTTTTTGGCTGGCCAACTGCGCGGACGACGAAACGTTCGCCATGTACATCAATAAGAACACCGTTCCCCGCTTTAGACGGATCCCGCGTATCCGGAAACGCGAAGACCTGGAACAGTTCGTTCAGACGCACCTGATCTCGAACACCACGGGAAGTTTCACTTATCATCCCAACCCGCGTCAGAAACTGCGGTTCGGATGCGCCAATGACAACACGGACTGGCATTTCATGCGGTCGTTGTACGCCTTGTTCATCCAAGAGGTACTGCCGCTTAATCCCAAGAGAGTGGTCGATCCGGACGGTACGCGACGCGGGACCACGCAGCTCTCGATGCTCTGGCTCGAAAAGGCCGTTCAGTTGATGCTGCGCTTCCGTCAACTCGGTGCCCCGGACGAAGGAAACTTCGGCCTGATGGTCGACGAATTGCAGCACGTCTACAGGGACTGGGAAGAACTTCGCGCAAACACACTCGGCCAATGGGCCCGCGACGCTTCTGCTTGTCCACCACTCAAGGAGTAGGGCCGAGTTTTAGCTTCGAGCCCCCGCGCTCGATTCAGCGAGCGCCGGCGACGAACCTTGTTCCGCAATTCGCCAGTTGATGGTCGCCTGAAGGCCGAATTTGCTACCCGGGAAATTGCTAGAGCAGGTGGAGAAGAACGGAAGAAACGTTTTCCGATGCTTCAGATCCAAGTCTATAGTGCGTAGACGAACGTTCACGAGGAAGTCTGGATTCCTTGAGCTTAAGTGGTCGCTGCTTCTCCGTTTTTGCGCATGCGGCTGCTGCCGCACCGGGCTCTCGTGAACCGAGCCGCAATCGCGTCTCGGCCTTCGGCTTCGATCCCTCGCGCGATAATGTGTCGCTCGCCGGAGGCACTCGCCCTCGGTCCCGCCGTCATTTCATTCCGGCGTCGCTATCACTGCCCTTCGTTCGGGTGCCTTATTAACCGGTCTCGCGACTGCCGACTGGCCTTCGCTTCGCTGCGGCACAGACGCCCTCTTTCTGTTTGGGAGAGCTAAGGGCTCCGCCCTCGCGCGGGCAAGGGTGAAGTCCCGGAAGATCCGGGACCGGCCGGGGCGGTCTCCCCCACCTTCCGCGCGGACGTCAGGACCGGACAGCTGCCACCATCGGAATCCGCTTGTGCAGGCCGGGTGATCCCCCTCCACCCCGTCCGCCCTTGCCCTTGCTACCCCGGTCTCGCCGACGGGCAGGGGTGCAGGCGCGAGGTGCGCTCTGCACCCAAGCCCTAAAAAGGAGGTTGATCATGACTGCCAAGAACGTTGAAATCGTCACGGCGAGCGGGACCGAGAGCTTCATTCCGCTCAACAAGCTCAAGAAGTCCCCCAAGAACGCGCGCAAGACGCCGCACAGCGAGGCGTCGATTGAGGCCTATGCGGCCAGCATCGGCGCCAAAGGCATCCTGCAAAACCTTGTCGTCGAGCCGGAACTGTCGGATGGGGCGGCCACCGGGTTCTATTTTGTCACCATCGGCGAAGGCCGCAGATTGGCGCAGCTTCTCCGTGTGAAGCGCAAGGAGATCAAGAAAACCGAACCGATCCGCTGTGTCATCGACACCGCGAACGACGCCTTCGAAATCAGCCTCGACGAAAA
Source organism: Bradyrhizobium sp. (assembly GCF_030654605.1). Lineage (GTDB taxonomy): Bacteria > Pseudomonadota > Alphaproteobacteria > Rhizobiales > Xanthobacteraceae > Bradyrhizobium. The sequence continues at coordinate 100,703 of NZ_JAURXB010000169.1, forward strand.
CGTTACGCGCGAGAACATGCATCCCGCCGACCAGTTCGAGGCATTCAAGAAGCTCGCCGATGAACGTGGTTTCGGCGCGGAAGAAATCGCCGCCCGGTTCGGCGTGACGCCGCATGTGGTGCGGCAGCGCTTGCGCTTGGGCGCGGTCTCGCCCAAGCTGATGGAAATTTATCGCAACGGCGATCTGGCGCTGGACCAGTTGATGGCCTTTGCGATTGCGGAGGATCATGCCCGCCAGGAAGCGGTGTACGATCGATTGTCGTATAACCGCGATGCCAGCACCATCCGCCGGCTGTTGACGGAGACGCATGTGGCCGCAACGGATCGCCGGGCGATCTTTGTCGGCGCGGAGGCCTACACGGAAGCGGGCGGCACGATCCTGCGTGATTTATTCACCGAAGATCGCGGCGGCTATTTCGAAGACGTAGCGCTGCTCGATCTGTTGGTGACCGGAAAGCTAGGACGCGCCGCAGATGATCTGCGGGAAGTCGAGGGCTGGAAATGGACCCAACCCCATCTCGACTTTCCGCACGCCCATGGTTTGCGCCGGACGTACCCGCATCCGGTGGAGCTCTCAGCGGAAGATCAGGCCGCCCTCGATGCTGCGCAGGCCGAATTCAATGCCCTCACCGAGCAGCACGAGGCGGCTGAGGAACTTCCCGACGAGGTGGACGCGCGGTTTGGCGAGCTTGAGGCCGAGATCGAGCGGTTGGAGGCAAAGCGACAGGCCTATGACCCGGACTACATCGCGCGCGGCGGGGCTTTCGTCATCCTCAACCATGATGGCACCGTGCGGATCGAACGCGGTTTCATCCGAACCGAGGATGAAAAACCCCAAGTCGAAACCGATCAGGCGGGCGATGCTTCGGAGAGCGCCGACGCTAGGAGTAGTGACAGCCGGTCAGCGGAGGAGGGGGACGGGGAGGTAGATCAGAGTTCCGCGGACGAGGAAGAAAACGACAGTCCTTTGTCGGATATCCTTGTTCGTGACCTCACCGCCCATCGCACCTTGGGGCTGCGGCTCAATCTGAGCGAACAGCCCGAAGTCGCCATCGTTACCGTCACCCATGCTCTCGCCGCCCAAATCTTCTATCTCGGGGCGGAAGCACACGTCGTCGAGATTCGTCCGGTCAACACGGTGTTGGCGTCTCATGCGGACGGGATCGAGGATACCCCGGCGGGCAAGGCTTGGGCGGATCGTCATGCCAATTGGGCAAGGCAGATGCCCCGTGACGTGACCAGCCTGTGGATGTTCGTGTCCGAACTGGATCATGACAGCCGTATGGCGTTGCTGGCGCATTGCGTCGCGCTGACGGTCAACGCGGTCAAATTGCCTTGGGAGCGGAAACCTCGGGCCCTCGCGACAGCCGACCGGTTGGCGGAAGCCGTCTCGCTCGATATGACCGGCTACTGGCGGCCGACCGTGCGGAGCTATTTCGGGCGCATTACCAAGGCGCGTATCCTTGAGGCCGTGCGGGAAGGCGCAAGTCACGAAGCGGCCGACCGTATGGCGGATATGAAGAAGCCGGAAATGGCGGAAGCCGCCGAGCAGTTGCTGGCCGCGACGGATTGGCTGCCCGCGCCGATGCGGGCGTCGCGCGCCGTCCAGGAGCCTGCCGAGCCACGGCAGGCAGATGTCGTCACAGAGAGGAGCCCGGACGCGTACTCTGTCGCCGCCGAGTAAGCGGCATGGCCGGGACCGCTCACGCGGTCCCGGCGTGTCATCGTGCGGCTGTCGAAATTTTTGGCCGCGCGCCCTCAGGCGCGCGGTAAACTTCATGTTACTCACGCCCTCGACCGGATGCATTCTTTAGGGAAAGCAAGGCGTTTTTTTGGCCGGAAGCCGGTCGGGCAGGGCGCGTTGTGGTCAACGCCCGTTGACCCCACCGAAGAGGTACGTCGCTTCGATCCGGTTGGATCAGTCGCCGTTGCGGCGGGACCAGATCAGCGTGAAGCTGTCGTCGCCCTCACCCTTCACCAGCGAGGCGTAGATCGGGGCGGACCTATCGGCCATCTCTGACATCGAGATCGCAGTCTGGACTCTCCGCGGGTTTGGATCGAGGGCGCGCGACCGGCCGCGCCGCTATACGAAATCATACGCCATCGTTCGTTGGGTCACGCCTTCGCCTTCGTGGATGCGCGGGTGCAGGTCTTTGTGCGACCGGTGATGCCAGGTCCTTGTACGGCGATGATGATGGCAGTCATGGTGGTCTCCAGCAGTCTGTTTGATGGGCGCGCACCAACGCAACCTCGAATGGACGGATCAGGCCCGGGGGACGGCTCCGCCTCGATCGCCTTCCCGCAACGGCTACGTCGGCCTTTTTCCCCTGCCGCGAAGTGGCGGCATTCCTCGCGAGGCAAAAAGGCCGGCTACCGCCGTCCTCCGCTGCGCTGCGGGCCTGACGGCTGCGGGCCGATCGCTCCCCGGGCCAAGGACCGCCATCGAGGCCGCGATCGTCGCGGCCCGACAACAGACGGAGACCACCATGGCTACCATCGGAACCTTCACCGCAGCGGACAACGGTTACACCGGCTCGGTCAAGACCCTCACGCTCAACGTCAAGGCGAAGTTCGTCGCGACCGAGAAAGAGAACGACAAAGCGCCCGACTATCGCATCTTCGCCGGCGCCACCGATTATGCGAAGCGTGGCGTTGTGCGGAGTGGTGTCGTCTGAGTGCAGGTTTTCTGCGGGTTTGGTGATCGCCGCGCTCCACATAATCCCGAGGGAAGAGCCGCGACGGCTCGGCGGGCGAG
>NZ_JAURXB010000170.1 GCF_030654605.1 Bradyrhizobium sp.
ATGCGCGGGCGAATGCGGTGGTCGATACCTCAGGCCTCAGCGGGGATGCCGCCGCCGCGCGCCTGGTCGACGCGGTGGCGCCGGTGCTGCAGAGCGAAGCGAAAATGTTCGCGCGGGGGTAAGTGGCGGTCGGGCCTCGCCCTCTTTTGCCATTCGCGATATTCATCCGCGCATGAAACTGCTCTTCCTCCACGGCGCGCCCGCGGCCGGCAAGCTGACGGTCGCAAAAGCGCTGCTTGAACTGGTGCCGGGGCGGCTGTTCGACAATCATGCCGCGATCGACCTCGCGCGCACCCTGTTCGAGTTCGGCGCGCCCGGGTTCTGGGAGCTGGTCCATAGCACCCGATATGCGGCGCTCGACGCCGCCGGAGAGTACGGCGTTTCTCTTGTCGTCATGACCTTCTGCTTTGTCGAGCCGGAAGACCTCCCGCAATTCCGGAAACTCGAAGAGATTGTGCAGCGGCACGGCGGTGAGTTGCTGCCGGTGTTTTTGCACTGCTCGCGCGAAGAGGCGCTGCGCAGGGTCGGCAACCCCGATCGGGTCGAACGACGCAAGATGGCGTCGGCGGAGGGCCTCAACAAATACCTCGACGACTACAAATTCACGGCGGTGCCGAGCGCCGGCTGCCTCAAGCTGGACACCGAAAAGCGGCCGGCAGAGGCGTCCGCGCTGGAAATCATTGGCCATTTCGGGTTGAGAGCGTAGGCACCGTCCAGCGATCAGGCAATGTGGGCAAGGAATCCGCTTGCAGCGATCCGCAAGCCTAGTAACTTGATTCCAAACGACATTCAGCCCGCACCGCCGGTCCGGAGAACACCGTCATGATGAGCCAGGAAGCCAACGACCTGATCACCCGCACCGGGCCGAAGGATCCGGCCGGCAAATTGATGCGGATGTACTGGCAACCGGCGGCGCTGGTCGACGAGCTGACGGGGCCGCGTCCGGTCAAGCCGGTAAGACTGCTCGGGGAAAACCTGGTGCTGTTTCGCGACGAGCAGAACCGCTACGGCCTGATGGATCGGCATTGCGCGCATCGCGGCGCCGACCTCGCGTTCGGCCGGCTGGAAAACGGCGGCTTGCGCTGCGCCTTCCATGGCTGGCTGTTCGACGTCGCGGGCAAATGCCTGGAGACGCCGGCCGAACCGAAGGATTCGCCGTTGTGCAGGAACGTCACGCAACGGGCCTATCCGGTGATAGAGAAAAGCGGAATCCTGTGGGCGTATCTCGGCGAAGGCGAACCGCCGGCGTTTCCGGAGATCGACTGTTTTGTCGCGCCGGACAGCCACACCTTCGCGTTCAAGGGCCATATCAACTGCAACTGGCTGCAGGCGCTGGAGGTCGGCATCGACCCGGCGCATGCCTCGTTCCTGCATCGCTTCTTCGAGGACGAGGACACCTCAGGCGCCTATGGCAAGCAGTTCCGCGGCGCCTCCGCCGGCAGCGACTTGCCGATGACCAAGATCCTGCGCGAATATGACCGCCCGATCATCAATGTCGAGCACACCGAATATGGCCTGCGGCTGATCACGCTGCGCGAGATCGACGACGAGCAAACCCATGTTCGCGTCACCAACCAGCTGTTTCCGCACGGTTTTGTCATTCCCATGAGCACGGAGATGACGATCACGCAGTGGCATGTGCCGGTCGATGACGAGAACTGCTACTGGTACGCGATCTTCACCTCCTATTCGACGCCGGTCGACAAGAACAAGATGCGCGACCAGCGGCTCGAACTCTACGAACTGCCCGATTATAAATCGCGCAAGAACAAGACCAACGATTACGGTTTCGACCCGCACGAGCAGGCGACCGCGACCTATACCGGCATGGGTGCCGACATCAACGTGCACGACCAGTGGGCGGTGGAATCGATGGGACCGATCCAGGACCGCACCCAAGAACATCTCGGCAGTTCCGACAAGGCGATCGTGCAGTATCGCCGGCTGCTGCGGCAGGAGATCGAGAAGGTCGCGGGCGGCCAGAAGCCGATGCTGTTCCTCGACGACGTCCATGCCCGCAGCATCCAGGGCCCCGCCACCATGGACGGCATCGGGCCTACGCGCGGCTGGGAAACCTTCTGGATGGAAGTCGACGTCAAGCGCCGCCGCAGCGCGCCATGGGCCGCGCCGGTACCGCAGGAGATCGCCGACAAGGTCCGGCATCTCAAGGCGGTTTGACTTTTCGTCATTGCGAGCGAAGCGATCGCGGTAGGGACGCTCATTTCTGAGCGCCCCCCGCACAGAACCGTACAGGCGGCTTTCCCGCATACGGCTCCCACCTTGGGTGTTTGACGGCGAAGCGCAAGTCCGGCCAGGGGTGAAGG